>CAZXAX010000024.1:0-10630 GCA_964638795.1 uncultured Bifidobacterium sp. | reverse complement strand
AGCTCACCTTGTGAATCTCTTCGTCAGTGAGCTTCGCTTCCTTCACTGACTTCCACAGTGTCTCGGGCGCGATTGGCCAAGTTGAATCGGAGTGTGGGTAGTCGCATTCCCAGGTGATCATGTCGATACCAATGTCATGACGCAGTTTCAAACCCGTGGTGTCATCGATGAAGCAAGTCTGCACGTGCTCGCGGAACACCTGACTTGGCAATTTGTCACCGAAATCAGCTCCGGTCCATGCACGGTGGTGTTCGTAAACGAAGTCTGCCTTCTCAAGGAAGTAAGGCACCCAGCCAATACCACCTTCTGCGAGCGCAACTTTCAACTTCGGGAACTTGATGAACATCTGTGACCACAGAAGTTCACCAGCGAAGATCGCAGTCTGGAACGGCATCGATTGCGGAATGACCGAGAACGGTGTGCGCGGCATGAAGTTGGGCATTCCACCAAAGTGGAACACCGCAACGGTGCCAACTTCTTCGCAAGCCTTCCAAGCCGGATCCCATTCGTCACCGTGATAGTCCGGTGCGCCGAAGCGGTATCCGTCTGGGTGACACGAGATGGCGTGACAACCCTTTGCAGCAATACGGCGAATTTCTTCGGCCATCCAGTCAGCACCGAGCATGAAGCCACTGATGCCAATCGGAATGAAGCGACCTGGGTACGAACCGCACCACTCTTCGATCTGCCAGTCGTTGTATGCGCGGGTCATCGCCGCTACATATTCGTGGTCAGTGTTCTGCATGAAGAACTGACCGCCCATGCCGGGCCACGACGGGAAGTTGATTGCAGCGAGCACACCGTTGGCGTCCATGTCTTTAATGCGCTGGTGGACATCGTGCGTGCCTGGGCGAACTTGATCGAACGAGCCTGGATCCGAACCCCATGACTCCGGCGGGCGACCCTGCACTGCATTCAAACCGAAGGTCGAAATCTCGTTGCCCTCAATCAACCATGCATCGGTACCGTTCTCGCGGCGAATGACCTTCGGTACGCGGTCCTTGAACTTTGCAGGAACGTGATCCCTGAAGTACTCCGAAAGTGACGGTGGCTCAACTACGTGGTCGTCCACGCTGATGAGAATCATGTCCTCTAACTGCATCACTACCCCCCTATATGTGGTGTTGTCCAAATAGTAACCCCAATCAGGACCATTTTGGCAAGCGTTCAATACGTTTTGTCAGCCGTATCGACCAGTCTCGTGGGCGATCGCCCAGTAAGGGATGCCGGTCTCCTCAGCAAGCCACTTTGTGATCTCCTGGCGCGTTGTTACCGTCACGTCACTTCCGATCCCCTGCTTTTTGTACCACCAATCAAGAGCGTCCATGGCATAGAGAAATGTGGCGACGGGGCGTGCTGAGTGAATGGATTTCAAGGCGTCCAACGGCTCGTATCCGCGCGAGATCAGAACCGCAAAGGCCATTGACGTGGAGCGTGAGATCCCCATGGAACAACCGATCAAGACATTGTCTGATCCCGAATCAAGTGCGTTGCTGACTATCCCTGTTCCCGATTCAAACCACCTGTGGTCACGAGATTCACCGTCATCAATGACCCCAAGAGTGTGATACCGAATATGCGGCGAGTGCTCGCGAACAAACTCGGCATCGTTGGCTTCACCTCGCAAATCTAAATACGTGGTTATCCCAGCCTTGACCCACTCGTCGAGATGCTCACGCTGCTCTTTATCCCAGCCTTGCAGTTCACCTGACACATAAATGCGTGGAGCAACGAGACTCAAATGTCGCGCCCATGCAAGATCGTCATTTAATGGAGGACGGGGCATTTGTAATTACTACTGCTCGAGACCCCACCGGCGGCGGATTGCCTTTTCAAGTCGACCAAAAACCACCGAGTCCACGATGATCCCGATAACCAGAATCACGATCATCACAGCGAGCAGGCCGCGGTAATCGTTCACGGCCCGGTTTTCCTGCAACAACGAACCGATTGAGGGTTTGCCTTTGATAATTACGAGCAGCTCTCCCGCCATCAGGCTGCGCCATGCAAATGCCCAACCTTGTTTCAACCCAGACACCAAGCCGGGTAGCGACGCCGGAAACACAATGTGACGGAATGAATTCCAGCCACGAGCACCGAGCACTTTGCCCGCACGTAACAGCACAGGTGGGATGTTGTCTGCGCCTGAGATGAGCCCATTGGCTATCGCAGGGGCTGCACCTAATACCACCACAAATAGAATCGCGCGCTCGGAAAGCTGGAACAACACAATCGCAAGTGGGAACCATGCAATAGATGGCATGGTTTGTATTCCCGTGATGAACGAACCAAACGCCGCTCTCACTGCACGAATCCGCGCAACGAGCCCACCAATGATGAGCCCAATCAAAACTGCAACGACATAGCCAACAAACGCACGGCGCATCGTGGTGAGCGTGGCTTCCCAGATCGTGCCTTCACGCAACATATCCCACAATGTGCTGAAAGTTTTCCCGGGCCCAGGAAGGATGTATTCGGGCTTCCATTCCGACCACACCACCAATTGCCAGAGGAACAAACCAATAACTAGAGCGCCGATCTTTGGCCACAGGTTCGACCACACCGATACCGCGGTATTGCGCCCAACACTTGGGACACTCTCAAGTTTGTCTAATCCAGCAAGCTCTTGATCGTTTAGATCCGGCTCATTCACTCCGTCAGTCGTTGGCATGGCGACGCACCTCCTCACGCAGACGCTGGGTAATCTCCGCCGAGAGCGAACTCACTTCAGGCGAATCAATTCTTCGTGGCCGCGGAATATTGACTTCAATCTCGTGCGCCACTTTGCCTGGGCGACTTGTGAGAACCAACACCCTGTCACCAAGACGTGAAGCTTCACGAACATTGTGCGTAACGAACAACACACTGAACTTTCGTTCGCGCCATAGCTTCTCCAACTCGTCGTGGAGAATGTCACGCGTCATCGCATCAAGGGCCCCGAAGGGCTCATCCATGAGAAAGATCTCTGCATCTTGAGCGAATGCACGCGCAAGCGCAACGCGTTGACGCATACCACCAGACAACTCGTGCGGTCGCTTCTTGGCGAAATCCTGCAGGTGCACCGACTCAAGGAGTTCCGCCACTCGTGTGGGGCGTTCATTCTTCGGTACTCCACCAAGCCGAAGTGCAAGATCTATGTTTCCCGCAGCAGTGAGCCACGGAAATAGTGCTGATTCTTGGAACATGAGCGCCGTGCGACCGTTGACTTCGAGGCTTCCTGAAGTCACAGAATCAAGCCCAGCAACAAGATTGAGCAGAGTTGATTTTCCACAACCTGAAGCACCGACGAGACACACGAATTCCCCGGGTGCAACATCAAGACTGATTGAATCCAAAGCCAAAGTTTGCTTGTGGCGAGTTCCGTAAATCTTTGAAACTCCTGCAAGATGCACACTTGAGCCAACGACAGAATTCATGAAACTCCAATCTCGTCAAGACCACGCTTCTTTAAGATCGAATTCAGTAGCGACAATTCGTAAATACCATCAAGGTCAACGGGGTCCAACAAGCCGACGGAAACAGCGTTGTCCTTGCACCTCTCCAACGAACTAGCAATCGGATCGTATGTGAATTCGAGATTGCTCCAAGCGCGCGTGATGGTTTCTGGTTTGAGTTCCTTCGATGTAATTTCCCTGATACCCGAATTCACGGCAGCCATAGCTTCGCTGTCGTTGGCATCAATCCAATCAAGGGCCGTAATAAGACCATCAATGAGACGCTCTATGTTTGTGGGGAACTTGGCAAGGTATTCCCTGCCGACAACAAGATGTGTCGTCACGAATCGCCCTTTAGGCCAAAGTTCGAACTCATCGACAAGAACTTTTCCGTTGCCTTCGAGAACCAAGCGCGTCGCCCAAGGTTCTGGAACCCACGCTCCATCAATCTGTCCGTCAATGAAAGCTGTGAGCGTGTCGGCATTTTCTTGTGGACGAATAGAAACATCGCCACCCGCACTCGTGTCGGTATTAAATCCCTGATCGGATAGCCAACTTCGCAATGCAACATCTTGAGTGTTGCCCAAGGATGGTGTTGCAAGTGTGGAGCCCTCAAGATCAGAAACTGAATCAATTCCGTCACGCACGACCAGCGAAGCACCACCTGAAGTGGTGCCGGCGACTATTCGAAGCGCATCTCCTTCAGATTTTTGATAACCGGAAATCGCTGGGTTTGGTCCGATAAAAGTTGCATCAACCGAACCCGAGAAAAGAGCCTCAACGGCTTCTGGACCGGAGCTAAAGGTAACCAGTTCGAGTTTCACATCAGGGCCCAATGCATCCTCGAAAAAACCAAGGTCGACACCGATGATCGCTGGTGCATGGGTGATATTGGCGAAGTAACCAAGCCTTAACACGTCCGCCGATCCATCGACCCCGCTGCAGGCAACCAGTAGCGAAGCCAACAGACCAAGGGGGCAAAACACGCGCATTAAGACTCTCAAAATAGTTCCATTTTTGTAATACTTTTTGGAATACCCGATGATTATGGTCGTATTTGGTCAGGATGTCAACTATTCAGGTCGCTAGGTAGGTGAATCCGCCTGTGGGGAACTTAAAAGCCAGGCTCGCGCCCGGATCAACCGATGGTCGAGCCGAAAATCTTGCCCACGAGCATCGTGAAAGCCATTACGGAAGTTCCACCGAGCACGACTCGCAGCACCGGGCGAGTCGGTTTCACGCCGCCAGTCTTGGCACTCACAAATCCCAACATCGCGAGAGCTAAGACCGTGATCAGCATCACAATTGGAACGCGTGAATCTTTGCCTGTTGCGGCGGCTGTGATGAGTGGAAGCGAAGCACCAACGGCGAAAGACAGCAAAGAACTGATAGCGGCCTGAATGGGGCGTGCTTTGGTTTTGTCATGGATTCCAAGTTCTTCGGCGAGGTGGGTCTTCAACGCGTCCTTCGCGGTCAGCTCAACTGCGACTTGGCGGGCAAGATCACGCGACAAACCTTTGTGTTGATAGATCCCGATCAGTTCTTCGAGTTCACGCTCAGGAACATTTTCAAGTTCCCACATCTCCTTGGCGATGTCAGCCTCTTCGGTGTCTTTTTGAGTGCGGACTGACACGTACTCTCCGAGTCCCATAGACACCGCGCCTGCCACAAGACCCGCCATCCCAGCGGTCAAGATCGCAGTGCGGGTGGCATCCGAGGCGGCGACACCAAGAATCAGCGCAGATGTCGAGATGATTCCGTCATTGGCCCCTAGAACCATTGCCCGAAGCCAACCAACGCGATGAATTAGGTGGCGTTCCATCTCAATTAACACGCTTTAAAACTATCCACTGATGAAGCGGTTAGTTGCTCCTAATAGGCTTTGTTTTGGCGATTTCGAATGCCACCAAGGCTGGAACAACATGACCAACACGATCTCTCCCCTCTTTGATGCCTCCAAGTGGCGCGAAGTAGCGGACTTTAATTTCACCGATATCACCTACCACCGTGCTGTTGAGCATGGAACTGTGAGAATCGCATTCAATCGCCCAGAAGTGCGCAATGCATTCCGCCCACACACTGTGGATGAGCTTTATCGCGCACTTGACCATGCACGCATGTCTACTGATGTCGGATGCGTGATTCTCACTGGCAATGGTCCATCACCAAAAGACGGTGGCTGGGCGTTTTGCAGTGGTGGCGACCAGCGCATTCGCGGGCGTGACGGATACAAGTATTCCGATGACGAAACAGGTACGAATGTAGATGCCGGCAAGACCGGTCGCCTGCACATCCTCGAGGTGCAGCGATTGATTCGCTTCATGCCAAAAATCGTGATGTGTGTGGTGCCGGGATGGGCCGCGGGTGGTGGTCATAGTTTGCATGTGGTTTCTGATCTCACGCTCGCGAGCCGTGAACACGCGCGTTTCAAACAAACAGACGCCGATGTTGCAAGTTTTGATGGCGGTTTTGGTTCTGCGTATTTGGCCCGACAAGTTGGGCAAAAATTCGCCCGCGAGATCTTCTTTCTCGGGCGCGAGTATTCCGCCGAGGATGCCCATCGCATGGGCATGGTGAATGCCGTCGTTGATCATGATCAGCTCGAAGTTGAAGCATTGCAGTGGGCCAAAGAGATCAACAGCAAGAGTCCAACGGCACAGCGGATGCTCAAGTTCAGTTTCAACATGATTGACGACGGTCTCGTAGGGCAACAGGTGCTTGCAGGTGAAGCCACTCGCCTCGCATACATGACCGATGAGGCGCAAGAGGGACGCATGTCATTTCTTGAAAAGCGCGACCCCGACTGGTCGCCATTCCCCTGGCATTTTTAAAAATGCCAATCATCCATATCGAGGATGTAAACGACCCGCGTCTGGAAGTATTTCGCCTCAACGAAAGACAGCTATTTCCCCGTGATCAACGCCGCGACCCCGCTGAGAGTGGGCTCTTTGTCGCCGAAGGAGACCTGGTTGTGGAACGTGCCTTTGCTGCGGGCTGCAAACCACGAGCGCTTCTCTGCGCTGAGCGTTACGCCAAGCAATTGGCTGCCGTCGAAGTTGATGTGTTTATCGGTGATATCGAACTGCGCCGCGAAGTAACTGGTCTTGGTGTACCCCTCGATGCACTTGGAATATTTGAGCGGCCCCAGCCGATGCATCTACCCACATTGCTCAATAACTCGCGACGTGTAGTTGCACTTGAGGCAGTTGACAATCCGACGAACATAGGCGCCGTGGTCCGCAGTGCTGCAGGATTGGGATGGGATGCGCTGGCACTTGATTGGACCAGTGCCGATCCATTCGCAAGACGCGCGCTTCGTGTGGCTATGGGTACTTCTTTCCTCGTGCCTCATGGTCGCGCAAACTCAGACCAAGTACTTTCAGATCAACTTGAATCTGCCAATCTGACCATTGTTGCGATGACTCCAGACCCACAAGCAACAGATATTCGTGATCTCGCAGCCGACGACGAATTCCGGTCACGTCGAATTGCGGTTCTGTTTGGCTCGGAACGAATTGGGCTAAGCGAACAGACACTTGCCAAGGCCCATGTATGTGCGCGTATTGCCATGCACCACAATGTGGACTCGTTGAATATTGCTAACGCTGCATCAATCGCACTGTTTGCCCTGAGCTGACACTGCACGATTAGCCTTAATGATCGTGTCAAGACACCTAGTTCTGCGTCTCACATGCCCGGACACCACCGGGATCGTGGCTTCAGTGGCCACGGCTATTGCTGACCTCGGGGGCAGCATTGATCATGCAGACCAGCACACAGATATCGATGGCACTTTTTTCCAGCGAATTGAATTCAATTATCAAGGCACCGATTCCGATGCCGAGATTTTGAAGCGACTTTCCCCTGTTGCGACCAAATTCGGAATGCGGGTAGATCTTCAAGACATGAACCGTGTGTCTCGAGTTGGTTTGCTTGCATCAAAACAGCCGCATTGCCTTTACGACATGTTGATCCGTTGGAAATCTGGCGATCTGGCAATTGATATTCCGATCGTCATCTCTAATCATCCAGATCACGCGGATTTCTGTCGCAGTCTGGGAGTTGATTTCCATTACCTGCCCATCAATAAGGACACCCGAACGCAACAAGAGACTGAGATGGTCAAACTATTGAATGCGGCCGACATTGATCTTGTGGTCATGGCTCGTTACATGCAGATCCTCACGCCAACCGTGCTGGATGCATTCCCCATGAAGGTGATCAATATCCATCATTCGTTCCTTCCGGCATTCATTGGTGGAAATCCCTACCGGCAAGCATTTGATCGAGGCGTAAAACTCGTTGGCGCCACCGCCCATTATGCGACCGAGATTCTTGACCAAGGCCCAATCCTCGAGCAGGAAGTCGTTCGCGTTTCCCACCGAGATACGCCCGAAACTATGGCTCGCAAGGGTCGCGATCTCGAGACAACTGTTCTTGCGCGAGCAGTTCGTGATCATGTTGAACACCGTGTGATGCTTTTTGGCAATCGCACTGTTGTCTTTAACTAGCCGCCCGTAGAGGGCAAAGACGGGCGCTGGTCCATCGGAAAATCCTCGTTGCGCATGTGATTTGCGGCGTTCACGAAGTAGTCCATTAGCTCGGCCTGTAAGTGTTGATCTTCCGTGGTTTTTTGCACCGCAGAGGCCATACAGATCAGCCAATGATCGCGCTGCAATGTGCCGATCATGAAAGGAAAATGGCGCATCCGAAGCATCGGGTGCCCTCGTTCTTCCATATACATTCTTGGCCCGCCCCAATATTGGGCGAGAAATAGGGTCAATCGGTGACGAGCCCCATCTAGATCATCTTGCGGATACAAAGGCAACAAGACGCTGTCGCGTTGCACTTCGTCATAAAAGTTGTCAACGAGAGTCGTAAAGAAAGGCATGCCACCAACACGTTCAAATAGTGGCCCCTCAACTGGCGTCATGAAAACTCCGGGTCCACCCATTCGGGGAAGATATCCGGCAGCCCTTCACTTACCTTCATTGGAAAGTTGGGTGCACGCTTTTCAAGGAAACTGTTGACTCCTTCAGCTGCATCCGCGCTCTTGCCTCGCGCATTTATTCCGCGAGAATCCATGCGATGCGCATACATCGGGTGTGATGCACCCAACATGCGCCACATCATTTGCCGTGACATCGCAACCGAAACCGGTGCGGTATTCGCCGCAATTTCATCGACTAAGGCAAAGGCCGCAGGCAAAAGTTCATCGGGTTCATGGATGCTTCGCACCAAGCCGTGCTTGAGTGCTTCATCTGGGCTGATGAGTCTTCCCGTGTAAACCCATTCGGCAGCAGTTTGCATTCCAACTAGACGCGGTAAGAACCACGATGACGCCGCTTCGGGGGTGATACCGCGACGCGCAAATACAAAACCAAATTTTGATTTGGTAGAGGCAAGCCGAATGTCGGCAGGAAGAATCATTGTGATTCCCACCCCAACTGCTGCTCCGTTGATGGCAACGATGACCGGCTTCAAACTCTCAAACATTCGCATGCTGACAATGCCGCCACCATCGCGAGTCACACCTGACTTTGCCTTGACGTCACTTCCACCACGCACAAAAGTCTTGTCTCCAGCCGAAAGGTCAGCTCCAGCGCAGAAACCTTTGCCCTCCCCCGTGATCACCACGGCTCGAACGGAGTCATCGGCATCACTCTTGTCGAATGCCGCAACAAGCTCTCTCATCATCGTGCCCGTGAATGCATTCATCATTGCGGGTCGATTCAGTGTGATTAGTGCAGCATTATTTCGAAGCTCGTACTTGATCTCAGAAAACTCAGTCATCGTCTTGTCCTCCCGTACGCCGATGGCGCATCACATCAATCAGACATCAAGGAATCGGGAGGCGGCAATTCCTGAGCCCACGGCACCAGCAATAGCTCCCAATGCGATGAGAATGACCATCACACCCGATACGTATCCACTTGGCACAACCAGAGCAGAGATACCCGTTCCGGGTTTGAAGCTGGCTACACCGTTGGTCCACGCGCGGTTGAGGCCCCAGAGCCCACCACAGGAAACAACCGCGCCGATCAAGCCCTGAAGCAGACCTTCGAGCATGAAAGGCACACGAATGAACCAGTTGGTCGCACCCACAAGTTTCATCACTTCAATTTCACGTCGGCGCGCAAACATGGCGGTTCGAATCGTGTTCCAGATCAGACCCACGGCAACGGCAAGCAGCACCAGCGACATACCGATTGTCACTGTTCGCACAAACGATGACAATTTGGCAATGACTCGAAACTGGTCCTCAGCGAGGGCCACCGACTCAACACCAGGGAGCGTCTGAAACTGTTCCGCAAGGCTTCTCACCAGTTCCGGATCTTTGGTGATCGGCACAACCTTGAATTGTGAAGGAATGGTTTCTTCGGTCAAGAGGCTCAATGTATTTGGGTCACCAGCAAAGATCTTTTTTGCTTCATCAAAACTTTGCTTCTGATTCAAATACTTGAGTTTTTCGCCATCAATAACAGTTGGCTGATCTTTAAGCGCGGACTCAATGTTGTCCACCTGTGATTCGGTGGCATCCGCGCGCACAAACACGATCATCTCGACATCGCCGCGCCACTGCACCAGCAAATTGTCAAAGGCGCGTTGAATCAAGAAGGTCGTGCCAACTAGCAACAGTGACACTGCAGAAGTGAGGATTGCGGCGGCAGTAAGAGTGATGTTGCGCTTGAACGACGCCCACATCTCACGGAATGCGTAGGAAATTCGACCAAGAATCATTCGTACACACCCCTTTCTTGATCACGAACAATGACCCCGCGATCTAATTGAATGACGCGCTTACGAAGCATGTTCACAATGCGGTGGTCGTGCGTGGCCATCACGATGGTCGTCCCGGTCTGGTTGATGCGCTCAAGCAACCGCATGATGCCTTCGCCTGTTGCGGGGTCAAGGTTTCCTGTGGGCTCGTCCGCGAGAAGAATCAATGGTCGGTTTACGAATGCGCGCGCGATCGAAACACGCTGTTGCTCACCACCTGACAACTGGTGTGGAAAGCGATCGGTTTTATCTTCCAACCCAACAAGCTCCAGTACCGCAGGGACTTGTTGTGCGATCAAATGCTTGGGCTTACCGATTACTTCAAGGGCAAAAGCGACATTTTCAAAAACGGTCTTATTGAGAAGCAACTTGTAGTCCTGGAACACATTGCCAAGCGTGCGACGCAAATACGGGAC
>CAZXAX010000023.1:4289-27911 GCA_964638795.1 uncultured Bifidobacterium sp. | reverse complement strand
GATTTGATCGCAAGAGACCTGCTGGAAATGGGAGTTCAGGGCGTAAGCATCTCCATGGGAGGAGATGTTGCACTCGCTGGAAAACCTGATGACGGTGATAATTGGGTGGTCAACATCGGCGCACCGGATGACTACACCGAAGTCATTGACACAGTCAGACTACGTGCAGGTGGCGTTGCAACTTCAACACTCGCTGCGCGTACTTGGGAAGTAGATGGTGACCGGCGCCATCACGTCATTGACCCACGTACAAGAAAACCAGTTTCCGTGACGGCAACTTCCACACTGCAGGCAAGTGTCGTAGCGGGATCAGCGGCGTGGGCCGAAGCATTTGCTACAGCACTCACAGTTTGTGCGTCTGAAGATGCCGAGAGATTGGTAAACCGACACAACCTTGCGGCCTTACTCGTGCGCCATGACGGTGAACGCATTGAACTTGGTTCGTGGGCCGCGTTGCGGTGAGAATCAAACTTCTTGCACAACTTGATGGATCGTGTCCACGAACGCGTCAAGATCAGCAAGCTTTGCTGGCTCGCTCATAATCCCAAGATTTAGCGTGTCGCAATAGCGTCGAAGCGTGATGTTCATGAAGCGACCTGCCACCAAACTTGGTGTCGGATAGTTAGACATCATCTTGTAGCCAGCGAACCACCGTGGACTGGATGGCCCTGGCACATTAGAGACTGAGATATTTCCTGCTGCCGTGCCAACTTCAGGTTTCAAACGTTTACGTGCTGCGAATGGCTTTTCATAAGTTGGCGTTGAATCGTGCATCAACTGTGAGCGACGCAGTTCGTTACGAATCGATCGCTGTACAAAAACAAACCGGTCTGCATGATCTGCGATCTGTGTGCCAAGTAACGGCAGAGTCATGTTCAAGTAGTTGCCGTACAACCCGTCAGCCTCCGTGCGCAGACTTCGCGGCATGATCCCAATTGTGCTGCTGTCGCCGAGCGCATCAAGCTCACCAATTTCCTGCAGATGCAGGCGAAATGCGCCACCCACAATGGTCATCATCAGATCGTTGACCGTTCCCCCGAGCGCTTTGGCCCGAGATTTGATGTGATCTAAATCAAGGTCAATGAAAGTAAAAGAGCGTTGCCGACTTGATGGGCCATCAAGTGATGGGATTTCTGGTGTGAGCTGGCGTTTGAATTCAGGATCGCTACGAAGTGCCTTCAATTCAGCCGCAGCATGTTCGCGGAGATCGGCACGGGATTGATCCAACGATTTTGTTCTGCGGGCGCGCACCAAAGATTGGGCGATCCATATTGGTGCAATTGGCGCTCGATCCTTGCGGTAAATCACGTGTGACGCTGCAACTGGAATCGATTCATCATCTGTAATGGCATTGATAACGTTCTGAAATCCAACACCATCGGCCACAGCATGATGATGCTGGACCAACATGGCGACATCTCCGAATGGTTTCAAAGAGTCATCAAGGTTTTCAAAAAACGTGATTCGAAATGGTGGACGGTCACGCGGAAGGGGGACCAATACTTGTTCACAAACGAATGACTCAAGTTGATCAATCGTTACTGGATTAGTTGCATCCCATTTAGAAGTGACCTTATTAATGTCTACTTCGCCGATATTTATCCAGGCGCCGGAATCAATATTTAATGGCGCAGCTTTATACCGAACGGGCCATGGTGTTTCAGGTAGGCGGGAAATTAGATGTTGCTGGGCCCGAGCGGTGAATTCCTTGGCAGGGTGATCGCCACACTTCAGAAATATAAGCCCGCCGATTTGCAGCGGATTGTTTTCGTTCTCAATGCAAAGCCACCGATGGTCAGATGCATTCAGGAATCTCACTTAGAAAGTCCTATCAGCCGTAAGTGAAAAACTCGTAATTCAATGCTTTGAAAGCAGCAATGATGCTTGGCAGGAAGTAGAGCATTTGCTCCCAATCATTGGTCGCGTCGTGGAAAAGAATGGTCGATGACAAACCACGATCACGGCGCGCCTCTGCTTCAATCACGGTTTGCAATGTTGGGTTTGCAGCGGTTGCAATGCGTGTCCAACTAAGACTCCAAAGCACTGAAGTCATTCCGAGACCAGTGATTACTGAGTCAACATAATCATTGGTGGCGCCATATGGGGGCCTGATGCAAGACGGTGTATTGCCAGTTGCGGAGCGGATCGCGTCATTGCACATCGTTATTTCGGCGGTTGGATCAGCGAGCGTGGTGAGATCCTGATGTGACCATGAATGGTTTTGCACTGAATGGCCGAGATCAACGAGGCCACGGGCGGCATCTGGCGATCGCCCAACAACATTGCCAACGAAGAACCAAGTTCCTGATACCCCGTTGTCATCAAGAATCTGGCGCGTTCTAAATGTTCCAGGGCCAGGGCCGTCATCGAATGTAAGTGCGATTCGGCCACCGTCACGACCTGCACTTGCAAGCCGTGAATCAATGAGACCCGCGAGCCCACCACTCGTTGCCAGTGCTCCAATTGTCAGCCCTGATCGGGACAGAAACCCACGACGATCCACAGACAAACCTTAAGTGTCGTTTGGAGTGGATTGAGGTTATTGGTCGAGAAGTCGCATTTGTTACGACATCTTGGCGAGTTCGGCTGCGATCACACCCTGAACGTGCTGGCGCAGGAGTGACGCTTCACGGCGAGAATATTCACTTGTTTCAATTGGGGCGAGTACCCGCAATTCGGCTTTCACTTGATTGAAAGTCCATGAATTGGGTGTGAGTGCGTTGTATGTGCCGTTCAAGACCATCGGCAAGATTGGCACCCCTGCTTCGATAGCCAATTTGAACGCACCATCTTTGAACTCAGCGAGTTCTCCCGATCGACTCCGTGTGCCTTCGGGGAACATCATCACCGAAACCCTCTGCTCAAGTTTCACTTGGCATGCACGCAATGCTTTGAGTGCACTGCGGGCATCACCGCGTTCGATTTCAACATCACCAGCCATCCGCATCATCCAGCCGGCAACGGGGACCTTAAAGAGACTTTGTTTGCTCATCCATTTCATCTCCCAAGGAAGTTGGCTAATGAGCAACATGTCTACAAACGATTGGTGGTTGCACACCACCACGTAGGGAGTCCGAGGGTTTGCTGGAAACGTGCCACCGATCTTGAACTTCCAATGTGGGTTCAAAAAACGATGGACGACTGTTAGCCGCCGAAATACAAACCCCGGCCAATAACGTGCTCGATCAAACGGCCGCGTGATCAGAAAAGTAAGTGCCACCGCTGGTAACCAAATCGCACACAGAAGTCCGAAGGTAAACCACGACCATGCAGACAGCGGATACTTAGCTAGCGACTTCATCAACAACAGCCTTACAGATCATTCCCAGCCGTGGGCCCGAATGTGATCACCATCTGCATCTATTTGTCTGCCCTGCCACCGCAACTTGCCCGGAGTGCGAGACAGACCCGCAATCAAACCCTGCATGGGTGTGCCGTCAAGTTCGGCGATGAGACCACGCTCAATAAAGTGCGGATCTGTCGCAATGTCTTCCATGTCGAGTACATGACCGGCGGCGGCTTCAGCCTCAGTGAACGAATGCACGACTTCTTCTGAGGTGCGTGAGGCACAGTATTCGGCAAGAAGTGAATCAAGTGCTGCTCGGTTGGCTACACGATCGGCGAAAGTTGCAAAGCGTGGATCATCACCAACTCCGAGAAGCATAAGTACGCGTTGTGCGACCGAGTCAGCAGAAGCAGAGATACCGACCCAGCGTTGGTCTTTGCATTGAAAAGTGCCACGAGGAACTGAATACGGAATGGCCGAGCCCATGCGTTGCTGCTGTTCGCCAGTTAGCGCGTAGAGAGTTGGCAGCACACCAATCATTTGGAAGATTGTCTCCAAGAGATTCACATCGACGACTTGACCAACACCCGAGTAAAGCGCAACCATCGTCGCAAATGCCGCGGTTATGCCGGTGACCTCATCGGTGAGTGCAATCGGGGGAAGCAGTGGCGCACCATCTGGTTCACCCGTGATGGATGCAAGACCACTTAGCGACTCGGCGATGGTTGCAAAACCAGGTCGTTGTGCATAAGGACCTGTTTGCCCAAAACCTGAAACACGTGTGATTACCAGATGCGGATTTCTCTCAAGCAACATCGCCGGCGCAAAGCCCAAACGTTCAAGCACGCCAGGACGAAAGTTCTCCACTAATACATCTGCACCGTCAACGAGTGTCCAGAAAACTTCACGATCTGACTCGGACTTCAGATCAAGAGCGACAGTTCGCTTGTTGCGGCCGATGATTTTCCACCACATGCCTTCGCCATCGCGTGGGTCACGCCATGCCATGTTGCGTAGAGAATCGCCAACGCCAGGTTGCTCAACCTTTATAACGTCAGCTCCGAAGTCACCTAGGTACTTCGCGCAATTAGGCCCAGCCAGAACTGTTGAAAGGTCAATGACCCGAAGTCCGTGGAGTGGCGTCTGCTCAGCCACGGAAAACGATCAGGTCCAGGGGCGCGGACGACGGGCAATTGATGGTTGTGCCCACCAACGGCCAGAGAATCGCCACTTGGGCTTGTCGTTCTGCGTCGCTGTAGCGATCACGACGGGACGTAATGCGAACTCAAGGGCCGCAGCTATTGCAACCGCCTCTTCCTCTGTGGGCTGTGGAGAAATTTGCACGGACATCGGTGTTCCGATCAGAGCGGCGTGTTGCCGTGCTTGCGACGAGGAATCTCCTCACGCTTTGAAGCGAGCATTCGAAAACCGGCGATCACTTTCTTGCGTGTTTCAGCAGGGTCGATCACATCATCCACATAACCGCGTTCGGCGGCGGCGTATGGGTTGGCATACTTCTCGATGTATTCCTCGATCAGTTCGGCTTTGCGTGCAACGGGGTCTGCTGCTTGGGCGAGTTCTCGCTTTGACAGCACCTCAACTGCACCGTGCGGGCCCATCACTGCGAGTTCCGCGGTGGGCCAAGCAAACGCAAGGTCGGCCCCGATGGACTTTGAGTTCATCACAACGTACGCCCCACCGTAAGCCTTACGTGTGATCACTTGGATACGTGGAACAGTTGATTCACAAAATGCATAAAGCAACTTTGCACCGTGGCGGATGATGCCTTCGTGCTCCTGGTTCACTCCAGGGAGGAAACCAGGAACATCAACAAAGGTGAGGAGTGGAATATTGAATGCATCACATGTGCGCACAAATCGCGCAGCCTTTTCGCTGCTTTCAATGTCCAACACACCAGCGAAAGCCATTGGCTGGTTACCCATCACACCAACGGGTTTGCCATCAAGGCGCGAGAAACCGCAAACAATGCTCTTTGCCCAATGTGGGAAGTATTCAAAAAATTCACCGTCATCGACAACTTCGGCGATCACCTTTTGCATGTCGTATGGCTGGTTTGGTGACGCAGGAAGAATGTCGCGAAGAGACTCACACATTCTTTCGGGGTCATCGGAGGTGTCACTGACAGGTGGCTCTTCCATGTTGTTCTGTGGAAGGAAGCTGAGAAGGTAACGAACATCGTCAAGTACAGCTTTTTCGTCTTCGGCAACGAATGTTGCAACACCACTCTTGGAAGCGTGTGCCATTGCGCCACCTAACTCTTCAAGCGTGACATCTTCGCCAGTAACCGATCGCACCACGTCTGGACCAGTGATGAACATGTGGCTCTTCTCGCGCACCATGAAAATGAAATCCGTCATCGCTGGCGAGTACACGGCTCCACCAGCGCATGGGCCGAGAATTACAGAGATCTGGGGAATCACACCAGAGGACTGAACATTGCGGTGGAAGATTCCACCATAGGAAGCAAGTGCAACCACTCCTTCTTGAATACGTGCTCCCGCACCGTCGTTGAGGCCAATCATTGGTGCGCCAACCTTCAGTGCAAGATCCATCACCTTGTGAATCTTCTCGGCGAAGACCTCACCGAGAGCACCACCCATAACTGTGAAGTCCTGGCTGAAGACAAAAACCTTGCGGCCGTCAACGGTGCCCCAACCAGTGATTACACCATCTGTATATGGCTGGTCTGCGAGGCCCGCAGTGTGCGCGCGGTGGCGCGCAAGCATGTCGAGTTCATGAAACGAGCCTGGGTCGAGGAAGTACTCGATGCGCTCACGAGCAAGGAGTTTCCCCCTTGAGTGGTGGCGTTCAACTGCAGCGGGCGAACCCGCGTTGTGGGCTTGCTGGCGACGGTCTTCAAGGTCGGCCAGCTTCTTCTGCATCACGTTGTCGGTCACGCTGAAACGCTAGTGCGGTGTACTCCACAGCGCTGAATCAGGGGGTCAATCGGGGAGTGTAAAAACTGGCAGGGTTGTGGTGGTTGTCGTTGTGGTTGTGCTGGTCGTGGTGGTTGTGGTCTGGCCCGGCAGGGTTGTGGTAGTTGCTGGCGGTGGTTCAGACAGATTGATTGTGGTGGCCAACGGTGTCAGGTCGCCGGTTGTGGTTGTGCCGGATACTTCGACTGACCAGACCCCCTCGGTATTGAAGCGCAGGCCACCGTCGATGGTGACGATTGCTGTGCCAGGGCGCTCGAGCGGAATACCAAGATCAATGCCAGGGGCACTTGCCAAAGCTGGAACGAACTTCACATGGAAATTGTTGATTCGATCTGGCGCATATAACTCGATGCGAAGTTTGTTGGGACCAGTCGTGGCGGGATCCAGCGAGATCTGTAGATCAAAGCCCTCGTTGGTGAGTCGCTCTGTCCATGCAAATTTCAGTTGCTTGGCCGCTGCTTCATCTTTTGGCATCTGTGCAGGGAGCATTGTTACTGACCACGATGTGAATGCAAGCGCAACCGTGAAGAACGCCACGGACAGATTCATTGCATGGCGTGTTCGTAGAGATTGTGCCGAGTTCAATCGGCGCACTCGGCTCAATGTGCTTATTACGTATTTGCGAAGCGCCAGTGTGATGAAGATTCCGACAGCAACGAAAACAACCTTCGCAGTAATTACGCGCCCATGTGGACTCGTGAGAATACCGAAGCCATCGAGTCGCAGTGTTTGCATGACACCGGTGACCACCACCACAAGTAGCGCGCGTATCAACCACTTGCTGTACTCGCGGAGTGCGTTAGTAGTTGCTTCGGTGCTTTTGCCGGTGAGTAGCACTCGGCTGAACATGATCGCCCCACCAACGATGAACAACGCTGACACTGAATGCAAAATCCCGATGGGATATCCGAGGGCAACCGAGCGTCCATCGTCGCGGTCGAAACCAAAACTCACTCCAATCAATGCGAGGTGACCAAGAGCAAAGGAGTCATATGCAGGGTCAATCACACGTGTTGGTTGCCACGCCATCCATCCAGCAAAGACAACCAACAAGGTGCGTGCAACAAGAGCTTTGCCAGGGGTGTCACTTGCGAGGTCGATCCAGTCGTTGAGACTCAATGACTCGGTGAAGGTCTCACCATTGTGCTGAGCAGCAGCGAGGATCATGTTCAAAATCGTGACCACACTCGCTAACGGCCAGACAATCTTGAAGAATCGTGCCGCCGCCACGTCACTGATGCCTTCCGGCCAAGAAAGTGGCAAAAGTAGGAGCCCTGCAAAAAGAGCAGCTATGGCTATATAAGAAAGGAGTCGAACAAGACCAAGCGGGCCACCAACTCGGGGTGGCTCTCCCACAACAGTGGCTTCTTCAGTGACGAGGGTTGTGGTGGTTGTTTCCCCACCCTCGACTATTGAGGTGGTTGAACTACTCGTGGTGTCACCAGCAATCGTGAAATTGATTGCGCCGGCGCTGCCATCGGGGAGGCTCCATGAAACCGCACACTCACCACTACCTGGAAGTTGAGTCAATGCCGTTGAAACAGTTCGGCGATCAACACCGAGTTGCACGGGTCCGAGTCCAACAGAAATACCTTGGCAGGTCATCGCCACGCCAATTCCGCCTAGCGCTGCCAAAGCTGGGATCTCTTCATTGAAGATGATCTGCAATTGCGTTGGGGGAACCGCGACATTTTCGCCAGCGGCGGGGTTCGACGAAACCACGGTGTTTGTGCCTGCAGCGGAAGCGGGCGCCGCACACAACGTGAGCAGCACCATGACCGCGAAAAGCAACGATCCGAGTCGGCGGATTGCCGTGCGTCGATGGCTCATAAAGTCACAATTACGGTAGCCCTGAAGGACTGTTGAAGTTGGGCAGTACACCGAAGTCGTAGGCTCAAGGAATGGCCACGCAGTCCCTTTATCGCAGATACAGACCGCGTCGCTTCGGTGAACTCAGGGGCCAGGACCATATCGTTCGTGCGCTTCGTAATTCGGTGATCAGTGGTCGTGAAGGGCAGGCATATCTCTTTTCTGGGCCACGAGGAACGGGAAAGACCACAACGGCGCGCATCCTTGCCAAAGTTCTGAATTGCACAGCACCTGCTGAAGGTGAGCCATGTTGTGAATGTGATTCGTGCCGTGCGGTTGAAGCAGGCACCTCTTATGACGTGATTGAGCTGGATGCTGCAAGCAATAACGGTGTTGATGACATGCGTGAACTCATTGAGCGCTCATCACTTGCCACACCGGGTAGGCACCGTGTTTACATCCTCGACGAAGTTCACATGTTGAGCAAAGCCGCCGAGGCCGCATTGCTGAAAACCCTTGAAGAGCCGCCCGAGCATGTCGTTTTCGTGTTGGCAACCACTGACCCACAGAAGGTCAGTGACACGATTCGTTCGCGTACTCAACATTTGCAGTTTCACTTATTGCCACTTGACGAACTCGAGGCATACGTGCGCTGGGTGATTGAAGACGCTGGGCTGAAGATCAGTGACGACGCGATCGCCCAAGTTTTGCAACAAGGCGCAGGCAGTGCACGCGACACACTGTCCGCACTCGAGTTAAGCGCTGCCGCTGGTGGTGAAGCTGAAGAATCGGTCTCACTCGAAGAAATCGTCGCAGCACTGGTTGAGCACAATTCCGGTCGTGCTCTTACGGCAGTTGCCCACGCGATGCACCAAGGTCGTGATGCGCGCACCCTCACAGAAGAAATCGTCCGACATTTGCGCGATATGTTTCTTTCCCTACAGGCCCCTGAGTTAGTGCAGTTGCCCGAGCGCATGTTGCAACGCGTGTCGGAGCAAGCTCGTCTTCTTGGCGCGGTAAGTATTGTTCGCGCGATGACCGTGCTGGGTGAGTCGATGGTAGAGATGCGCCACGCACCTGATCCGCGCCTACTCCTTGAGGTGAGCATGGTGAAACTCACAACGCCCGAGCTAGGCGACGACATCAATTCACTACGGGCACGTTTGGATCGCGTAGAGCAAGCGGTGGCGCGTGGTCGCGATGCGAGTGCACCGTTACCACGACCTGCTCCAATTGATCCGAACACGGGCCGAGCCCAACTCGGCGGGAAGGCTCGTTCGTCCAAGCCGACAGAGCAAAAAAGTGATTCAGTTGGCGGCGTAAGTGACGCTGGTGATGCGTCTTCTTCGGAGGTGACACGTGGCAGCGAATCCAAACCGGATTTAAGTGCCGACACCAAGCCGGTAACTCGTACCGCTAGTGGGGCGATTCGGGCGGAGCCAGCGGTGCGTGAGAAATGGATGACCGACATCCTTCCTGGTCTGAAGGGTTCGGCACGCGCGATCGTGGCAGGTGGCGAAGTAGTTGTCGTCACCGACACCGAACTGACAGTCGAGTTTCCAAACGCTGGTCATTGCACACGAGCCACAAAATGCCTGGCTGATGTACAGCAGTTAGTTGATGCCGTGTTTGGCGCAGGTCTCGACATAAAGTTCGTGGCCGCTGAGCCAAAAAATGGGAACAAGCCTGAGGAAATTCACGACATAGATCCAACTGAGCTCACCGATGCGCCAAAAGTCGCTGGCAAATCTGCAGAGGACCACCTGTCTGACTTCTTCCCAGGCATCACCAAACTCGAAGATCCCAAGAAGTAGCAGCAATGGCGTCGCCTTATTCTCCGCCGATGCAGGCATTGATCGATGAACTCGGTCGGATGCCAGGGATTGGGCCAAAATCGGCGCAACGAATTGCGTTTCATCTTCTGAAAGTCCCAGAGGAAGATGCGCGTCGACTCGCACAGTCAATTCTGAATGCCAAAGCCAAAGTTCGGTTTTGTGAAATGTGCTTCAACATCTCAGATGAACCACAGTGCTCTGTGTGTGCTGACGAGCGCCGTGATCGCACAATGATCTGCGTGGTTGAAGAATCGCGAGATGTCGTGGCGTTGGAAAAGACGGGTGTCTACAAAGGGCTGTATCACGTGTTACTCGGGGCTATAAATCCACTTGAGGGAATAGGTGTAGACCAACTCAAGATTCGTGAACTCATGATTCGTATCAATGATGCTGAGCCCGCGATTCAAGAGGTGATTTTGTCTACCAATCCGAACACCGAAGGCGATGTTACGGCGATGTATTTGCAGCGTTTGCTTGCGCCGTTTGAGATCAAGGTGACAAAACTTGCGAGCGGCTTGCCGGTAGGTGGAGATCTTGAGTATGCAGATGAACTCACACTTGGTCGGGCAATTGAGGGCCGGCGCGAGGTGGGGGCTTAAGGCCGTTGCGCTGAGTAAATACTCGTTGATCCGCTGATTGCATATGTTGACAAGCAAACGATTGCAATTGGCACGAGAGCATTAGGACCGAATAGTTCCCAGCCAATAAAGATGCAGGCAATCGGAGTATTGGCAGCAGCTGAAAAGACTCCAAGAAATCCAAGCGTTGCGAATAGTGCGACTGGTGCATCAAGCACACGACCAGTTTGAGCGCCAACTAATGCACCGATAATGAAGATCGGAAGCACTTCACCGCCGATGAAACCAGTTCCAAGCGAGATGGTGGTGAAAGCGAACTTCCACAGGAATGCAACTGCCGAAAGCCCGACAGCTCCGCCGAGGGCGACTTCGACGAGGTCGGTGGACAAACCCAAATAAGACCGCGTTCCAGAGATGAGCACCAGTACAAGGATCAAAAGAGCGCCAATGACGGGTCGCAGCGGAGTCCACCCGATTTTGGATGCCATCTTTTCTTTGATCACATGTGTGAGTTTGATGAAAGTGATCGCGGTTAATGCGAATACACCAACTGCAATCGGAAGACGCCAGAGCAAAGCAAAGTCAAGCGAGACTTTCGGGGTGCTCGGTGTGACCAAGTGGTGTACGTCGAGCGCGCGCACTATTTGGTCGCCAACAAAGCTCGCGAGCAATGCATATCCAAGCAAGGCAAACTTTGGTCGCCCGCGCTGCAGGACTTCGAGCGCGAAAATTGCACCCGCGAATGGCACTCCAAACATCGCCCCAAATCCTGCGGCCACGGCGGAAATGAGAACTATCCTCCGTGTTTCCGCAGTGGGGTCAATGCGGTGCATGAGGGTGTCGGCGAGGCTTGCCGTTATCTGCACTGCTGCACCCTCGCGACCCACCGAAGCTCCAACGATGTGGGACGTAACGCTTGCGCCGTAAACCATGGGGGCCATGCGGGACGGAACTCCGGCAGAAGGCTCGTGAATCTCGTCCAGTACAAGGTTATTGCCAGCGCTAATCGAGCCGCCGAAATAGTTGTAGGCAAGACCGACTAGAAAACCGCCAATCGGCATCAGCCAAATCAGCCAGTCGTGGCTTAAACGTGCGGTAGTTGCCCAGTTGAGCGAACCGATAAAAGACGCCGAGACAAGGCCGCCGATGATGCCAACAAGAATTGCCAGTACGCCGCAACGAAGCGTTGGCGACGAACGCTGGAGCATCAATGACTCGGTTGCGAGTTACTTCACCGTACGAACGATGATTGCATCACCCTGGCCACCACCACCACAGAGTGCAGCGGCACCGGTTCCACCACCGCGACGCTTCAGTTCGTGCAGAAGTGCAAGCGTGATGCGGTTGCCACTCATACCGATTGGGTGACCAAGCGCAATCGCACCACCATTCACGTTGGTGATCTCATCGGTGATTCCGAGGTCACGCATGGACGCAATGCCCACAGCGGCAAAAGCCTCATTCAATTCGAAGAGATCAATGTCGGAAACTTTGCCACCAATTTTTGCAAGCGCTTTGTTGATTGCATTGCTTGGTTGGTGGAGGAGGCTCGTGTCGCCAGGGCCCGCAACCATTCCATACGAGATGATCTCACCCAATGGGGTAACACCATGTTTGTCAGCAGCTGCTTTGCTCATCACAATTACTGCTGAGCCACCGTCACTGATCTGGCTCGCATTGCCCGCGGTGATTGTTCCGTCTTTGACAAACGCAGGCTTAAGCGAGCCAAGGCTTTCCATTGTGGTGTTCCCACGCACTCCTTCGTCCACCTTGAACATCACTGGATCACCCTTACGCTGGGGGATGGCGACGGGAATCATCTCATCATCAAAGAGTCCCTTTTCTTGTGCGGCAGCGGCACGCACGTTTGAGGTCACTGCAAACTGGTCCTGCTCGTCGCGCGAAATTGTTGTGCCCGTATCACGATCTGTGCCCTCGCCCATCAGCACATTGCCGAATGAACAGAACAATCCATCTTTGATGATTCCGTCGGCCAACTCGACGTTGCCGTAGCGGAATCCTGCACGGCCACCCATTGCGATGTATGGGGCATTCGTCATGCTCTCCATGCCACCTGCAACCACTATCTCAGCATCGCCGGCGGCGATTAATTGATGCGCGAGATAAATAGTGTTTACACCGGACAAACACACTTTGTTGATGTTGACTGCAGGAACACTCATTGGGATTCCTGCCTTCACCGCTGCTTGGCGTGCCGGCACCTGTCCTTGACCTGCCATCAGAACCTGGCCCATGAGCACGTGATCAACCTCATCTGGCTGAACATTGGCACGCTCAAGTGCGGCCTTGATTGCAATTGCTCCCAGCTCGGCTGCGGAGAACCCCGCGAGGGAACCGCTCATTTTGCCGATCGGTGTACGGGCTCCGGCGACGATATATGAGGTCATAAAAATGGCTCTTTCAGTAGGTGGGAACTCAAGTTCACACAATCAAAACTCTGTGGGTAGCGTATTCCCAAGCACCTACCTAGCGGTAACTGAATCTCAAGAGGTCCCCTATGTCAATGGACAAAATTCGTGAAGCCATCCTCAACGGGGCCTCTGCAGAGGTATTTTCCTCCTTGGAAATCCCGAAAACATATAGGGCAGCGCACATAAAGGCCGACGAACAAGAGATGTTCAAAGGCCTTTCGTCAAATGAGAAAGATCCACGCAAAAGCATCCATGTAGGAGAGGTTCCTACCCCGGAAATCGCTCCCGATGAAGTGCTGATGGCTGTCATGGCTTCATCAATCAATTTCAACACGGTTTGGTCAAGCATTTTTGAGCCTGTGAGTTCCTTTGGTGCACTCACCCGCCTTGCAAAGGAAAGCGAGTGGGCGAAGCGTCACGATCTTGATTACCAAGTGATCGGCTCTGATGCTTCAGGTGTAGTTCTACGAGTGGGATCCGCAGTGCGTAACTGGAAGCCTGGTGACAGAGTGACCGTGCACTGCAATCACGTGGATGACCAAGATCAATCTGCTCATGATGATGCAATGCTTGCGGGCAACCAACGCATCTGGGGTTATGAGACCAACTTTGGTGGTCTCGCAGATCTCGCAGTTGTACGAGCCAACCAATTGATGCCAAAGCCAGAGCACCTCTCGTGGGAGGAAGCCGCAGTAAATGCGCTTTGTAATTCCACGAGTTACCGAATGCTCGTTTCGAAAAATGGTGCTCGAATGAAGCAGGGCGATGTCGTCTTGATCTGGGGTGCCACCGGTGGAATTGGTGCATATGCAGTTCAATACGTTGTCAATGGCGGTGGCATTCCTGTTGGTGTCGTGTCTTCGTCCGATAAAGCTGACATTCTCCGCAAACTTGGATGTGAAGCGATTATCGATCGCAAGGCAGCGAACTATCAGTTCTGGAATGACAATGGCACACAAAATGAAAGTGAATGGCGTCGTCTAGGTAAAGACATTCGTGGATTGGTTGGAGAAGATCCAGACATTGTGTTTGAACACCCAGGTCGTTCAACTTTTGGCGCATCGATGTATGTAGTGAAGCGCGGCGGCACTGTGGTTACTTGCGCTGCCACCTCAGGCTTCATGCTCGAGTTTGATAACCGCCACTTCTGGATGCGTCTGAAGAGGTTGATTGGATCCCACTTTGCCAATTATCGAGAAGCTTGGGAGGCGAATCGTTTGATTGCCAAGGGCATGATCCACCCCGTGTTGTCCCAGGTTTTTGACCTCGCCAGTGTTGGGGAAGCCACCTATCAAGTGCACCACAACATGCACGAAGGGAAGATCGGCGTTCTGTGCTTGTCCCCGAGTGAAGGGTTGGGTATCGACGACCCTGAAACCAGGGCGCGAATCGGTGAGGACAAGTTGACGGTGTTTCGTCGCGGATAGCCTTATCTCATGATTCTCACTGAAATCGACCACGTTGCCATCGCCGTCCACGACCTTGAGGCCGCCATTGAGTACTACCAGCGGGCATTTGGTGCCGAGGTGCATCACCGCGAAGTGGTTGAGCGTGACGGTGTTGAGGAAGCACTAATTAAAGTTGCCGATAGTTACATTCAGCTGACTACACCAACCCGCCCAGACTCAACGATGGCTAAAGCACTTGAGAAGCGCGGCGAAGGCATCCATCACATTGGTTATCGCGTCGATAACTGTGCTGAGGCTCTTGCCGCAATGGTTGCAGCTGGCGCAACAGCTATTGACAAAGAACCACGCCCTGGTTCGCGTGGCACAACAGTTGCATTTGTTCATCCCAAGGGATCTTTCGGAACGTTGATCGAACTCGTTCAAGAATGATCAACGCGGCTCTGCTCGCGATTGTTTGTTTCTTACCAGTGCGCGCCTCAGTGCGTCGTGGCGTGCGCGTGATGTCCACGCGGTATTTCACTGAGTTGCCACCGCCAACCGGACTCCGCTTTCACCGAACACGTTCCGCAGACGGGGCACTATTCGCTGCCTTGATCATTTCGTATTGGGTGGCACTTGATGTTCACCAAGATGTGTTGCCAACAATCGCCTACATCATTTTTGTGAGCACACTTGTGGCCCAAGGCTTCATTGACTTGTTCACGCATTATCTGCCACGACTGTATTCATGGCTTGCAACCCTTGTGTGCGGAGCCTTAGTCACTCTCCACGCCTTGGTTGAATGGAACTTTGAGCGCCTTATTGAAGCGGCGGTATCAATGGTTGCATTGACGTTGGTGATGATGATTCTTGGTGTTGTGAGTCGTGGCGGAATCGGTGGGGGCGATGTTTATTTGGCCCCACTGCTCGGATTAATGCTTGGCTTTTCATCATTCGGTGCTGTGATGCGTGGCACATTCGCCGGGTTTTTTCTCGGCGCGTTGTTTGCAATTGTGTTGCTGTTAAAGGGTTATGGAACGAAACACCGATTTGCATTCGGCCCATTTCTGATCATTGGAGCAATTTGGGCCTTGACGACCTAACCAGTGACGCTGGTAAGGTACCAATCCCTCCGAATACGGAGTTACATGCGCGGTGTCACATCGGACCTCGCCATTAGAAGATAGAGACCAGTTGGGTTTCGACCATTAAAGGCTTGAGCGTCTCAGCTTCGGCTTTGCAGACATAGCGCTCGCCTAAACGTGGTGAGCACCGATTGACAGGACATCCGTAATGAACCCCGAAACCCCCTTGACCTTTGCTGACCTTGGCGCGCCTATGGACTTGGTTGAATACCTTGCCGAAGACGGAATCACCGAGCCCAGCCCCGTTCAAGCACTTACTTTTCCAGATGCAATCGCCGGCAAGGACCTTGTTGCGGCGGCACCTACTGGTTCGGGTAAGACCCTTGCGTTTGGCTTGCCACTCATTGCACGAATGACACCAGGTCGACCGCATCATCCATCTGCACTTGTGCTTTCTCCCACACGTGAGCTAGCCGAGCAGATTCACCAGGTGCTTAAGGGTGCAGCGCGCATTCGTGGCATGTTCTCTGCGGCTGTTTATGGTGGCGTGCGCCAAAACATGCAAGTGAACAATCTGAAGCGCGGCGTTGACGTGCTCGTTGCTTGCCCAGGTCGTCTTGAGGATCTAATAGACCAAGGCTTCGTAAATCTTGATGAAGTTGGCATCGTTGTGGTTGATGAAGCTGACCGCATGTCAGACATGGGATTTCTTCCCACTGTGAAGCGCATTCTTGACCAGTGCAATAAAGATCGCCAGACAATGCTGTTCTCTGCAACTCTCGACGGCGCTGCTGCATCACTTGCAAAGTCACACATGAAATCACCTGTAAAGAAGCAGGTGGAGGCGACTGATGAGGATCTCAGCCGACTAACCCACTACTTCTGGAACGCAAATACTGACAATCGGACTGACCTAACAGCTGAGATCATCCGTCGTGCGGGTCGTACGATTGTGTTCAGTCGTACCAAGTTCGGCGCCGATCGTCTCGCAGCAAAGCTGACGAACGACGGAGTTCCGGTAGCAGCAATTCATGGTGGCCGTAGCCAGCAACAGCGTGATCGCGCACTGGCCGATTTCCACGAAGGAAAAACTTGGGCACTTGTTGCAACTGATGTCGCCGCGCGTGGAATCCATGTAGACGGTGTTACATGTGTTGTGCACTTTGATCTTCCAGATAGCCCAACCGAATATCAACATCGCTCGGGCCGTACGGCACGTGCAGGTGCAAGTGGGGTTGTGGTCTCGTTGGTCGTTGGCAACCAGCGCAAACATGCAAGAAACGTTCAGAAGGCGTTTGATCTTCCGGTCGAGAACACACAGCCAGATATTGAGTTGCTGCCACAGGGCGAGCATCCAGAGGTGAAAGTTGTGCGCCGCGAGCGCAGTGAGCGTGGTGACCGCGGTGGTCGTTCGGACCGTGGTCCGCGCGGACCGCGTCGTGATGATCGTGGCGATCGTGGCCCACGCAGTGATCGTGGTGAAAGGCCTTATCGTCCGCGTCGTGATGATGATCGTCCGGCTCGTCCTCGCCGTGATGATGATCGTGCACCGCGTTCACGTCGTTTTGAAGATGATCGTGGACCGCGTCGCTTTGAGGATTCAGATCGGTCAGCGCGCCCGCGTCGTGACGATGACCGTTTTGAACGCCGCCCGCGTCGCGACGATGACCGCCCAGTGCGCGCCCGTCGTGATGACGATCGCCCTTATCGTCCGCGTCGTGATGATGATCGTCCGGCTCGTCCTCGCCGTGATGATGATCGTGCACCGCGTTCACGTCGTTTTGAAGATGATCGTGGACCGCGTCGCTTTGAGGATTCCGATCGTTCAGCGCGCCCACGTCGTGATGATGACCGTCGCCCACGCCGTGAAGACAGTCGCGATGATCGCCCACCGCGTGGACGTACAGCGACGGGTCGTCCGACAAAGGTTGATAGGTACGGTCGTGCTGCTGGACCAGCAAGGTCATCCGGAGCTAAGCGTGGTGGCCCATCACGTAGTTCTGGTGGTCGGCCAGGTGGAAAAGGTGGCTATAAGCCCGGTGGTCGTTCAGCAGGTGCACCCGCATCAAAAGGTGCGCGTCGCCCAAGCAACTGATTAAGCACAGCTCAACATCGTTGGATTGCCGTCGGCTTTTCAACGGTGAGCTTGTGTCCCGCCTCGAGTTTTAGTTTCCACCCACCTTCGTGGGCAGCGTGATGATGCCTCGAGCAAAGAGGCACGAGATTGCTTATGTCTGTGGAACCACCTGATTCCCAATAATCAATATGGTGCGGTACACAATGCTCGATCTTGACTTGACACTCATTAATCGCACATGTTGAGTGCATTGCATAGAGTGCTTTGCGTTGTGCAGGACTGGCCAAACGTTTAGCCCTCCCCACATCAAGCACTTCTCCAGCACCATTCATGACAACTGGGATTATCCCCGCATCACAAGCCATTCGACGCACAGTTTCAACTGGAAGGTCTATACCGTAGCCACCGCGCACTGTTGATTTTGCGCTCACTCCATGCCGCAAGGTATCCCAATCAATAACTACAAGGACTTCAGAACGTGATGTGGTGAATCCATCCTGCGAGTGACTGTTAGCTCCTGTCCCGCTGCCATTGCTACAGACTAAGTCGAGTAGCGCAAGGGCACGTAGGTGGTCATTGCGTTGGATGCCCGGTGCTGGGCTGACGTCAATACCGGCGTGGAACATCGCTTCTATTTGTCTATTGAGACGGCCAAGTAGTGCGATACCCCGCTCAGGATCAAAACGCCCTCGTAGCAGAATCATTCCGTCATCATCGGTCCATGTGCGAAGTTCCGTTGCCCGTCGTTGACGCTCAAGTTGGGACAAGCCAGCGTCGTGTTGGAGAAGTTTGACCACACCACGAACATGCGACGAAAAATCATCTACAGATAAGACCGATGCCTCAGCAACTAAATCATCCACTCTTTCAATGAATGAATCCTTTGATTCTTCACCGACATTGCGCAGCCCTCGTGCCACGGCATCAATATGGCCACCGGAGATCGCACCAACTGCCAGAGCATCATGTAAGGCGGGCATTTCTGCGCATAGTCCAGCGCGAGTTTCAATGCGTCCGGCCTCACGCGCACTTCGCCCACCACTAGATACAAACTCGTCAGCAATTTCCGCATGACCAGCCCCAAGTGATCTGAGTCGCTCCGCAGCGTCAAGTTCCAGTGCCTCTATCGCAGCTCGGGCACCCGCTAGGTCAGAAATGCGGGTTCGGAGTTCTGCTACTTCGAGTTCGTGGGTAGGTGATGAACACACAAGGTCCAAAACGGCGCGCACTCGCGCAACAGCATCAGATATCTTCACCAACAGCCTCCCCACACAAACTCGAGATTCAAGAGGAAGCAATTCGCAATCTACCGACTGGGTGCAACAATGTATCCCTGACCACTTCACTTACCAACCCATGACCGAAAGGCAATAATGATCGTCCACCTCGTTGACGGAACCTACGAGCTCTACCGCCAGCACTTTGGGTCGGCGGCACGCCACAGTTCTGCCAGTGACACGGCCGCGTCAGTAGGGGTTTTAAGTTCCACAATTGCGCTGCTCGAATCGGGCGCCACTCATATTGCGGTGGCAACCGATCATGTGATCGAAAGCTTCCGCAACGATCTCTGGGACGGCTACAAGACCAGCGACGGCATGGAAGACGAAATCCTTTCGCAGATAACAGTTATCGAAAAAGTATTGGAAAAACTCGGAGTTACCGTGTGGCCGATGGTGAAGTATGAAGCCGACGATGCTTTAGCCAGTGGCGCTCGCGTTGCAGGAGAAAATCGTTCTGTGCGCCAAGTGCTGATGCTCACACCCGATAAAGATCTTGGTCAATGTGTGCAAGGGAAGCGCATCGTGCAACTGGATCGTCGCAACGACACAATCATTGATGAAGATGCTGTGCGCGCAAAGTTTGGTGTTGGTCCCGAGTCGATTGCGGACTGGCTGGGTCTCGTAGGCGATACTGCGGATGGCTTTCCTGGCTTGAGTGGCTGGGGAGCAAAGAGTGCATCAACTGTGCTTGCCAAGTTCAAACACATTGAAGAAATCCCTGATGATCATTCTGCTTGGAATGTCACCGTGCGGGGTGCTGAGAAACTCGCAAACACCTTGAGAGAGCAACGTGATCTCGCCAATCTGTTTAAGAAAATTGCAACAACAGTCGATACCGTCAAGGTTGGTGAAGTTGATGACTGGGAGTGGCAAGGCCCGCTCAAAGGTTTTGAAAAAGCATTTGATGAGATTGGCGCGAGTCGTCTGATTGATCGAGTTGATCAGATCGCTTCACGCCGTTTGAGGTGATGGCCAGGATTACTGCGGCACACGAGTGTTTCCGCTGAAGGCTGCTGTCTTCCGACCCTGACCTGGTTCACGGGCACCCGTTGCACAGGTCCCAACCACCACCTCTAATGAGGCGTCAACCACCGCGCTGTAGCACTCCAGATGGTGGCATGGCGTTGCTGTCTATGTCGCATCGTCAAGAATGGCAATAGGTTCAACCAGCCTGATCGGAAAGACCAATAACCATTTCCTTGAATGCGTGTAAATTTGGCCTATGGCAATTACAAGCGCATCTCTGAACAAACTGACCAAGCCATTTGTGGCCCTAGTCGTGCTGGCCTCAGTTTCATTCGGCGCATTCGGACTTGGCCGAGCGACTGAATCATCAATCAAAAATCCTCAAGACGCTGTCTTCAAGATCGTTACTAGTTGGCAGAGTATTGATTGGTACTGCCCGCTATCCTGCGATTGGGACCTGATGCAACGAATGGTCCAAGTCACTCTTCCGGCCGGCAATTACATGATCAGCGGAGGTGGGCTGGTTCTTAACTCCTCTGGTTCGGCGGTAAGTACAGACTGCCGGTTCGTTGCAGGATCCGGAACCGTCTATCGCGCTTTTGGTCAGGTGGGACTAGGTGATGGTGAACAGGGAATGCTGACGATTCACTCCTATGCCAAGCTGACGGACGACTTCACCACTCTGAAATTGGAATGTGGAGTCGTAGACAATGCGGCATCTGTGGCATTTTTGGATGCATCAATATCAGCTATTCGCGTTGATTCGTTGCGATCCGCGGAGATATCTCGTCCAGGTTGACGTTTGTGTCAGATGTTGTGAGGTGCTGAGAAACTCGCAAACACCTTGAGAGAGCAACGTGATCTCGCCAATCAGATCGCTTCACGCCGTTTGAGGTGATGGCCAGGATTACTGCGGCACACGAGTGTTTCCGCTGAAGGCTGCTGTCTTCCGACCCTGACCTGGTTCACGGGCACCCGTTGCACAGGTCCCAACCACCACCTCAAACGACGCGGCGTTCGGCATTTGCCGAAGAGACTCAAAGTTACTGCCTGGGCTAAAGTTTTCCCACTTCGCATCCGCTTGCGGTTGCTGGAGGAGTGCGAGAGCGGCCGAATCGGCACGCTTGGAAAGCGTGTGAAGTGAAAGCTTCCGTGGGTTCGAATCCCACCTCCTCCGCCATGGGATCTAATCCCGCTCCAAGAGAGCCCGCCGAATTGGTGGACGCTATGCGTGCCGCCCTGGAACAAGCACGTGATGCGCTGAATCACGACGACGTTCCAATCGGTGCAGTTGTACTTCATGAGGGCAAAGTAATCGCCGCTCGACACAACGAGCGCGAGAACTATAACGACCCAACCGCACATGCAGAAGTGCTTGCACTGCGCGACGCGGCTGAGCATCTCGGCCGGTGGCGACTAGACGATTGCACTCTTGTGGTCACACTTGAACCATGTGTTATGTGTGCGGGAGCATTGGTGAATTCACGAATCAGCCGTCTCGTATTCGGTGCCGCCGATCCAAAAGGTGGTGCGACCGGCTCTCTTTACAATGTGAGTACTGATCCACGTTTGAATCACAACTTCACGGTCACTCATGGTGTTCTTGCAACAGAATGTGCACAGTTGCTAACTGATTTCTTCGCTAAACACCGCTAACCACTTAGCCTTTTCGGTTCTGCGCTTGTGTTCGCTAGCCTTGTCAACGGAAGGCTGCCAGAGCGGACGAATGGGACGGTCTCGAAAACCGTTGAGGCACTTGCTGTCTCCGTGGGTTCAAATCCCACGCCTTCCGCCACTGGTAACGATTTACTAACTGACACGTTTGTAATTCCATACGCGTAGTTTGCAATTCTCAGAATTGGGGGTTGTCAAACATTACAAAATTTGTTTTACTGCGATTGTTAGCAACAAAACCCTGTCGGCGGAATTGATTGGGGATGGAAGGACACAACCGTGGCGGAACGGTTCTCTGTAGCTTCCTCAGTTGGTCAGCCGGGTCATGTCGATCGTGATGGCAATGACCTGGCTGACCGCTTGAGGTCAGCAATTGGCAAAAGAAAATTGCCCGAATTGGTGATGGGACTCGCCCTTGTTGCATGTGGCTTGATTGGAGTGATGTGGCTCAGTGGCAGTACCGCCTCGGGCACGGAAGTGGTTGTTGCAAGTAACAACATCGAACAGGGACACATTCTTGGCAGTTCCGATCTGGCCACACTGCGTGTTCCGGATGAAATTGCCTCAATGTTCTACTCAGTTACAGAAGCAGAGGCACTAATTGGCATGCGCGCTCCCGCCGCCATCGAGTCTGGAAAGCCCATGTTGCGCATGAGTACCCTCGGGGGGGAACCCCTTGGCATGGGAGAGATGCTGACCGCGGTACCGGTTCGAGTTGGTTCATACCCACCCGAGCTTTCACCAGGTGCCACAGTGCTTGTAGTTGTCGTACCTGATCCAACAACAACAAACGGCGCAACGCCGTATGTCTTTGGCAAATCAGTAAACGTTTGGGCCATGGAGAGTTCGATTGATGATCCTTCGTTAACAATTGCAACTCTTCGTGGAGATCGTGATCTATTCCTCGCAACATCTGGAGCTTTAGAAATACGCCTCGCATTAGTTGGATCCGCGACCCAAGGAGAGCGAGAGTGAGGACAGCGCTTCAACCACGGGATCGTGAATTAATCACCGAACTCGCAATGCGGGTGACGACCGCTCTAACACAGGAAAGAATGAAGTCACTTGGCTCGACACTTACAAGAGTCAATGATCACGAAGTAGCGGTCTCAATATTGAGTGCGGAGATACTTCGCTTGCGTGCGAACGCTGCAATTGGTGGATCGGGCTCGTCACTTTCGGATACCGAGTTGATCGATTTAGCACTTGAACAGGTATTTGGGCTCGGACGTCTGCAGCCATATCTCAATGACGAAACAATTTCGGATATTCATGTTCGTGGATGCGCACCCGTTTGGGTGAAAAGACGAGACGGAACCCGAGAGATGCTTGATCCAATTGTTGATAGCGATCAGGAACTAGTTGAACTCATTCGGCACATCGCCACGAGGCACACACCATATGAAAGACGATTTGATAGCGCCAATCCAGAATTGAATCTGCAGTTGAATGACGGCTCACGTCTTTTCGCCACAATGGAAGTAGCGCAACGACCAAGCTTGGTTATCCGGCGGCATGGATTTGATATCTCCACTTTGGATCAACTCCTCGAATTGAATTTCATGTCATCCTCCGTGGCTGCGTTTTTATCGGCAGCAGTCTTGGCAAGACGCAACATCGTCGTTGCTGGTGGCACGGGTTCTGGTAAAACCACTCTGTTACGTGCGTTACTGAATGAAATTCCTGCGAATGAACGACTCGTCACCATTGAAGATGCCTATGAACTCGGCATTGACCGCTTTGAAGATCTACATCCAGACTATGACGCCCTCCAATCGCGGCCACCAAATACTGAAGGTGTTGGTGAAATTGATCTAGTGCGGCTGACTCGTATGGCACTTCGAATGGACCCCGACCGTGTGATTGTGGGCGAAGTTCGTGGCGCCGAAGCATTTCCAATGCTGCTTGCGATGAGTCAAGGAAATAACGGCAGCATGTGCACAATCCACGCGGACAGTGCGCGAAGCGTTATTCCCAAGCTCGCTGCCTACATCGCACTCGCCGATACCGGTCTTCCGACTGCCACCATAAACATGCTGATCTCAAGCAGTTTGCACTTGGTGGTTCATGTTGAAAACACGCAATGGGGTCGGCGTCTTTCATCAGTTCATGAAATTGTCGACGTTGCCGATTCATTTGTGGTGACCAATTCACTATTCAAGCTCGACGATGCAGGGAATCTGATCGTCGACTATCCGATGAGACACGAAACACTGGAATTGTTGATCCGTTTTGGCTTTGACCCTCGTCATGTA
>CAZXAX010000023.1:2429-4189 GCA_964638795.1 uncultured Bifidobacterium sp. | reverse complement strand
GGAGTGCGGTACTTGCCTTCCACGTTGGTCCGCCAAAAAAATCGCCGAACAGTGGAAGCCAAGACGGTTGCGTTAGCAACGTGGTTGGAGCAGCTTCGTGACACCGTTGCCGTCTCGTCCGGTCTTGAGCAGGCACTAGTAGCAACTTCGGCAGTTGGGCCAGAAGCGATAGCTCCCGAACTGCAACGTTTGAGCGCCCGACTCGCATACCAAGATCCGGTGCTGTCGTTGAGGCTGTTCGCTGACGAGCTGGACACTTCTTTAGGAGATTTTCTAGTTAGTGCACTCACAATGGCTGTACGTCATCAGGCAAGAGATCTGAGCGGGCTTCTAAGTCAACTTGCTGAATCTGCACATGAGCAACATCGAGCATCGGTACGTGTATGGGTTGGGCGAGCACGTACAAGAAGTTCAGTGAGAATAATTGTGTCTGCCGTAGTCATCTTTGTCCTTGGACTGCTGGTGTTGAATTACCAGTATTTACAGCCCTACAGCACAGGCGAAGGACAAGTCGTGCTTGTTGGAGTTGTATTCATTTTTGCTTTTGCATTTATTCAGTTGCAGAGACTTGCTGATTCGGATCACGAACACCGTTTTGTATCTTCAACCATGCAGGTGAGCTCATGAACGCGTGGATGCGCTCAAGCAAGGCAGATCTCGAGATTTGCGGTAGCACCAAACAGCAACTTGCCAGGCAGCAGGTGCTATGGGTCAGCGGAACGTTTATATCGTCGATCTTTCTCCTACTGAGTCTCCACTCAGTCGGAATCCCATTGGGAGGCATCGGTAGTTTCATTGTGCTGGTAACAGCAGTGGGCTTAGGTATTTCCGTTCCGTTGCGTCTCGTTCGCACACGGGCCACAAAGCGACGAATGGAGTTCGGAATCTCTTTCTCTGCCTTCCTTGGATTGGTAAATGTGATGTTGGCCGGTGGGGCTGGAATTGAGACCGCATTGGTGGCAGCGAGCCGCGCAGGGGATGACTGGGTATTTCATGAACTGGAACGGGTGCTGGCCACTGCCCGAAGTACCCGACAATCACCATGGCTACTGCTTAGTGAGTTAGGCACACGTCTTGATGTTCCCGAAGCAATTGAAGTCTCTGCGAGTCTTCAACTCGCAGGAGAGCAAGGATCCCGAATTCGGGCATCACTTGCAACTAAAGCCTCAACAATTCAGATGAGGCAACTCGCACTGGCCGAGGCCAGCGCACAATCGGCCACTGAGCAAATGGGAGTCCCGACGGTACTCCTATTTGTGGGCTTCATCATCCTGCTTGGTTATCCGGCCCTGAGCGCAGTGGTTGGGACTTGGTAGGCATTCAAACAACCAAATTGGAGAGTTATGAAAAATCATATTGAGTATTACTGGATTCGCTTCACAGCTTCACGCGAGCGAGATCGTGAACGCGGCGAGGTCAGCGCTACAACTGTGGTGATGGCAGCGGCACTCATTGCACTCGCAATTGCAGTCGGAGCAGTGATTACAACCCGTGTGCGAAATAAGGCCAACACAATAAATCTCGGATGAAACACAATCTGTCTGAAAAGGGCGAGACGGTAACCCAGACCGTATTGGCCGTGCCCGTATTGTTGGCAATTTTGCTGTTGGCATTACAAGTCACGGTTAACTATCACGCAGGAAACGTCGCCAACACCTCGGCCGTTCAGGCAGCACGTGCTGTTGCAGCAGTTGGCGCATCGTCTGAGCGTGCCGGTCAAGTAGCGCAATCAGTAGTGGAGCATCTTGACGCACAACTCG
>CAZXAX010000023.1:0-2329 GCA_964638795.1 uncultured Bifidobacterium sp. | reverse complement strand
CAGGGATCTCATTTGGCCTCTAGTGTCAAACACGCCGCAGACTCTGGTGCCCGTGCGGCTTCAATGGTCAGCTTGAGTCGTGCACCGGCCGAAGCGAGACAGGTTGCATTGCGTGATCTAGCAGCTGCGGAACCCGACTGTTCACAGATTGATGTGCATTCGCGTATTGAGACACTCGGGCGCACCCGCACTATCAGAGTCAAAGTCAGTTGTGAAGTTTCCAACCGCGACTACTTGGGATTATCAATAATGCAAAGAACTGTCGTGGCTGAGTCAACCGAGGTCTTTGATGTCTACCGTGCGGACTGAACGCGGAAGTGTTGTGGCTTTTGTGGTGGTCATTGCAATGATCTTTGTGTTTTGTGCCGGCCTGGTTGTGGATGGTGCACGTATGGTCGGTGCAAAGTCACAAGCAATTGATCATGCTGGAAATGCCGCACGTCTAGGGGCACAGGAATTCCTGAGTATTCGCAGTGGTACTAGTGAGCTTCATCGAAGTCGAGCAGTCGCCGCCGCCAAGCGCTATCTGACTCGATACGGCGTGAAGGGTGTCGTGAAATGTGATGGTTATTCAGTCACGGTCACAGTCGAATCAAGAGTCGAGATGACCATCCTCGCATCACTTGGAGTTCGCTCAAGGAAAATTACCGCAACACAGACTGCAAGCCCGGTGGATGGACAATGATCAAGGCAGTTGTGCGCTTGGTACTCGTGGCTGGTGCATCGGCGCTGGGCACATGGGCTGTGCTCAACTTCAGAAATCGTGATGTTTCCATTGGCCTTCCTCATTCGGTCGATGAATCTGTTCGGGTTGGCATTACGGTCGTGGTGCTCTTCACCATGACATGGTGGTTATTGGCAACTCTGCTACAGGTCTTAGTTTCAATGTCTTTGATCTCAGTGGATCGTGCTGGACGAGTCGTGCGCGCGGTGCTTTGGATCGCTTCTCCTCTCGTGGTTCATCAAGCCACCACTAACAATGCGATTGCTTCGTCTAATGGCGTACAAGGAAGCGTTCAGATGAGGCCCCATCAAGCAAATGTTCCCAATTTGATCACGGCTACATTTTCGGTGGCTGCAGTTCGTGCTGCAATTGAGGTGATTGACTCACGCCGAAGACACGTGCTTCGTACTGGACATCTGATTGGCCATTCGGTGGAGCCGAGACCCGATGAGGTGTTCATTGAATCTCAACTCCGGCGGGCTGGACAGTTATCCACAACTGATGACCTCACAATCTGTGAACTCAACGCGGACCTCATCCAGAAAGCTGAACAACTGGAAGTGATGCGACTCGTAAAAGTCGATGAAGAAGCATTAGACACTCGGACTAAATGCGAACCCAAGTTCCTTGTCCGTTTGATGGGACCTGTTGAAGTAGTCGATCTGACGGGAAATGTTGTGGTATTCAATCGTGCAAAGTCCGTTGAGTTGCTGGCATGGATTACGGAGCACCGCTCAGCGCCTCGACGCTCACTTGCAAGATCAGCGATGTGGGATGCTGGCGTTCAGGATGCCACGTTTCACAATGTGGTGTCGGAAGTGCGGCGTGGCCTTAATGCGGCATCGCAGGATGAATCGCACTGGATTTCTAGGTCTCACGATGATCATCTTGAACTATGTGATCACGTGCAAAGTGATGCAGAGCTTCTCCGCAGGGCACTAAGTGCCTTTAGGTCGTCACCTGAGAGAGACAATCTTGTGGAATTACGCCGCGTTCTTTCGCTAGTTCGAGGTTTGCCGTTCGCGGGGACTAACTATCTTTGGCCCGATACCGAAGGCATCACAACAAACATTGTGATTCTGATTCTGGAAGCCGCGGAACTACTCGCCCAAAACGCCCTCAAGGAAAGGGAAATCGCTGATGTATTTTGGGCAACGGGTCAGGGTCTGCGTGTAGTGCAGGGCCATGAGGGCCTCGTTGCCTTACGCATGCAGGCTCATGCAGTAAATCAGAGCAAAGCCGGTGTTGAATCAGAATGGCGTTCGTATTTGCGAGCCGTCAATGCCGACTCATGGTCAAGTGGCAAGCCAAATCCAAGTCTCGTTAACCTTCGGGCTTCACTTCTCAATATTTGATTACACGCTTTTAGGGTTTCACTAACCTAGAAGCACATAGAGAAAGGGTTGTGTATGTTCCGTCGAGCCTTGAAGGTCGTGGCTGTTGCGTCGATATTTGTTTCAACGTTTGGTACCGGTGTTGAAGGCTCTGTCATTAGTCCAACCGCGGCCCCTGTATTTACGAAAGTTGCTGCCGGCCTGTTTCACACCTGCGCAATCACCAACACCAAGGCTCTTTATTGCTGGGGAAATAATTGGTATGGCCAAC
>CAZXAX010000022.1:0-27981 GCA_964638795.1 uncultured Bifidobacterium sp. | reverse complement strand
ACACGCCTGAAAAGCGTGGGGTCACCGGATCGACGCCGGTCTCGACCACCAGTGAGATTATTTGCGCGGAAGGCGCACGAGTGCTTCCTGCGCCACCGTGCAGGCATGTGTTCCATCTGAACTAAACACATGACCAAAGGTGAGCCCACGGTTGCTCACCAATGAGTGGCACTTCACGTCATGAACATGCCAATCGTCTGCTCGAATCGGACGATGAAACCACATTGAATGATCAAGGCTCGCGTTGTACACATCACCGCCATTGCGTTCGATTTCATTTAGGACCGGGTGTGAACGAATTGCCGCATCGGTCATAATCGCGTCAGAGACAAAGGCCAAGGCGCATGCTTGGATCAGCGGATCGTCACCGATGTCATGCAATACCTTCATCCACGCAATCGTGTGCCCGCTTTCATCGTGAGTGTCTCCAGGATGAACAACGTCACGCGGTACCCAACGGCGGTCGAAAAGGTTCGACCAGTGGTCCTGCACACATTGCTCAGGAGTGGGCAATCCGGATGGCGCAGTAATTGGTGAAATATCTAATGACTCCTCACCACGATGGAAAGAAGCCTCAAGATTCAAAATCGCACCACCGGGCTGATTGGCAACAACTCGTCTTGTTGAAAAACTCCTACCGTCACGAATGCGATCGACTTCATATCTGACGACTTCTTTGTGGTCACCAGGACGAATGAAATAAGCCCTCAATGAATGAGGCAAGAGTTCTTTTGCGACTGTTGCACTTGCTGCACGAAGTGCCTGAGCAACTATGTGCCCGCCGTATAGGCCACCCCATGGATATTCATTGCCGATCCCGATGTATTCGTTTTCACCAGACCGCAGGAGGTCAAAGAGTTCATTCAGATCGCCAGCAACCACGGTTTTTAACTCTAGTTTTGGGCCCCACTTGCGGCCCATTTACTCATTCGGTGACGCGTAAGACCATCACGACTTCATCGGTGACGTGGCTTTCCAGTTCAAAGTCCCCTGCTTGATCAGCAGTAAATGAAATTGAAGCTGGTGTATTGATGGCCATTTCACCTGACGAAAGGTCGTAGCCGTGAAGATGCATCTCGTCTGCTGCATTTGGATTGGTCACCGTGATCTTGACTTCATCGCCAACTTTGGCGATGCAATCATCTGCGGGTACACCAATGATCACGTCGCAAATCACTGGCCCCACTGCCTCGGTGGTTGGGGTCGTGGAATTCGTGGTTGTGGTCGAGACTGCAGTCGTTGTTGTGGTGTCCGTTTTGGTGTTGTCGCCGCAAGACGACAACACAACAGTGAGCCCAAGAAAAGCAATCGTTAGTTGTTTCATGGGCTGTCTCAACTACCGAAATCAAAGCCCAGATCGGGAGCGGTCAGCATCGGGATATAGGGGATACCTGCCGCTTCAGCCATCGCAGCACAGGTTCCACCACGGTCAACGATCACTGTGATCAAAACTGGCTCTGCACCGTATGCACGCACTACCTCAACAGCCTCAAACAACGACGTTCCACGGGTCACCGTGTCTTCAGTGATCACTACCCTGTCGCCGGGTTGCAAGGCTCCGGCGAGACGACCCGTTACTCCGTGATCTTTTGCTTCTTTGCGCACACTGAAGCTGCGCAGTGCCAAACCCCGCTCGGCGGCAATAGCCGCGACCCCAAAAGCAACGGGGTCGGCGCCCATGGTCAATCCGCCGATTGCCGTGGCGCCTGCGGGAATCAGTTTGAGCGCAACATTGGCAACGGCGACGATGCCATCTGCTCTACATGCGGTCTGTTTTGTATCTAAGAACCAATTGCTCTTGCGTCCTGACTTCAATGTGAAGTCACCAAGTTTGACGGAATGTTCAAGTACGTGGGTGCGCAAGACTTCACGCTCGGCATCGAGTTTTGGAAGATTGTTTGCCACAACAAAGACGGTAGTTCGTCGCCAAAACAAACGGCGTTAGATTCGGGACAATTACCCATTGGAAACTTATGAAGTTGACCAATTTCAGCAACCCAAAATGCGTAATCTTGGCAATCGGGTAACTATTTACTTCAAGACAGAAATTACGAAAAGCACAAGAGAAAAGTCACAGATGCCAGCGAAAAAAATTGCCAAGCCAAAGATGAGCCAAGCCCACAAAGCAGCGCTCGCCTCAGGACGCGTTGAAGGACGCATTGTCCGCGAATATCTCGAAGCTGTTGAGATGCACAGGCCAAAAAGGGGGCGCAAGCGCACTCCAGAATCGATCAAAGCGCGTTTGAATTCAATCAAAACCGCGCTCAATGAAGCCGATGCTGTTACGAAACTGAAACTTGTGCAGGAGCGAATGGACCTCGAGCACGAGCTGGCAAATCTGAATGCCAAGCGGAACATGAATGAGATTGAGGCGCGCTTTGTCAAGATTGCTGCTGCTTACAGCAAGCGCAACAACATCACTTACACCGCATGGCGCGAAATTGGGGTCGATCCCAACGTTCTCCGCAAAGCTGGCATAAACAAATAACTCAGAATTGGATCTGAGTTACTTCTTCGAACACCAGACCTGTATTACGCAATGCGCGCTGCAGGCTGAAAAGTTCGTCAAGTTGACCAGAAGTCAGTTTCACATCGGGATTAGCTGCAAGCACTTCACGTAGTGGCTTGTTACCTGCCATTGCGTCCATGCTTGCTTGCTGGACAATTCGGTATGCATCATCACGCGACATCCCTGACTCAACAAGGGCAAGCAAAGTCGGCTGAGAAAAAACGAGTCCCAACGAACTCTCAATATTTGCCATCATCCGTTCAGCATTAACTTCGAGGAAGTCGATAAGGCTGGTCATTCGACGAATCACATAAAAAGCGAGAATTGATGAATCCGGAAGTATCACTCGCTCTGCGGATGAGTGCGAAATATCACGTTCGTGCCAAAGCGCCACGTCTTGTAGTCCGGCTTGGAGATTTCCGCGCAACACTCGAGAGAGGCCGGTGATGGTCTCAGCCGAAATGGGATTGCGCTTGTGTGGCATTGCAGACGAACCCTTTTGCCCTGGCTTGAAGCCCTCGCGGACTTCGCCAACCTCGGTTCGCTGAAGGTGGCGGAGCTCCACTGCTAACGACTCAAGCGTGGTTCCAATCGATGCGCATGCATACAGATACTCTGCGTGACGATCGCGTGCGAGCACCTGTGTTGCCGGCACACGCTGCAGGCCGATTCGCGCCGCAACATACTCTTCCACTCGCGGGTCGATGTTTGAATAGGTGCCAACTGCACCTGACAGCTTGCACACTGCGATTTGCTCGCGTGCCGAACGCATACGTCGCCGATCACGGTCAAGTTGAAGAGCGAACAATGCCAATTTCGCCCCGAATGTTGTCGGTTCGGCATGAATACCGTGAGTACGACCCATGATCGGTGTATCGCGATGCTCTTGAGCTCGTTTGATGATGCCCACAAGGAGCCGATCAAGTGCTTCAAGAATCAGATCGGCTGCATCACGCAATTGCCAGCACTGCGCGGTATCAACGATGTCAGTACTTGTGAGACCAAAGTGAATCCAGGCTCCCGATGGCATTCCAATTTTGTCCTGAACAACATCAACAAACGCCGCCACATCGTGGTCGGTCGTGCGTTCGCGCTCTGCAACTGCTGCAACAAACGCTGAGTCAACAACTGGCATGTTTGCGCGGCAATTCTTGGCATCCAGCAGCGACACAAGACCAAGTTCGGCGTGAGCCTCTGTTGCCAGTACCTCAATCTCCAACCACCTGCGCATCCGTGACTCATCTGAGAACACATCTGCAATTTCAGGAAGCGTGTATCTGGAGATCATTTGCGTACCAGCAAATCATCGCGGCCCGCACCTGTGCCCACAAGTGTGACTGGAACCTTTGTGTGCTCTTCAATCAATTTGATTAGAGCAACTGCCGACGGTGGAAGATCGCTCTCTCGGGTCACACCCGCAAGGCTGCGTTGCCAGCCTGGAATTTCTACATAGACCGGCTCAACCTCAGCTAATGAATCAATGGTGTCTGGATAGCCGCTGATTTCTTTACCGTTCACCTTGTATGCAACGCACACCTTGATCACATCAAATGTGTCAAGCACGTCCAATTTTGTGATTGCCCATTCAGTCAGAGAGTTCAACCTGACGGCGTGTCGCAACATGACGAGATCAAGCCAACCGGGGCGACGACGGCGACCCGTAACGGTTCCAAACTCATGACCAATTTCCACCATTGCATCGCCATAGTGATCAAGGGCTTCTGTCGGAAAAGGCCCGGATCCAACTCGTGTGCAATATGCCTTTGCGATTCCAACAACACGATTGATTAACCGGGGTCCGATACCCGTGCCCGTGCTCGCACCACCAGCTGTGGGGTTCGATGATGTAACAAACGGATATGTTCCGTGGTCGATGTCCAAGAAAGTTGCTTGTGCGCCTTCGAGTAACACTTCACAATCCGACTCAAGTGCATCGTGCAACAAGCCGACCGTGTCCACGATGTAGGGCCGCAAACGATCCGCATATGCATCGAATTGATTCACGATGGCATCCACATCAAGCACGTCTCCACCGAGAGCAGTAAGCACTACTTGTTCTTCGGCTGCGCGCGCTTTCACTTTGGCAAGGAACTTTGCCTTGTCGAGTGTCTCGCCAGCACGTATGCCCACACGGCGCGCTTTATCGGCATATGCGGGCCCAATGCCTTTTAGTGTGGTGCCGATCTTGTTCTCGCCACGACCCGCTTCAGCGATCGCGTCCGCAGCCTGATGCCAAGGAAAAATGAGTTGGGCTTGGCTTGAGACCTTCAAACGTGAACACGAGACGCCGCGCGCCTCTAATCGGTCGATCTCATCGAAGAGTGTTGGGAGATCGACAACAACGCCATTTGCGATTACCGGTGTGACGTGCTCGTACAGGACTCCGCTTGGGATCAACTGCAATGCGTACTTCTGGTCACCGACCACAACCGTGTGGCCCGCATTGTGACCACCTTGGAATCGAACGACGTGCGTGTGTGCCGCTGCCAAGTGATCAATCACTTTGGCTTTGCCCTCATCTCCCCATTGGGAACCGACTACAACGGTCACGGGCATTTGACGCTCCTTACTGCGTAAATCTTGGCGTTGCGGAACGTAAAGAAAGTCTAGTCGGTCAAGCGGGTAGGTTTCCTAGACGATGTTTCGCAAGAAAGCCCCTAATCCGACCCCGGTTTCCAGCGCGGTTCTGCGCCGCCTGGAGTGGTCAACGATGTCTGAATCAGCCCGCGCAGAACTGTGCAACCGTGGAATATCTGACATTTTTGAACCCACACTTGTGGCGTCAATTGGCGCACTGATCGACGATGTTCGCCGAAATGGAGACCAGGCGATCTGTAAAGCACTGGCTACCCATGATCGAATCAAGCTGAACCCCGCTGATCTCAAAGTGAGCGAGCAGGACATTGCTGAAGCAACCATCGCACCAGAACTCGAATCAGCAATTGATGCAGCAATCAACAATCTCACGAAGTTCAATACCGAACTACGGGCACGTCTGAACGATTGGTCAGTTGAGATCGCCCCCGGGTTGACCGCTGGCGAGAAAGTCACTCCAATTTCTTCTGTTGGCTTGTTTGTCCCAAGTGGCAAGGCCAGTTATCCATCCGTTGCTCTGCAGTTGGGTGTGCCCGCAGTTGTTGCCGGTGTCAAAGAGATTGTGCTGATCGTGCCGCCAATTCCTGGTGGTGACGGCGAAGTTGATCCCGCAGTTCTGGTGATCTGCCGAAAGCTTGGAATAAAGAATGTGTTCCGAGTTAATGGTCCTGCCGGAATCGCTGCGCTTGGATTCGGAACAGAAACCATCCCGCGTGTTCACAAGGTTATGGGGCCAGGGAGCCCTGCAGTTACGTGCGCCCAAGTATTGATGCAAAGCAAAGGTCTTGCAACAATGATGTTGCTTGGCCCGACCGAGAGCATTGTCATCGCTGATTCAAGTGCGGATGCAAAGCGGCTTGCTGCTGACCTTTTGATTGAGGCAGAGCACGGCACGGACTCGTCTGTTCTTTTAGTAAGCGATTCGGTTTCACTCATTGAGTCGGTGGAGCGCGAGCTAGTGATCCAAATTTCACGCCTTCCTGACATTCGCGCGACTGCAGCACGTGCATCACTGGGTGTAAACGGTGGTGCAGTTCTCGTGTCATCAATGACCCAAGCTGCAGAGGTAAGCAACCGTTACGCACCTGAACACTTGCAAATCGCAGTAGAAGCTCAAGTACGCGAAGGATTACTCACCGCACTCACCAACGCGGGCGAAATTCTTGTTGGTCAGGACACACCATTTAGTGCCGCGAATTTCCTAATCGGGTGTCCTGCATCTTTGCCAACGAGCGGATTCGCACACGTTTCCTCCGGCATCAACGTAGATGCATTTCTGAAACGAACAGCGATCGCCGAAGCGAGCGCTACTGCATTGTCGGCAATGGCAGACCATGTGATTGCATTCGCGGACCACGAAGGCTTCCCTGCTCACGGCAATGCGATTCGTGAACGACGCCAACCATAAGGAGAAATATGTCTTTGAAAGATGACATCCAAGCCGCAATCACTGCAGCCCAAAAAGATCAGGATGCTTTGCGATTGTCTACTTTGCGTTTGATGTTGGCTGCCATCATGAACGCAGAAGTCGCAGGCAAAGAGAAAATTGAGTTGTCCAACGACCAGACCATTGATGTTCTTCGCAGCGAATCAAAGAAGCGCGCGGAGTCAGCTGAGATATATGAACAAAATGGTCGTGTTGAGTCTGCTCAAAAAGAACGTGCTGAAGCCGCGATCATCGCAGAGTTCCTGCCCGCAGCAATGGATGACTCCGCACTAAATGCGATCGTGGCCGAAGAGGTGGCCAATGCCAAGGCCGCCGGTGCCGACGGGCCAAAGGCAATGGGTGTGGTGGTGAAGGCTGTACGTGAGCGAGTGGGGCAAGGTGCCGATGGTTCACGAATTGCTGCAGCTGTTAAATCCGCTCTGGGCTAATGGATAACGCGTCGCCTAGAACTTCGACTCGAATTGAGTCGCCATCTTCGAGTTTGCCCTCAAGGATGAGTGAAGCAATCGGATCTGCTAACTGGCGTTGAATCACTCTCTTCAAAGGGCGTGCACCAAACGCTGGGTCATAACCAGCGTCACCAATCAGATTGATCGCTTCTGGACTCAGATTCAAAGTGAGTCGACGCGTAGCCAAACGATCACGCAGGTGTGCAAGTTGGATGTCAACAATTGAGTTCAGGTCATCACGTTCAAGTGATCTAAACCGAACGATGTCATCAATACGGTTCACAAACTCGGGTTTAAAGAACTCAAGTGGGTGGCCAGGAAGATTGCTGGTCATAATCATCACAACATTGGTGAAGTCCACGGTGCGACCTTGGCTGTCGGTCAAGCGACCGTCGTCAAGTACCTGCAACAAAATGTTGAATACTTCTGGATGCGCCTTCTCTATTTCATCTAGCAAGACCACGCTGTATGGGCGTCTGCGCACAGCTTCGGTGAGTTGACCGCCCTCGTCATAACCGACATAGCCGGGAGGCGCGCCGACGAGGCGACTCACCGAATGCTTCTCCATGTACTCCGCCATGTCGATGCGCACGATTGCTTTTTCATCATTGAACAAGAATTCGGCGAGTGCCTTCGCCAGCTCGGTCTTGCCGACACCGGTTGGCCCAAGAAACATAAAAGAACCAATTGGGCGATGTGGATCAGACAACCCAGCACGGCTGCGTCGAATGGCGTTGGCCACAGCTGTGACTGCTTCTTCTTGGCCAATTACCCGCTTATGCAGCAAATCCTCAAGGTGCACAAGCTTTTGCATTTCGCCTTCGAGTAGTCGATTAACTGGTACACCAGTCCATTTGGAAACAACTTCTGCGATGTCCTCGGCGTCCACTTCTTCTTTCAACATTGCGCCTTCGGCTTGTTGTTTATTCAGTGCAGCAGCAGCTTCTCCGATGCGACGCTCAAGTTCGGGAATTACCCCGTACTGGAGTTCAGCAACCTTGTTGAGATCGGTTTCCCGATCCATCTGCGACCGCGCGTTCTCCAAATCTTCATTTAGGCCCCGAATCGCCGTGATTGCGGCCTTCTCTGCTTCCCACTTCTCCTTCAGTGTTGCGGATTCAATCTTTGCAAGTTCAAGTTCATCAGTAAGCGCTGCGAGGCGGTCTTTTGATGGCTCGTCTTTTTCCTTTTCCAGCGCAACGCACTCAATTTCCATCTGCAGAATCCGACGATCAACAATGTCAATCTCCGTTGGCATCGAGTCAATCTCGATTCGAAGCTTGCTTGCCGCTTCATCAACAAGGTCAATGGCCTTATCTGGAAGAAAGCGATTGGTCAGGTAACGGTTAGAAAGCACCGCTGCACTAACCAGTGCTGAGTCTTGAATGCGAACACCGTGGTGAACTTCGTACCGCTCTTTCAATCCACGCAAAATCGCAATCGTGTCCTCAACGGTTGGCTCACCGACATAGACCTGCTGGAATCGGCGTTCAAGCGCAGGATCCTTCTCGATGTGCTTGCGGTACTCGTCAAGCGTGGTGGCCCCAACCATGTGTAATTCGCCACGGGCAAGCATGGGCTTGATCATGTTCCCAGCATCCATCGCACCTTCGGCGGCACCGGCTCCAACAATTGTGTGTAACTCGTCCACGAATGTGATCACTTCACCTTCGGCATCAGTGATCTCTTTAAGAACTGCTTTCAGACGTTCTTCGAACTCGCCGCGGTATTTTGCGCCAGCAAGCATCGACCCGATGTCCAGGGAAACCAAACGCTTGTCTTTCAGCCCTTCTGGTACATCACCATCTGCAATACGCCGCGCGAGTCCTTCAACAATTGCGGTCTTACCAACACCGGGCTCACCGATCAGAACAGGGTTGTTCTTGGAACGACGCGAGAGCACCTGGATAACTCGCCGAATCTCTTCATCACGACCGATGACTGGATCAATCTTGCCTGCCCGTGCCCGAGCCGTTAGATCTTGGCCATATTTTTCCAACGCTTGAAACTGGTCCTCTGGATTTTGCGTTGTCACACGATGTGAACCACGCACATCTTTCAGTGCTTGCAACAAGACTTCTTCGGCGAGACCAATGCGGTCACTTAGAGCAAGCATCAAGTGCTCAACCGACAAGAAGTCATCCCGCAGATTGTTGCGATGTACATCCGCGGCATCAATCAACCGCGAGAAGTCACGGCTCATCTCGGGATTGCGTCCGCCAACGGCCTGTGGGAGCGCGTGGACTTTCCCTTCGGTTTCAGCCACCAGAGCATTTGCATCAGCGCCTGCTTTGGCGAGGATCGCGGGAACGATTGTGCCCTGCTGCCCAAGTAAAGCTGCCAACAGGTGTTCTGGTGTGAGCTCTGGATTGTTACGACCACGCGCTGAATCAGCAGCGACATTGATCGCTTCTTGGGTCTTAGTTGTCCACTTGGTTGGGTCTATTGCCATTTTGTGCTCCTATCGCGCCTGGATCACTTGTCAAAAATTGATGGCTTATGGCCAAAGATCGCAACCGCTTGACGCAGCGGGACGATCTCCCGCTTTGAACGCCGCTCGGCTTCAGCCACAGCAGAGTCAATCGTGTGTCGCAGTGACTCAACTTCGGCGCGCAGCCGAATCACTTCCTCTTCGAGGGCCATCACGTGACGAATTCCTTCGAGGTTCATGCCAGATGTTGCGAGTTCAGCAATCCGACGCAGTCGTGCGATGTCTTCATCGGTGTACCGACGATTACCGCCCGCTGTGCGTGCAGGATTCAGTAGCCCGCGACGCTCATAGATTCGCAGTGTCTGCGGATGCATGCCCGCAAGCTCAGCGGCAACTGAAATCACATAGATAGAACGTGGCGCACTCATCGCAACCTCCTAATCCCTAAACAGATCGATCCGGGGCAAACTCTTAGTTGCCTTGGCTAATTGCTCAACTATTTCTTTTTCTTCGTCGGTCAGGGCCTTTGGCACTTGAACTTCAACGGTGACGATGAGGTCACCTTGTGATTTGTTTGTTTCGATTCCTTTGCTCTTGACTCGATGACGCGAGCCGGACTGTGTGCCAGGTTTGAGTCGAAGGGTGACAGGCGCACCATCAAGAGTTGGCACGAGAATGTCGGCACCAAGTGCTGCCTCAGCGAAAGTGATCGGGACTCTGACCGTGAGATTGTTCCCATCACGCTCAAAAAACTTGTGTGGCATTACCCGACACTCGACAAATAGGTCACCCATTGGGCCACCATTGCGGCCCGGGGCGCCGCGTCCCTTCAACCGAATGCGCTGTCCGTCGACAACACCTGCGGGAATACGAAGCTTTACTTCACGTGCGCGCTTTTGAATTCCCGTTCCGCGGCAGCCAACACAAGGGTCGTCGATAATCACACCGCGACCTGTGCACGACGGACACGGAACTGCACGCGAGAAAAATCCTTGGTTGGTTTCTACTTCGCCTCGCCCTTTGCACTGACTGCAACGTCGTGGGGTTGTTCCAGTGCGTGCACCCGACCCGTCGCAGCCCTCGCACGAAGCGTCTCCGGTTAAGTGCACCGTGGTCAGCACTCCGTGTGCAGCCTCGCTGAATGACAGTGTCATTGCAGTTTCCATGTCGGGACCACGCTGCGGACCAGCACTCCGGCCTCCTCGCGCACCGCCGAACATCTGTCCCAGAAGGTCGCTCACATTGCCAGCGTCACCCACGTTGAAACTAAACCCACCGGGTCCGAAACCACCGGCCATCGGGCCCATCCGCCGCACTTCGTCATACTCGCGTCGCTTGTCTTCATCGCCAAGCACGTCGTAGGCCGCTGATATTTCCTTGAACTTCTCTTCAGCAGCCGCGTTATTTGGATTTGTATCAGGGTGATATTGACGCGCGAGTTTTCGATATGACTTCGTGATGTCCTTCGCTGATGCGTTCTGAGGCACGCCAAGGACTGCGTAATAGTCCTTCTCGAACCACTCACGCTGAGGAGCCATCAGCCCTTCACCTTCACCATCGCCGCACGAAGCACGCGGCCCTTCCACTTGTATCCAGTGCGCATAACTTCAATCACCACGGTTTCACCACCGTCGCCAGGTTCATGCATCACTGCATCCGCCAACGCGGGGTCAAATGGCTGGTCAAGGAGATCGAGGGCTTCAAGGCCCTGCTTTTGAAGTGTGCCAAGAAGAGCAGCCCAAAGTGGCTCAACATCTTTTGCGCCGTGATTAAAAGCCGCTTCACAGGCATCGAGCACTGGGAGGAGTTCTTCAACTAAGCGTCCAGTTGCGCGATCAATGTCATCGACCAACTGTGCGGCCACACGCTTGCGGAAGTTTTCAAAATCAGCCTGCAGACGAATGGCCATGTCTTTGAACTGATCGCGCTCGGCGAGAAGCGCCGCGACGTCCAGTATTTCGGTGTCCGCCGCGGTCAGCTCCTCTTCGATTGATGACTCGACTGCACCGTCAACTGATGTGTCGTTCATTTCATCGCTCATGTAACAACCGTTCAGTTCTCGTCGATGATTTCAGCATCAACAATTTCGTCGTCATTGGGTCCGGTTTGGCCCGATGCTGACGAGCCTGCAGCATTCGCATCACGCGCCGCAGCTTCATAGAGCTTCTGACTAAACGCCTGACTTGCCGACATCAACGCTTCGGTCGCAGTTTTGATTGCAACTGTGTCATTGCTTTCCAACGCTTTACGCAAGTCTGAAAGGGGTTGCTCAACTGCAGCCTTTTCTTCGGCTGAGACATTGTCACCCTGTTCACGCAGAACTTTTTCGGTCTGGTAAACGAGTGAGTCGGCGTTGTTGCGCACTTCGGCTTCTTCGCGGCGGCGGCGATCTTCCTCTGCGTGCGCTTCGGCATCTTTCACCATCTGGTCGATGTCATCTTTTGAAAGCGATGACTGCCCAGTGATAGTCATTGACTGTTCCTTGTTTGTAGCGCGATCTTTGGCACTCACATGAACGATGCCATTGGCGTCAATGTCGAATGTGACTTCGATCTGAGGGACACCACGTGGCGCAGGTGGAAGGTCAACGAGCTGAAACTTGCCGAGGGTCTTGTTATATGAAGCCATCTCGCGCTCGCCTTGAAGCACGTGGATCTCCACTGACGGTTGCATGTCTTCTGCGGTTGTGAATACTTCGGTCTTCTTCGTGGGAATCGTGGTGTTGCGTTCAATCAACTTGGTCATCACTCCACCCTTGGTTTCAATACCGAGAGAAAGTGGTGTGACATCGAGAAGAAGGACGTCTTTAACGTCGCCCTTTAGAACACCTGCCTGGACCGCAGCACCGACAGCAACAACTTCATCAGGGTTGACGGTCTTGTTTGGCTCTTTGCCAGTGATGCTCATGACGAGTTCACTAACAGCGGGCATACGGGTGGAGCCACCGACGAGGATCACGTGATGTAGATCGCCCTTGCTCACTCCGGCATCTCGTAACGCGTGTTCGAATGCAACCTTGCAACGCTCAATCAGGTCGGCGGTCATTTCCTGGAACTTTGAACGTGTAAGGGTCTCATCAAGATGTAACGGGCCTTCTGCAGTTGCGGTGATAAATGGCAAATTGATCTGGGTCTGCTGCACTTGAGAGAGTTCGATCTTTGCTTTTTCTGCGGCTTCCTTCAGGCGTTGGGTAGCCATACGATCTTGTGCGAGGTCGATGCCGTGTGCGCCTTTGAACTGCGCAACCAGCCAGTCGATGATGCGCTGATCCCAGTCGTCACCACCGAGATGCGTGTCACCGTGGGTGCTCTTGACTTCGAACACACCATCGCCAATTTCGAGAACACTCACGTCAAAGGTTCCACCACCAAGGTCGAATACAAGCACGAGTTCGTCTTGGCTTGACTTGTCGAGGCCATAAGCAAGTGCGGCTGCAGTTGGCTCATTGATGATGCGCAGAACTTCAAGACCTGCGATCTGTCCTGCTTCTTTGGTGGCAGTGCGCTGTGCATCGTCAAAATAGGCGGGCACTGTGATCACAGCTTGTGTGACGGTGTCTCCCAAATAAGCCTCGGCATCACGCTTTAACTTCATCAACGTACGGGCGCTGATTTCCTGGGGGGTGTATTGCTTGCCGTCGATGTCTTCGGACTTCCACGCCTGACCCATGAAGCGCTTGATCGAACGGAAAGTGCGATCCGGGTTGGTGATCGCTTGGCGTTTTGCCACTTCACCCACAAGGACCTCACCGTTTTTGGAAAACGCCACCACAGACGGTGTCGTACGTGAGCCTTCTGAGTTTGGGATTACGACGGGGTCGCCGGCTTCGAGGACTGCCACCACTGAGTTGGTGGTTCCGAGGTCAATGCCTACTGCCTTGGCCATTGGGGGTTCTCCTTATTCTTTTCTTTTGGGTGCTGGGCTATCGGGGGAGATCAGACTTGATACAACCTGACTCAACTTTAACGACGACCTTTCGAACTCCCAACCTAAAGTGACAAATGTTTAGTCACTACGACTAAACATTTGTCACTTCCCCCAATAACCACGCGGTCTGCGTACGATGAGAACATGACCGGATCGTTGGTTCTTCTCCGCCATGGCCAAAGCACCTGGAATGAGCTCAATCTGTTTACGGGGTGGCACGACGTTCCCCTTACGGCACAAGGCGAATCTGAGGCCAAGGCCGCAGGCCACACGATGGCGGCAGCGGGACTCGTATTCGATGTCGCTCACACGAGCCTGCTTACCCGCGCAGTGATCACTTGCCAGTTGGCTCTTGCCGAGATGGGCCAGGAATGGCTCCCCGTGGAGCGGCATTGGCGCCTGAACGAACGCCACTACGGGGCACTTCAAGGCCTCGACAAAAAGGCAACCGCCGAAAAATACGGTCAAGAACAAACCAATCTTTGGCGACGGTCATTTGATGTCCCTCCGCCGCCTGTTGACCCGTCAAGCCCAGAGCATCCGTCGCAAGACGACCGATATTCGATGATCGCCCCCGATGCGCTTCCCGCCACCGAGTGTTTAAAAGATGTGGTCGCGCGCGTGCTCCCGTACTGGCAAGACCAGATCGTTCCGCAACTGCGCACTGGACAAAACGTGCTGGTGGTAGCTCATGGCAACAGCCTGCGGGCCTTACTTATGCACCTTGAAGCCGTTTCGGAAACAGATATTGCTGGCATCAACATCCCAACTGGAGCACCCCGGCTTTACACATTTGACGAAGACATGAAGCTCACATCAGCCAGTTATCTAGGCGATGCCGAAGCAATTGCGGCAGCAGCTGCAGCCGTGGCAGCGCAATCACAGAAATAGGGCTGTTCGTACAGCCCAAAAATGGGCGTACACTTCAGGACATGGCCAGCAGGAAATCTCACACAGAACACCTCCGCAATGTCGCGCTCTTCTCGTCGTGCTCAACCAAGGACCTCGAAAAAATCGCCAAGTCAGGTGACGAAGTCACATTGCCAGCGGGATCAGTAATCGTCGACCAAGGGCAGATCGGCAAAGAGGCTTACATCCTCTTGAGCGGGACCGCAACGGTGCGTCGCAATGGCAAGAAGGTCGCCACCTTGAGTGCTGGCAACATCGTTGGCGAGTTGTCACTCTTGGACCACGGCCCACGCACTGCAACCGTGATTGCAGATACCAACTGCACTGCGCTGGTGATTACCCACCGCAACCTCATCGGTGTAATTGATGCCGTTCCTGCACTTGCGCACAAGATCATGGCCTCAATGGCGGCACGAATTCGCGAGTTTGACCGCGCTTCTTTCGGCTGAGCCCAGTAACTCGACCGCGCTCCTTATATAGGAGGGCGCGTTACAACCACTAGCGTCTATTGCGCTATGAGTACTCACGCTGGCTCTGAATCCGACACCAACCAAAAAGGTCCGAAGCGGCTGAAGCCGTATCAGATTTCGATCGCCCTAGGTATTGGCATTGGTGGCTTCACCGTGCTTTCAGGAATCGTTCCTCAATTCACCAAGTGGCACAGCGACTCCAAGGTGCATCGTGAAGTGTTCGGTGGAATCCCAGGCCCATTGCAAGCGGCGTTCTACACCATCGTTCCGATCATGCTCGTGTGGGGCGCGTTCCAGTTTGCCCACCGCATTCGCAATTGGGAGCGTGGTGCGCCTGATCGTCGTCGCACGAATCTTGGCAACGCGAAACGTCGCCTAGCCGACTACCGCGCCGGCGTGTACATGCGCACGCTGCTTCGTGATTCAGCTGCCGGTCTCATGCACTCCATGATCTATTTCGGCTTCCTTGTTCTTCTTGGTGTAACCACCGTGCTTGAGATTGATCACCAAATGCCGGAGTCAGCAAAGTTCCTTCACGGCGATGTCTACCGCGGCTATGCCTTTGTCGGTGATGCGGCGGGCCTTGTTTTCACTGTGGGTGTCATCTGGGCAATCGTGCGTCGTTACGTCCAGCGCCCATACCGGATTCGCATCAAGACCAAGCCAGAGCATGCAGCCGCACTTGGTCTCTTGCTCTCGTTTGGTCTCACTGGATATGCAACCGAAATGTTCCGTATTGCTCATGAGCAAGCTGCTGGTATCGACATGTCATTTGAGAAGTGGAGTTTCATTGGTTATCCGCTAGCTCAACTCGTGAATGATGGCGGCACCGGCGCGCTCAGCAACTGGCACCAGTTCTTCTGGATCACGCATGTGGTCACCTTCGTGGCCTTCCTCGCTCTGCTACCCATCACGATGCTGCGCCACATGTTCACATCACCATTGAACATGTATCTCCGTGATCGCGACCGTCCAAAGGGTGCGATGCGTGCAATGCCAAACCTCACCGAAACCTCACTTGAGAGTTTTGGTGCTGCGGTCGTGGAAGATTTCACGTGGAAGCAGTTGCTTGATACCGATGCCTGCACGATGTGTGGACGTTGCACAAGCGTGTGTCCGGCCCACGCCACTGGCAAGCCACTTGATCCGCGCGAGATTGTTCTTAAGACCGGCGAAGTGATGGCTGCAACCGCAGCACATGCTCCTGGTGGCCGCGTCACTCCACCGATCGGCGTTGATTCAGAAATCAAGATCGGTGCCAACTCGTTGTTTGAACGCATCACGGCCGAAGAAGTCTGGGCCTGCACCACCTGCAAGGCATGCGACGAAATTTGCCCAGTCAATATCGAGATCCTCGACAAGATTCTTGACATGCGTCGTTACTTGTCGCTTATGGAAAGCAATTTCCCAGCTGAACTCGGAAACGCATACCGCTCAATGGAGAACCAGGGCAACCCGTGGGGCATGAGCCAAGCGGACCGTGGCGAATGGGCAAAAGACCTTGAAGTTGCAATCGTTGATCCGGGTGACGCGTTCAATTACGAGTACCTGTACTGGGTTGGCTGTGCTGGGTCGTTCGATGACAAGAACAAAAAGGTCACACAAGCGATGGCCAAACTGCTGAAGCGTGCAGGAATCGATGTTGCAATTCTTGGTCCGAGCGAAATGTGTACTGGCGACTCAGCGCGCCGTTCAGGCAACGAGTACCTGTTCCAAATGCTTGCAATGCCGAACATTGAAATGATGAACGGCATGGGCGTGAAGAAGATAATCACCCAGTGTCCACACTGCTTCAACACTTTGCAGAACGAGTACCCGCAATTCGGCGGCAACTACGAAGTGGTTCACCACAGCCAGCTACTTGAGCACCTAATTGATTCGGGCAAGCTCGATATGTCGTCAGCGTCGCTTGAAGATCGAATCACCTATCACGACTCTTGCTACCTGGGTCGCCACAACGACGTCTACATGGCGCCACGCAAAGTAGTGGGCTCAATCAAGGGTCTCCAGATCGTGGAAATGCCGCGCAATGGCACCAAGGGAATGTGCTGTGGAGCTGGTGGTGCACGCATGTGGATGGAAGAGTCCATCGGTACCAAGGTGAACGACGAGCGCGCTCGTGAAGCGTTAAGCACCGGAGCCACACGCGTGGCCACTGCGTGCCCGTTCTGCTACATCATGATGGATGATGGAGCTAAGGCAGCTGGAGCCGATGACAGCACTGTCAAAGTTGCTGACATCGCAATCCACGTGCTTGATGCACTGGAAAACGGTGAGCGCAATCTCGCTTCACCTGGTGCGCCACTCGTGCAACCAGTTGCCGGTGAATGAGCACGACACCGATTAATTTTGGTGATCTGTATCACACTGGCATTGTCGTCAGTGATGTTGACCGCGCCAAGATTGAGTACAGCGATTTATTCGGAGTGACGTGGGGTCTCGAAGGCGAAGCCGAAATGCCTGTATGGCTTCCAAGTGGTGCCCGCGTGGTGAATTTTAAATTCGCCTACACAAATGAAGGTCCTCATCGACTCGAATTGGTACAAGCGATAGATAACTCGCTTTGGAGTGTCTCTGATGTCGGCCAAGCACACCATTTTGGTTATTGGTGTGAAGATGTGACCGCTACGTCTGCAGAACTTGAACGGCGCGGAGTTCCACTCGCAGCAAAGATTGGCGTGGATTCAAAAGACTCAGAGTCAATGTTTGTGATGCATCGAATGAACTCGGGGGCATATCTAGAACTCGTGAGCGCGGCGGTGCGCGAACACATGTTTACAAACGATTGAGCCCGGCTACTTGTTGAAGTTTTCGAAGTAACGACTCGGAGTGGGTCCGCGTTGCCCTTGATACTTCGAACCTTTTGCACCACTGCCGTATGGATTTTCAGCTGGTGAGGTCATCTTCATAAACGACACTTGGCCGATCTTCATTCCTGGGTAAAGCGTGATCGGAAGATTGGCCACATTTGCCAACTCCAAAGTGACATGACCGTCAAAACCGGCATCGATAAAACCTGCGGTTGAGTGGATCAAGAGTCCAAGGCGACCAAGGCTGCTTTTGCCCTCCACGCGCGCTACAAGATCATCAGGAACACCGACGCGCTCGAGGGTGCTGCCCAGGACGAATTCGCCAGGATGCAACATGAACACGCCATCCATTGGAATCTCTACCAATTCTGTGAGGTCGGTCATGTCCTTCTTCACATCAATGACGCCAGCTGTGTGGTTGCGAAACACACGAAACAGATTGGAGATTTTTACATCTACTGATGAGGGTTGAATACACGATGCGTCGTACGGCTCAATGACGATGCGACCCGCATCAATCTGGGCTTTTACATCTCGGTCGGAAAGGATCACAGCCGTTAACCCTAATCAAACTATGGGGTTTCCGATGGAGGCTAAAGGGGTGTCTTTGCTGGGCGATTAGTGTCTTTTCCGTGGCGCGTCCCGCGATTCTTAGCCGAGAAGACTTTCTTAATGCTGGTCTCATGATCATTGATTCTGAAGGCCTTGACGCACTCACGTTTCGGCATCTTGGCGAGACCATGGGTGTTTCCCATACCGCTGCGCACTCACACTTTGCGAACCGTGGGGATCTCCTAAATGCAATCACCCATCGACTGGTTGCATCAATGCTGAACGACATTGACCTTTCAGACACGACACCTCGCGGATTGATAAAAGCCATCGCAATTGCAACACGGTCAACGCTTGCCAAACACCCACGTTTGATCCCAGTGTTTCTGCTTCTGGATAGCGATTCCTTTGCTGGTCAGGCAGAGGTGCTGGCGGTTGTGTCCGCTCTAGAAAGTGCAGGGATACCGAAAGACGAAATAGCTCTTGCCTACCGCACCATCGAAAATTACGTCTTCGGGGCCACAATTTTTGACTTTGGAAGCGCCCCCCAACATTTGGCGATTCGGAAACGTCGATATGTTGCCCTTGGCCATCCAGAATTTTCCAAGGTCAGCGGTTCAGACGAAGCCGTCGGACGCCACAATGACGAGGCCTTTGTATTTGGGCTCGACCGCCTGCTCGACGGACTGGGTCTTTGAACCCCTCGCAACTTCAGTCCTGAAGATGTTTCAAATCTGACTAGTGTGACAACTGGCACCCATAGGAGGGGCCACGTTTCATGAAATCGGGGGAACCATGAAAAAGGGACTGGTGAGATCTCTATTGGCAGTCGCTGCTCTGGCTGTTAGTGCGTGCAGTAACGCAAGTGAGGAAACACAAGACACCACCGTTGACACATCGACGGAAACAACTGAGGCTGCTTCACCTAGCCAACGTGATGAGTTCGTCGCAATCTCAGGTGTTCCTGGAGTAACTGATGAAGAGATTAGTTATGCAGTGATTGGTACCAAAACCAACAATCCGCTTGGTACCTGCATTCTTGACTGCTTCACCGAGGGTATCGAGGCCTACTTTGCCTACCGCAACAGTGAAGGCGGTGTTTATGGTCGCGATCTCGTTGTTGCCGACGTGATTGATGACGAACTAACCCTTAACCAACAAAAGTCATTGGAAGTCGCTTCATCCACCGACTATTTCGGAGTATTCCAAGCGACACTCTTTCCTGCCGGCTGGGGATTGTTAAACGACGAAGCCATCCCAACATATACATGGGGAATTCATGGAGCAGATGCAGCCAATCGCGAGGCAATCTTCCCAAGCATGATTATTCGCTGTGAAACCTGTACGCGTCCTGCCATGCCCTACATTGCAAGCCGGGTTGGTGCAACAAATGCTGCTTCTTTGGGATACGGCATTAGTGAAACGTCGAAAGTTTGCACGCAAACCATCGCGGCATCATTTGATCTCTACGAAGCTGATTCAGGCGTAGCCAATGCTTACATGAATGACAATCTGGCCTACGGCCTTCCCAACGGAATCGGACCAGAGGTCACTGCGATGAAGAACGCTGGTGTGGACTTCATCGCCACTTGTATGGACTTAAACGGCATGAAGACACTCGCCCAAGAGTTGGATCGTCAAGGAATGGGTGATGTCGTTTTGTATCACCCGAACTCATACGATCAAACTTTCGTCGCTGAGAACGCCACCCTATTTGAAGGTGACCTGGTCACGGTTGGTTTTCGGCCATTTGAATCCACCTCTGACAAGGGATCAAAAGATGAATTCCTGAAGTGGATGGATGAACTTGGATACCAACCAAATGAACTGGCAATGGTTGGCTGGATATCAGCCACCCAAGTGTTTGACAGCTTGATTGCAGCAGGTCCTGACTTTGATCGTGAAAAGGTCATTAGCTCATTCCGCGCAGTGAAGGACTACACAGCTGGAGGTCTGCTGCAACCAATCGATATGTCAACGGCATACATCCCTTACACACCAGGGAGCCCCGAAGCAACAACGGAGATTCCATGTGAATCCTTCGTGGTGATTGTTGGCGGGAAGTTCGAGTTCCTGGATGACGCATCAAAGCCTTGGTACTGCTGGGCACCCGGAACAAAATCGGAGTTTGAACCCGAATTGGTTGATTTCGACTGACATCAGTCGAACCAGATCAGTTGCTGGACAACGATGCTTCTTGCTTCATCGGTCGCTGAGGACTTTCTGCGTGGAATTCTTCAGGGGCTGCCCCCTGGTGCGGTCTATGGGTTGATTGCAGTCGGGTTTGTACTCGCATACAAAACCTCTGGGGTCTTCAATCTCGCCTTTGGTGCGCAGGCATACATCTCAGCCGCTTTGTTCTTTCATACAAGGAATGAATGGCATTGGAATGTCGTTGTGGCATTCATATTCGCGGTCTTTGTAATCGCCCCAGCAATCGGTTTGGTCCTCGAAAGACTTATCTTTCGTCATCTGCCACCGGGATCAGCACTTGCCAAACTTGTCATTGCCATCGGTTTGTCAGTGGCTCTTCCACATTTGTTCGAACTGCTGATTGGATTCGAGCCCGTTGGAGGCAGAACACCAGAAGGATTGCTGCCAAATGGTGGAGGTGTCTTCTATGACCCCTTTGGGGTTTACCCTCTGAGCAGGAATGAACTGACAGCGTTGGTTGTAGCAGTCATAGCGACTTCTCTACTTACTGCACTGTTCCGTTTTTCAGCGATTGGTCTTCAGATGCGAGCTGCCGTTGAAAGCCCGCGTATGACAGAGCTCAACGGCATTCGTGCAGACCGTGTGGCAGCGTTTAGCTGGGCGTTGTCGAGTACCTTTGCCGGGCTTGCTGGTGTATTGATGGCACCGAGATTCAACACACTTGCTGCGCCCGACTATTTCAATCTCATCATTGTTGCGATCACAGCAGCTGCCTTTGGAAGATTGATGAGTTTGCCACGTGCTTTGGTTGGTGGTCTCGGCCTTGGTGTTCTCATAGCTCAAATTGATACGTTCCTGCCGAGATTTTCAGCCAATAATTCTTGGGTTCGGGCAATCGAAGACAACGTGACACCAGCGATGCCCTTCATCGCACTGTTTTTGCTTGTTGCATTCTGGCCACCATTGAGAGCCAACAAAGACCAAGTGGATCCTCTCTCAGGTGTGGATCCACCACCCCAACTTCCGGTTGCAGTCATGCGCACAAAATTCATGACCAATCTGACGCATTCAGTTGGTGTTGGATTTTTGTCTGTTGTCGGTTTTGTCGTAATGACACGGGCTGACAAGTCGTGGGTCTTTTTGGTAACTCAGGCTGTGATTATTTCCTTGATCCTGTTATCCATAACCGTGCTCACGGGCCTGGGTGGGATGATCTCACTCTCACAGGGTTCCTTTGCGGCCATCGGTGCCTTTACAGTCTTCCAACTTGCTGATCGCACTGGCATGTCAACTGTTGTGGGGGCTTTGGTTGGTGCGTTGGTTGCTGCTGCCATCAGTGGATTGCTTGCAATTCCACTTGTCCGCCTGGGTGGAATGTGGGTTCCAATTGCAACACTTGCATTTGCATCATTTTTTGATGCAGTAATCGTCAAGCTTCCTTTTGTTGGTGGTGGTGATAAAGCACTGATTGAAGGGACACGAATTCCACGACCTGTGATTGGCCCATGGAATCTCACCAATGACAAGACTTTCCTTGTTTTTGTCGTCGTGGTACTTGTCATTGTGAGTGCTGGAGTCATTGCTATTCGCAGTGGCACTCTCGGGCGAAGTTTGGCTGCGCTTCGCGGCAGTGAGGTGGCGAGTCAATCAATTGGTGTCTCTCCAGTCCGACCCCGAGTGATTGCATTTGCAATTTCTGGCTTCATCGCTGGGCTGGGTGGGGCCCTTCTTGGAATGCAGCAGGAAAACGTGAACTATGCGGGAAATTTCACACCATACGCCACTCTGTTCTGGCTAGTGCTCGTTGTCACCCTTGGATCTCGAACTGTTGAAGGAGCGATTCAAGGTGGGGTCGGCTTTTCACTTTTCGATCGAATTATTTTCCGCGGCGATCTCTTCGGGTGGATTTTGCGTGACCCAGACCGTGTTCCTGGATTCTTTCCTGTTTCAGCAAAATGGCGATTCGTGCTCTTTGGTCTATCCACTATTGGATTCGCCAAACATCCCGAGGGGCTCGTTGAAAGTGGCAAGCGTAAGTCTCACGAACGAATGGAGCGTCGGCGTGCACGAAGAGAGGCACGAAAGTCACTTGAGAGTGTGAAGTCATGAGTGGTGCAGTTCTCGATGTAAGGAACATCGGCAAGAATTTTGAGGCCATTGCCGCCTTGAGTGAGGTCAGTGTCGAGGTTCTGCCAGGTGAACGCATCGGTATCATCGGTCCCAACGGAGCAGGAAAGACAACTTTCTTTAATTGTGTCCTCGGTGTACTTACACCCGACAGCGGGACGGTTTATCTGGCGGGCGAAGACATTAGCCAATTGCCTGTGCATGAACGCGCACGACGGGGTATCGGGCGCACATTTCAGCGGATTGAGTTGTTCAGTGGTTCAACGGTCCGTGATCACTTGTTGATCGCTGAGCGCATTCGCCGGGGAAATGGAAATCTATGGCGAGATCTGACTGGACGTGGCAAGCCGCACAGCGAAGAGATCGAGGCATGTGACCATGTGCTTAATCTGCTTGGTCTGGGTAAGTTGGCAGACCAACCAATTGAACAGCTCAGTCTCGGACAGGGACGGCTTGTGGAAGTTGGTCGAGCACTTATGACACAGCCAAAAGTTCTATTGCTCGACGAACCATCATCTGGCTTGGATCATCAAGAGACAGCGGACCTTGCAGAGACCCTTCTTGAGGTTCAGGCATCCTCCAATTTTTCGATAATTCTTGTGGAACACGATGTTGAGCTTGTTGCATCATTCACGCAGCGCTGTTATGTACTCGACTTTGGTCGCTTAATTGCAAGTGGCGCAACACCCGACGTCTTGACGAACCCCATTGTTCGTGAGGCTTATCTTGGGGAGAACATCTCGTGAAGCCGATACTTGCATTGGAGGCTGTGTCTGCAAGTTATGGGCCGTTCAACGCGATCTTTGATGTTTCATTGACTGTCAATCCAGGAGAGGCTGTGGCTCTACTTGGTGCCAATGGTGTTGGCAAAACAAGTGTTGCCCGAGTGGCAAGTGGGCTGATAACGCCAGCCAGTGGGAAAACAATTGTTGATGGTGTAGACCTTACCGGTGCACGACCACATCGCTTTGTTCAAGCTGGTGTCGCCCATGCCGTCGAAGGGCGGTCGGTGTTTGCATCTCTAACTGTTGAAGAGAATCTGCGCCTCAGTTTTCAACGAGTATTTGGTCGTAGCGGTGTATCTGTTGCAATAGAAAAAGCATTCTCTGAGTTTCCAGCTCTCAAGCGGCGGCGTGACCAACTCGCTGGAAAACTTTCGGGTGGAGAACAACGCATGCTTTCACTTGCACGGGTACTAGTCGAAGCTCCGAAACTACTGATTGCCGACGAACTCTCACTTGGGCTTGCACCTGTCATCGTGAAGAAGATTTACGACGACCTTGCGCGTCTACAAGCCAATGGAACTGCACTACTAATTGTCGAGCAGCAAATTGGCCATGCCCTGAAGTTATGTGACCGAGCAATCATCCTTGAGCATGGACGCGTTGTGTGGGCGGGCCCGAGTGACCAGGCCACAGAACACATGGCGATGCGATTCACTGAGAAGTGATCTCACTTAGAGGGTTCCATCACAACCTTGATAGCTCCACTCGTTGCCTGATCGCCCAGGGCCGCAAATGCATCCTGCCACTGCGACAAACCAAATGTATGGGTGATCATTGGCTTTAGATTGACGCGCCCGTCGCCTGCTAGGCGCAAATAGTGCTCGATCCCGTGACGACGCTCACCATTGACTTCCTCAAATCCGAAGGCGTTCGAACCAACAAGGGTGATCTCCTTGAAGTACAGAGGGCTCCATTCCCAGCGACCTGGGGCGTGAACACCACTCTTCACGAGTCGTCCACGCGAGGCGAGCACACGGACAGCTACCTCAAGTGTTTCAGGCTTAGCAATGGTGTCATAGACAACATCAATAAAGCCGGGGAAACACATAGGGATGCCATTAAGCCCCTTCATTGTCGGCTTCAACACTCCACCTGACCAACTTGCGAGTTCGTCGACCATCTCAGCCTTCTCTAGTGGACGAAAAATCTTGTGTGCACCAAGTCTTCGCACCAAATCAACCTGGCTGTCGAAGCGAGCAACCACACCAATCTCGACGTCTGGATACAAAGCACGCAGAATTGCCACCACAGAACTTCCGAGGGCACCCGCTCCCCAAACGAGCACACGACCACCAGGTGGTGGTGGATTACGAGTCACACTGTGCAACGACACTGCAAATGGATCAGCCAACACTGCTGTGCGGTCATCCATGTCATCTGGCACACGAAACAACATCGAAGAGTGTGCTGGAAGTAGTTCGGCAAATCCCCCGCTTGCATCGCGGCTAGTACCGGTATGAATTCCCTTCGCAATCGGGCCTGTTGTGAAACTCCAACACAAACTCAGATCACCAACAGCACAAGCCGGGCACACTGGCGAAACACCACGCGGTGCACATGAGAGCCAAGGATTGAGTACAACACGATCACCGATATCAAACCCTGTAGCTTCAGGGCCCGCACTGTCCACCACTGCGACCACCTCGTGGCCAAGGATCTGTGGGAATGAAGTCATCCCACTCATCGCACTATCGCTGTCATCTTCGAAGTCCAGAAGAATCTGCTTTGAATCAGAGCCACAAATACCAGTGAGAATGGGGCGAATCACATACCAATCGGGCCGCAACGGTTTGGCATCGGGCACATCAAGAAGAGAACACGGTGTGGTAGCGATATTTTGCACGAGCTTTGGTGCATTTGGTGGTGGACTGAAGGGCTGTGGTTCCGTGCCAAACACAAGTGCTTTCATTTTTTCTCCTTTGACTCGGTGTACTGAACTACTCCTTCGATAAACATCTCAATGGCTGAAGTCTTGAACTCCACAACGGGCTTCACATTGGGAACGTAGTACTCGAATTGATCGCCATTAATTGCCTCCACAATTACTTGAGCGACGGTCTGAGGTGATTCAAGATCGCCGTCATAGTGGGCTGGGTCATTTCCGGGACGATCCCAAATGTCGGTCGCTATAGGACCAGGCAATACAAGACGCACACGAATTCCAGTTCGCCAAAGGTCCATTGCCAATGACTCAGACCACCCACAAAGTGCGAATTTTGATGCACAATACGCTGACTCCGCAGCGATTCCTGCACGCCCACCCATGCTTGAAACATTCACGATCACACCTTTGTTGCGCGCAATCATTCCTGGCAATAACGCAAGGGTCATCCGCACTGGGGATTCAAAGTTTGTCACCATTGTTGTGGTGAGCTCAGGAATCGACAATTGTTGCACTCGGCGGCGCATTGGAGTAGCAGCGTTGTTTATCAGTACATCAACATGACCAAACTCCAATTCAACTTTCTTGGCGTAATTCTCGGCGGCAACTGGATCACCAAAATCAACTACATCTGTTCGCACCTCTGCACCTTTTGTGCGACACTCTTGTGCGACATTCTCCAGTCGTTCTTTGCGCCGACCACTGATTGCGATCTTCACGCCCGGTCTTGACATCATTGGCGCAAGTGCTGCACCAATTCCTGCTGACGCACCCGTGAGAATTATGCATTCACTCATGGTTGAAAGTGCTTTCCAAACAACTCTGTATCAGCCATATTTACCGAACAAAAACTCAGCCACTGGAGTTGCCGATGGATATGCACCCGAGAGTCCAGCCATCAGATAGCCAGCATCTGTGATGACGGTTTGCCCAGTTAAAGCGACTGAAGATCGACTGCAAAGAAACAATAAAACCGCAGCTTGCTCCGCTGGAGTTGATGCCTCAATGCCGATATCTTCACGAAAATCTGCACCAAATCCGAGCCAAGTTTCGGCATTTGCTCTCGCAAGTGGTGTGTCAGTCGGACCAGGGCACAGAGCGTTAATTCGCACACCACGACGAAGGAGAGCGACCGATTCTGATGCCACGTAGGCACACATTGCGCGTTTGATGAACAGATAATTTGCCTTGTTGCGATCGATGACCCACTTAACTGCATCATCCCAGTTCTTGATGGCCAAAAACTCTGTGATCTCACCAAGTTCTGCTTGCCAGCCAAGACCAGCCGCAGATGAGATCATTCCGATTGCGCTTCCGGCTGGCAACCAACCACGCTCCAAAAGTCCATCAATCATGTAGCGGTGTCCGATGAAATTGATGCGTTCAATTCCCGGCACACCGTCAGCAACACCAGCACAGGACAGAACTACATCTACTTGACCGTTCAAGAGCTCCACCGCCGCATCAATTGACTCACGTTCACCAAGGTCAACACTTATGAATTGAACACTGGGCTCGCTTACATTGGCGCGATCCATCACGACTACACGTGCGCCGGCATCGGCTGCAAGTCGCGCTGCGGCCTCACCCATACCGGTTGCACCACCGACAACTAAGACCCGTTGATCCTTGTAACTGAAGAGTTCGGTTTGCGACATCACTTCCCCCCGAAAACGTTCGCGTCTATGCAGCTTGCTGAATCAGCTATCGGACACCCAGTTGACAATAGCCCTCATAATTTGTGCCGTGAACACTGCGTTGGATCCTGTCGCGTAAATCGCAAAGTATGTAATTAGGTATTAAAGTTTCACCGTTCTGCGGGTGTAGTTCAATGGCAGAACATCAGCTTCCCAAGCTGAGAATGCGGGTTCGATTCCCGTCACCCGCTCTGTCAATAAGCCAAGTGGGCTGAAAAAGGTAAGTGAGGAACCCGATGAAAAACAGTCGTAAATCACTGATCGGCAAAGTCTTGGTTGGGATTGGTGTCTCGTTGACCACCATTGTGTTTACCCAAACCAATCCGGTTAGCGCACTGGTTGATTGCACCCCAACCACAGGCACCGCGGCTAATTGGACCTACGCGGAGTTCACAAGTGTTGGTTCCTGCCGTTTCACGATTCCAGATGACGCGCTCAATGTCTACGTCTTCGTTGTTGCTGGTGGTGGTGCAGGCGGATGGAGTGATGAGGATTCAGCCGCTGGTGGTGGTGCAGGCGCAATAGCGGCGGGTTTAGTGGTTATGTCTGGCGCGCTAACTGTCACCGTCGGTGCTGGCGGAATTGGTCACCAAGATCGCCCAGCAACCCCTGCAGCAGCTGGAGAAGACAGTTCAATTGTGAGCAATCAAGGTTTGGTGGTTGCATACGGTGGCGCACACGGGAGTGGATGGGGTGAGAGCTTGCCGTCTAGTGGTGGCTCGGGTTCTGGTGCACATGGCACCTACACCCAAGCTGGAACCGGAACCGGTGGAACAACGAATAACCCTGGTTCGATAATCACCATCTACGGCAACGATGGTGGAGCCAGCACTAACGGCACTGGCGGTGGTGGTGGTGGAGCTACAAGTGCTGGCGGTAATGGATCCGCTGGTGCGGGTGGAAATGGCGGCAACGGTCTTGGACACCCTTTGTCTGACCTTGGATTCACCGACATTTATGCAGTCGGTGGTGGTGGATGTGGAACTAGCAGCAACGGATCCGGTGGTGGAAGTTGTGTTGACAACGGTCCAGGTGAGTCTGCTGCAGCCAACTCGGGTTCTGGTGGAGGCGGATCCTTTAACGATGCTTCCGGATCAGGTGGCTCTGGCTATGTGTTCATAATGTGGAGCACCTTTGAGCCCACAACCACCAGTAGCGATACATCAACCACGCTGGATGAATCCACTACGAGTGGTCCAACGGAAACAAGCACCAGCGCTAATGAAAACCCAGATGT
>CAZXAX010000021.1:23665-28043 GCA_964638795.1 uncultured Bifidobacterium sp. | reverse complement strand
CTGCCGCTCAAGAAGGCAAGGTCTTTTTCGTGGCCAATGTGCAGATGCATGCGCCCGATGAAAGCTTCGAGAATCAAGATCCAGCTCCATCATTTGGTAAGCCCGAAGATCACCCCGAGAGGGATTTGGGAATGATGCCATTCGCCACTCGTGTAGTAGACGGTGTTGAATTGAGCGATCGCAAAGTGGGCCCGGCAGACTTCGCATTTTGGGTGAAGGTCGATGACCGCAAACTCCCTGAAGACCAGAGGTATCACCAAGGTCTCATCGCCCACTCAACCGATCTCACGATTATCGGTACTGCGCTTCGTCCGATCCCTGATCTTTCTGAAGCGGACTCCACTCAGAAAATTCACACCGCAGTCACTTCGCATTCAATGTGGTTTCATCGCGAGTGTGACATCAATGACTGGTGTTTGATCAGCCAGCACAGTCCGATCTTGGCGCGGGGCCGTGCGTTTGGGCGTGGTGATGTGTACAACCCAAGCGGTCAGATGGTGGCTAGTTTCGCCCAAGAATCAATGGTTCGACCGATCGCAGAACCACTCAAGCACTGACACGCAAGATCAGGAGATTTTGATCGCATCCTCAGGGCAGTTGTTCATGCCTGTGCGAGCCTGTTCGAGAAGATCTCCATCGACTTCGCTCACTTTGACCACGCAGTAGCCACTCTCATCGGCATCAAAAACATCTGGTCCAAGTACGTAGCAGCGCCCGTGTCCAGTGCAGAGATTTCGATCAACTGTTACATGCATGGTCATTGCCAAGCTCCTGTTCTAAATGTTGTAATCACACACACACGATCATCTTTGCCGAGATCAACCACCTCAACACGTATCAGACTAGGGGCAATTCGCTTAGCCCGTGCCTGACCCGGTCCAGCACGAACGCCAGAGAGATATCGAATGTCACAATCAATCAGGTGCTCATCTGGTCGCAGCAGTGACTCGGCCGCGTATTCGGCGGTGAATGCTGTCAAGCCGCCCTGTAGCCCCTTGGAGGCGTTGATGGTTTCTGCGGTTAAATCAACTTCAACAACACCCAATTCGATAACCCTAAGTGCGAGCCGCTCGTGCAGATCCATGATTGGTTTTTTGCCGTGTCGAGTAACACCAAGAGGTAGATCAATTGAGCCGCTGTCTTGTGGGCGCGGCGAAAGACTGAAGGTCACGTGAGTTGTAGCCACCACTGTGTCGTTGGCACTGAAGATGACCTCCCCAACAATCGCGGCATTGCCGATGCGGAGAATTCGGCTGCCAATTGACACATGAGTGCCTGGAACAAGTTTTGCCAGCTGTCGATGAGTCATATCAACAGTTACTGGAACTTTCGGTTGTGTCTTGCTGAAGGCATAGGAGCCGATTAGGACATCCGCATGAGTCAGCAGTAGAGACACATAGGAAGCGCCTGACTGCTTTGATGACAAATACTCGTGGATGACCGTCTCGCCATGCGTGTGATCCTCATAAGGGGTGCTGCTCAGGTCGAACTCTGTTACGACGTGTTTCTGTTCAATTGTCTCTTCATTCATCGTGATAACCAGAGGACCTTTTCGGCGCGAAGGGTGTACGCATGACGTCGGCATTCCCTGCCAGGAATATGTGACTCAAACGTTAGAAAGCGTATCAGTCACGGGTAAAGCGCGTTGACGCAAGAAGGATGATCACCCAAAGAAGAAGTCCCAAACGATGTCGAAGGCTTGAGCCGCAGATGCGCCGATTGCCTCCAGCAGATCTACGAATGCATCAAATCCAATTGTGAATGCATCCCAAATTGCGTTGGCAATAGCAACAATTCCAAATGCTGCTGCCTTGAGGGCACTGGCCACCGCTGAAACACCGGCGCCCAGTGCCTTTAATGCGGATGTAATTGAGCTAATCGTCGCACTGTAAGCAGTCTTTAATGCTGATGCAATCGTGTTGTACACCGTGCCGAATGCTGACTTGAGTGCAGAAGCAGCCTGGCTTATCGACGCGCCTATTGCTTTGATTGCACTGGCAACAGCAGATGCAGCTGCGCTAAAGGCGGTTTTGACGGCCGTTGCAATTGAATCAAAACTGGCACCAAGCCCATTCAAAATTGACGCCACGGTGTTGATTGTGGCGGTAAAGGCATATTTAATGGCGCTCGCGACTTCACTCCATGTGGCGCCAATAACTCTTATGACATTGGCTACAGCCGAAGATGCCAAACCAAGAACAGTCTTTATAGCTGAGGCAATTGAGTCGTACACGGCTCCGAAAACACTCTCCAGTGCTTCAGCAAGTTCTGTGGCTTGTTCAGCGGCCCATGAAAACGCGGATTTAATCGCGTACGCGACCTCACTTAGGGTGCCACCGATGTATTTGATGATTGAGGCAACAGTTGTGGCCGCAAGATTAAGGACAGTCTTTACCGCTCCTGCGATTGCGTTATAAACCGAGCCAAAAGCAAACTCAAGAGCGGACGCAAGATATTTGCCCCCCACCCAAGAAACCCAGTTGAAGGCGGCCTTAAGTGCAGATGCAACATCATTAATCGCGCCGCCAATGTATTTCAACGCGGCAGCGACCGCATTAGCGGTTGCCTCAAATGCGGTCTTAAGTGCACTTGCGATGGTGTCATAAATGGCACCGAACGCGGCCTGAAGCGCACTCGCAACAGCATTAATTGTCGCACCAAGAACATCTACCAACAATGTTGCTATCTGTGATGCAAGTGCCCCAATGGACTTCAGTGCAGTTGCGATCACACTTAATGTTGCGAAGAAGACACTGCTTAGAACATCCACAATGTCCGCAAGGACAACACCAATTGATTTAAGGATCGATGCCGCAAGATCAATAGTCGCAAGAAAGACGGTCTTCAATGCCGATGCAACTTGTGTCACAGTTGCCGCAATGCCTTCAAGAAGTGCCCGTGCAACGTCAACAGCTGCCTCTCCCAGATTCTTTAACGCAAGAGCGAGCGCATTAACACTGACAACAAAAGCGTCATAGATCGCTTCAGCGATTATTTTTAATGCATACCCTGCACTGTCCAAGAACGCAGCGACACTCGCGAAATTCAGACTACTAAAGGCAGTTTTGAATGCGGCAACAACATCTGCTGCGGCCTCACCGAGAGTTTTAAACAGGCCCGCAATCGCCTCGTATGACATAGACAATGCCGATTTAAGCGCTGTGGCGATTTCCGCCAGAGTGAGTCCTATGCCACTCAGTAAGTTGACAATCTCCGAAGCAGTGACTGTAAATACATTTCTCAATGCTCTTGCTATCTCGGTCGCCGATGCGCCCAGCGTGTTCATCAACTCAGCAACTTCAGCAGCTGTTGCGTTATACGCTTCTTCAATAACGCCGGCAATTTCATTCCAGACAAAGTCCAAAGACAGCATCAACTGGGAAAGCAGAAGTATTGAAAGCCCGATAACAAGTCCGATAATCGCAACAAGACCGATGCCAACACCGATCCCTAGGGTCTTGATTCCCTCAACAAACGCGGGATCTTCAATATCCGTTTCGGGTGTCTCGGGCGATTCCTCGGGCTCCGGGGCATATTCGTTGAATTGAGCGACTGTCAGATTCGTGCGCCTCGAATTGAGCTCCACAAGCCGGTCCATGTAGAGCTTCAGGGAGTGATCACCAAATGACACACCCGTGGCGCCCGCTCTTGGCATCGGTGCACCGGCACGCACCTGTAAGGTTCCCCGAGAATCTTCGCGCATCAAAGTTGTTGAGGAATTGTGTACCCAGCCCGGAACCGTTAGCCCTGGTACTTGGGGGACTGGATCTTGAAGGTTGACCCAGCGCTGCATGTTCCCCGCGCCCACCTTGGTGAGGAACGAATTGGGGTTCGAAGGATTGTTGAACGCAGTTTGTCCAATTTGGGGAGCTCCGAATGTGACCACTCGGACGACTGAATTTCGTACTTCAGGGTCGCTACTCATTTTGATTCGATAGGCCATCAGTTGCGCGAGAGCACCGCCAAGGCTGTGTCCTGTTATCCAGACGGTGCGGTCTCCTCGGCTCTCTTTCAAGTCGTTAACGATTGCTGAGTACACCGGTTCAAGTGCATCCCAGAACCCAACATGCACGTAGACGCCGGGGCTGGTCCCTGGAACACGTTTAGTGATCGCTAGTGCATCGGTCAATGCATCAGCACCCATTTGCTGAGTACCACGGAATGCAATAACGAACGCGGAATCGTTGCGCATAGTTACTGCCTGTGTGTCAATGGCAGTACCGCTTGCATTGTTATAAGTATTTACTCTGCTCCAGTCGTACTCGGGCGAACCATAAGTTTCTTTGAATCTGGCTTGCCATTGGAGTCGGCCGTAGTCATCTCTCTCATTTTCCAGATCTGTGGCATAAATATCATTTGAAATCACCGCAAGTTGATA
>CAZXAX010000021.1:0-23565 GCA_964638795.1 uncultured Bifidobacterium sp. | reverse complement strand
GTCGTAGTTGTTGAAATACCTAACGTGGACCACTGAACTTCAAACTGAATGTAGTCACCGTTCTCAGGGGTTGAGACAGGCGAAATAGTGCTTACCGTTGGTAACGATGCGACCGCAGATCGGATAGGTGCAAATTGCAGGTTGCCTGGAATGCGAATTGGTTCTGCCTTCGCAACGACGCCACCTGCACCGAGAGCCAAGATTGAAACAGCCGCGATCCATGCTGCGATTTTTTGCAATGCCTTCAGCACGCCGACCCCCAGAGTTAACCAACTAAGGGAATATTAGGTTGATTTCAGCGAATCGAGAATCCTGCATCAAGGGGCATCGCTACACCTGTGATGTAATGCGCTTCATCAGAAACAAGAAATGCCACGGCATTTGCGATGTCCTCGGCCTGCAGGATCTGGATTGGGAGCAAGTTCTGCATTGCAGCTAGGTCATTACTTGGATTGGCGGCCATGTTTGCCATTGCCTCGTTCTGGGTCATGCCGGTCAATACTCCCGTTGGATGAATGGTGTTGACACGTATACCGTGCGGGGCGAGTTCATGGGCGTAAGCCTGCATCAGGCCCCGGAGCCCCCATTTTGCCGAACTGTAGGCGAGTGCAGACGCATGCGAACCCGTCACGGCCTTCAACCCAGCTGAGGAACTAGTTAGAACAACTGAGCCGCCATTCCCAGCATTAATCATGTGCGGGATGGCGGCGCGCAATGTGTAATACACCCCGTTCAAGTTCACATTGATGACATCATCCCATGCATCTACGGTTGGCACCGTGCCCTGAAGATTGATGATCCCCGCATTGGCAATGATCACATCGAGCCGACGAAAACGGGCACAACCTTCATTGATTGCTGCTTCGAGTTCGCCAAAGTTACGGACGTCGGCTTTGAATGGAAGCATCTTGCGACCGTTACTTTCAACCGTTTTTACGGTTTCACCAAGGTCTGCCTCTGTGGCATTCGGATAGTCCATTGTTGAGATATCACGGCAGATGTCGATACCGATTATGTCCATTCCAAGGCTTGAAAGCTTTGCGGCGTGTGCTCGCCCTTGACCTCGCGCAGCACCAGTTATGAGTGCAACACGACCTTCCATAGAACTCATTGAAACCCCTTTCTAAAAACTAGTTGGCGTTGATTACGTGCTCACCATAGTCACGGATCCAGTTGATCGCATGCGGTGCAGGATTCCAGGGCGGTGATGAGACGACCCAAGTGATACCGATGTCCTCAAGCCTTTTGACCTCATCGCGAATGGCGCGTGCATTTGATTTTGGATCTTCATCTAGGCCTCGTGGCATGGCAATGACGAACTCAAGAAATTCTGCTCGGGAGCCCGCCATGGATTTAACTTCCTCGATCTCGCGTCCAAGGTCAGCGATCGCTGGAGTACGCGTGGTGTTCATGAGTGTTGGGTCCCCAAGAAGCGGCATCCAACCTTCGGCGTTTTCGGCCACACGACGTTTGGTGATCTTGGCATTACCGCCGATCCAGATTGGGATATTGCGCCTTGGTGGTGCGGGTAAGGCGAGAATTTCGCGAGCACTGAAATGAATTCCGTCGTGACTGAATGGTTCGCCTTTCCAGTATTTACGCATTGCTTCGATGGACTCATCAAAAAGTGCGTTGCGCTCATCAAAGTTCACACCGACTGCGTGGTATTCACCTTTCAAATAGCCGGTACCAACACCGAGCACAAAGCGTCCATTCGAAATGAGATCAACAGTTGCGGCTGCTTTTGCGGTAATGAAAGGGTTCCTGTAGGGGAGAACAACAAGATATGGAACCAACAAGATCTTTGAGGTCACAGCGGCAACGGCAGTCAGGGCAACAAATGGATCCAGCGACTGGTGCCCCCCACTACTTAGCCAGCGCGCACCGGGAGCCGGGTGATCGGTGAATGAGAACGCCCCCCAACCACTTTGTTCGCAAGCTACAGCTAGTTCCTGAATCGGTCCGGCATCTAACAGCGACCCAACGGGGCCGATGAGGTCGGGATATTGAAAGAAATACTTCATAGACACGCCAAACCTACTCGTTTGGCTCATGACTCAGCTCCTGCGCTCGGGCGTTAATGTTTGGCATCGCTTCTATGGCGAGACGTGACATCGGGGGGTGCATGGAACTCTGGGAAGTAATTGCACGCGAGGAAATTCGCGACTTGGTAACTAGGTACAACTCGAACAGCGACACAGGGCGTTTTTCTCAGCTTCTCGAACTTTTTGACGATACATCGGTGATGACAATCGATGGCGGAGCGCCCTATCGAGGCAAGTCGGAGATCATCAACATCTTCAACAATGCGAAGGGCCGACTCGAATCTGCGGACGTACCCAAATACGTTCGGCATTTTGTGGCCACACACCAGATTGATGTTGAGAGTGAAAATGCCGCGCGCGGTCGTTGCTATTTTGCGGTGCTCACCCATATTGGGCTTGACCACTGGGGCCGCTACATAGATACGTACAAAAGAGTCAATGACAAGTGGCTCTTTGATACACGAAACGTATTCGTGGATGGAACCAGCGCCGGCGCAACGTTTATCGCGAATAGATAGGGAGTAGACAATGGATCTTGGTCTTGCAGGTAAAGGTGTCGTGATCGTAGGCGGCACTTCAGGAATGGGGTTTGCTGCCGCAGAAACACTCGTAGCCGAAGGAGCCAATGTTGTGGTTGTGGGCCGTGACCCAAAAAAAACCGCTGATGTGGCTGCGCAAATCGGTGCTACGGGTGTCGCAGGTGATGTGTCGGCAACTGGTGGGGCTGCCGATGTTATGGCGCGTGCTCAGGCCGCATTGGGTGAAATTCACGGCGTTGGAATCACAACTGGAATCATCGGCCACTCACCAATTGAGATCAGCGATGATGAATGGACCGCGGTGTTTAGAGATGTGCTTTTGGGTGTAACCCGAACCGTTGAGGCATCCCTTCCGTATCTGATTGCTACCAAAGGTGCGTTAGTGACCACCGCGGCTTATTCCATTCGCGCACCGGAAATTGCACGTCTGCCGTATGCGTCGCTTAAGTCAGCAGTTGCTGTGTTCACAAAAGGGATCGCCAAGACCTATGGCCGCCAAGGCGTGCGCGCGAACTGTATTGCACCTGGCGCAATTGAGACCGAATCTCTTCAGATGTTGCGCAAGATGATCTCCGAGCAGCGCGGCCTACCACCCGAGGGCTTGCTTGAACAGGTGATGGTGGAGGAGTGGCACCTAGATGTGTCTCTACAAAGACCCGGTCAACCCAAAGAAGTAGGTGAACTCATCGCTTTCTTGCTTTCAAAGAGAGCTGGCTATTTGACTGGAGCCTTGATCAATATCGACGGCGGTACGAGTTTTTAATTCAGTCAAGCGAGATCGAGACAGTTTTCGTCTGGCTCCGGGCTGAAGCACCATTGGCATTCACCGTGCGAACATAAAAGCTTTGTTGGCCAGCAGGTGATGAAATCACCTTCGTACGTACGCTCGATGTAAAGCATCCTCGACGAATATCATTTCGGTAAACGCACCACTTCGTGATCACGGGTGATGACGGATTCCAATTGACGTTGATCGTTGCGGATTCAACGCCACCTTGAACGGTGATTGATGGTCGGCTTGCGGTACGCAGAACCGTGAAACTGAAATTCTCATCAGGTGATGAATAGCCGTTATCTAGATTCTTGGCGACTATTCGGTAATTGACGGTGCCCACGAAAGTTGCACGCTCTCGGTCCACAAATGTTGTTGACGATAGGGCATTTCTGATTCTTGTACCGTTTCGGAACACGTAGTAGTGGTCAGCATTTGGGCTAGCTCGGAAACTGATCCGAAGATCTGTGTTGCTCACAACGACTGACGGTGCGCTCACTGGTGTGATCATGCCTATTGCGCCCCACGCATCAAGGAGCGACTCACCGCAGCGCCGCGACGAGTTATTGCAGTCACGATTGGTGGTGGCCGCTACTGGAAATCCCCGACCAGATTCCTGCAGTTGCTGCTCAACCTGTACTGGTGTCAGAGATGGATTTTCGCCCATCATGATTGCAGCTACTGCTGAAACTATTGGGGTAGCCATGGAAGTACCCGACAAGAACTGATATTCGTCACCACCGACTGCCGGTGATGGAGTAGGAGTAGTCAATCCATCATTGAGCGTATTCAGAATGTTCACACCTGGTGCGGCAACATCAACGATTGCGCCATAATTTGAAAATCCAGCGCGTGCGCCTTGGTCGTTAACTGCACCAACAACAACAACATTGTTGCAATTAGCAGGAGTGACGTTCTCAGCATTTTGATTTTCATTACCTGCCGCTACTACAACGACCGAACCCTCCGCGACGGCATAGTCGATTGCGCTTTGTGTGTAGTTATCACACGCCCCGTCGCCACCGAGGCTCAAGTTGATGACATCGGCCGGATTGGGATTCACCGGCACACCATCCACTGAACCGCCCGCTGCCCAGCGGATGCCATCTGCAATGTCGTTCGTGTAGCCACCACATTTTCCAAGAACTCTCACTTGGAGAAACTTGGTTGCCCAGTTAATACCGGTAACGCCTGTTGAGTTATTAGCTGTAGCCCCGATAATTCCCGTTACATGGGTGCCGTGCCAACTGGAGTCACCTTCGCCACAACCTTGTAGAACTCCCCCTGGTTGGGTGTTTTCCGCTTCCGAAATCCAGTCACCGGGATCATGCGCATCACCATCACGACCATCACCGTCATTGGCTGAGACAAACACACCATCGTCATCTTCGCTCGCCATGTCGTATTCGCCAACTATACGAGTGGGATTTAAGTCTTCATGATCGGTGTAGCCAGTATCGAGAATTGCGACCACGGTGTCGCTGGTCCCCATAGTTGCTTCCCACAATGACGGTGCATTGATAGCTCCAGGTACGTCATCGGACTTTTGTAAATACCACTGTCCGTTTGTTGCGGGATTAGCAGCGAACAACGGGTCATCGGGGATCACATCAGAAGCTCGCAAACGAATTGAGGGCTCAACAGCTATCACCCCAGGAAGATCGTCAATCTCATCAATCACTTCAGATAGCGACTCACCAGTCAAGATCTCATCAAAGTTGATGATTGTCCGTGAAGCGTCTGAGGTTTCAGATCGATGAGCATCAAGATCAGCCGCAGCTTCAATGGCGTTGACGGATGGGCCCGAGCGAGGAGCGTGATAGATAACAACTCGGCTCGTTGAAATCTCTCGTGTTTCGTCGGCGGGCACAGAGTCGATTGCGCGAACCGGGCTTATTGGTTGAGTCAGTAAGACTCCAAACATTGAAAATACTGACAGCAAGAGCAGGGAACGACGCATACCCAACCGTAACCCAAGAATGGCAATTGTCAGTTTCAGCCCACCCTGTATGAGGTCATAGACAACGAACCGAGGTCGTATCCATCACAGATAGTGGTTACTTTGCGCCCAGATGCGACCGCGATGCCCGCTGTATAGAGAAGTGGGATGAAGTGATCGGGCGTGGGCACGGCATATCGGAAATCACGGTGGGTAGATACTGACGCCAATCGTGCTGGATCAGTAAGCATTATTTCCCTGACGTGTTCATCAAAGCTGTGGGCCCAGTCAAAACCTTTGTTGGGCAACCCCCAGTTGACTTTGCTCAGGTTGTGTACCACGTTGCCAGATGCAATCACCATCACTCCTTCAGTACTTAATGCAGCTAGCTCAGTACCAATTTTGAAGTGGTAGTCAAAAGTCTCGTGCCCGTTTAATGAGAGCTGCACAACTGGTATGGATGCATCGGGATACATGTATAGAAGCGGTGACCATGTTCCATGATCAAGACCCCACTCGTGCCTATCCAAACTCACTTGAGCAGAGTTGACGATCTCCACTACTCGTTCTGCAAGCTGCGGATTGCCTGGAGCCGGATATTGAATTTGAAACATCGCGTCAGGAAATCCATAGAAGTCATGAATTGTGCGGGGGTTCTCCATTGCGGTAACTGCGGTGGCCCCGATGAACCAATGTGCCGATATTGCAAGGATTGCTTTAGGGCGCTCAACTTGTGCAGCAAATTCACTCCATGCGGCACTAAATCGATTCGGTTCAATTGCAGTCACGGGATTTCCGTGTCCAATGAAGACTGCAGGAGTTGAAACCATGCATTCACGATAACTACCGTCGGCGTGAAGCATCGACAGGGGTTCCCAGTGACACAGAACAACTATGAATATCCGACATTCGGGCCCGAGGATGACGACTTCCACGACCATGTGTTGAGTGACCGCTGGTGGGAGACCGAGACGAACTGGTTTTCATGGTGTGTTCCCGAACGCAAGTTGAGCGGCTGGACCTATTGCCAAGCGCGCCCGAATGCGAACATCTGCAATGGCGGCGCTTGGGTATGGGATGCGTCGTCACCCTTTGAGTGGGGATTGCCGTATCACGCGAATTACAACGGGCTTCAGCTGCCACCGCGAAGTGAACGGGACATGCGTGATTTCGAGTGGCCCAATGGAGTCCATACCAAGACCATCGAACCCTTAAAGAAGTATCAGATTCGATACTCAGACCCCGGGGCATTCGAGTTGGACATCGTTTTTGACGCGATCATGCCCCCGAATCCTCATCCCACCGGAGTGGCACCTTTTTACAAGGGTGTGCACTTTGACCAAGCGGGACGCGTGACGGGCTCAATGATTCTGCACGGTGAGTCAATTGCTATTGACTGTTTTGCGGTGCGGGACCGTTCCTGGGGCCCACGCCCACAAGGGCGCCCGAAAAAGCGCAAAACAACCGACCACGACCAGCTCTCAGGCACCGGTGGCATCGGTTACTCGTACGGCACTTTGAATGAACGTGAGGCATTCCTCGTCTATACGGTGCCAACTTTGGACTCGGATCAAGTTGTGACTGGATTCCTCATCCGTGATGGTGTTTATGCGCACATCATCGGTGGCGAACGCAAGGTAGTTGTGGATCCCGAGCACGGCTGGGTGCGCACAATCGACGTTGAAGCACATGATGACCTCGGGCGCACTATCAAAGCTCATGGCGAGGCTCAGAGCTGGTTCTTCAAGGGCAATCCCGGTGACTGCCAGATGTGGTGGTGGTGGGATGGTGTGGATCGCGCAGTGGGTGAGGACCAGTCGTATGTCTCAAAGCGGGTCCGAGAAAAATGGATCAGCGATGCCCGGAAGGCGTGAGGCTGACAATTCGTAAATTCGTATTGCCCCAAATTTGCCTTCTCGCCTAGGTTGCAAGGGGTAATGCGAGATCGTATTGGGACGATTGAAAATCGAATTTCCATCAGGTCAATCGCTACTGACCCACGAGCCAAAGCCGCGGTTCATTCATCAAGAACGCTGCAGGTAGAAGGCGTAGAGAACGTCGAAATCAGCGACCTCATCTGGTTTGATCCACCGCTAGATGACCAGGCGAAGACAAAAGTTGCTCAATTTCTTGTTGACCCACTTCTTCAGCGGGCCGTGTGGGGGATTGAGAGTTCATCTGCGTCCCACACGGTTGAGATTGCCTTTCTGCCTGGAGTGACCGATTCCGAGGCGCGCGAGGTGCAACGCGCGGCGTCGGTTCTCGGCATTGAAGTGAAAGCTGTTGCGACTGGTCGGCGTTATGAAATTCATGGCCCAGTTACTGCTGAGGGTGTTGCGACATTGACACGGCGTTTGCTTGCGAACTCGGTTGTGGAGCGGTGGGCGATAAATGAATTTGTGGATCCTCCAATAGGCGTGCTTGCCAGCGTGCCTGATGCCGTACGACGGATTTCCCTCGGTGATGACGCCGCACTTGACGCCTTGAATCGTGAACGCGCGATGGCGCTTGATGCCGAAGAGCTTCGAGTGATCCGCGATCATTTTTTGACTCTGGGCCGCGATCCATCAGACGTTGAATTGGAAATGATTGCTCAGACTTGGAGTGAGCACTGTGCGCACAAGACATTCCGTGCGCGGTTGTTCAATGAACAAGGCAACGAGGTCCAGTCGCTACTAGGTCGTATCAAAGCAGCAACCGACAAGATAAATGCCAAATACGTTCTGTCTGCATTCGTGGGCAATGCAGGGATCATCTCATACGACGGTGAACACACTCTGGCGTTGAAATGTGAGACGCACAATCACCCAAGTGCTGTTGAGCCTTTTGGTGGGGCCAATACTGGAGTGGGCGGTGTGATCAGAGACATTCTTGGAGCGGCACATGACCCGATTGCGTGCACCGACATCTTGTGTTTTGGCCCCCAGAATCTTCAAGTCGACCAACTTCCAGCGGGGTCGTTACATCCACAGAGAATTCACGACGGAGTCATCGCTGGTGTTGCAGACTATGGAAACAAGATAGGTCTGCCAACGATTGCAGGGGCTGTTCTTTATGACCCCGGTTATGTTGCCAACCCACTTGTGTTTGCTGGATGTATTGGACAGTCGACACTCTCTGCACCGTCACTTGATGGTCCGAATGTTGGCGATTCGGTAGTTGTAATCGGCGGGCGCACAGGTCGCGATGGAATACGCGGTGCGACATTCTCGTCTCTAACAATGGATGCCAGCACGGGTGAGGTTGCTGGTGCGAGTGTGCAGATTGGTGATCCGCTGACAGAACGACTCGTGATGGAAGTGCTGCGTGAAGCACGTGGTCTTTATTCGGCAATCACCGACTGCGGCGCTGGAGGGTTGTCTTCAGCGGTCGGGGAAATGGCGGAAGGTATTGGAGCGCGTTGTGAATTGGACTTAGTGCCCCTGAAGTATTCAGGGCTGGCGCCCTGGGAAATATGGCTCAGTGAGTCACAAGAAAGAATGGTTCTAGCGGCAGCTAATCCGGAGCCACTAAGGCAACTTTGCCTTAAAAAAGGCGTCGACTTCGCCGTAATCGGCACCTTTACCGGTGACAACAAACTTGTCGTCACTGCTGCAGGCGAGGTTGTCATCGATCTCGACACGCAGTTCCTTCATGACGGGAGACCGCAGCGACGAATGGAATTTGTTGCACCCCTAGTGCGGGGACGAGAAGATGTTCCGAAATTGAAGTCTTCCATTGTTGAAACTCTGCTGCAGCTCTTGCGACATCCAAACATTGCATCAAAGGCTTCGGTGGTTCACCGGTATGACCACGAAATTGGTGGGGCCACTGTTGTGCGCCCAGTGTCCGGCCGTGAACTTGATGGCCACAGTGACGGGACAGTCTGGATTGATCCACGCCGAGAAGCGGGTTTTGCAATTGGGATCGGCGTGAACCCTTGGTTCGGCTTAGGTGACCCAGATGCGATGGGTTGGCTCGTTGTTGATGAGGCGATCCGTAATGCGGTGTGTGCGGGAGCTAACCCAAGGAAGTGTTCGCTGCTTGATAATTTCTCGTGGGGTGATCCACGCGATCCGATCGTGCTTGGACAGCTTTCATCCACGGTGGATGGTATGTGTGCGGCATCAATTGCGTTTAGCGCTCCTTTTGTCTCAGGCAAAGATTCATTGAATAATGCGTGGACTGAAGCAGATGGGTCACGCAGTTCGATTCCACCAACACTCGTGGTCACAGCTATTGCTGAGATTGAAGCAAGAAATGTGGTGACTCCCGATCTAAAGATGCCGGGCAACGTCTTGGTTCTCATCGGCACAACGCAAGCAGAGTTCGGTGGAAGTCATCTGGGGATGATTCTTGAAGATCCACGAGGTGTGGTGCCTCGGATTGATGAAGCTGCGCCATCTCGCTACAACAAATTCCATGACGCAATCACCAAGGGATTAGTGAAATCGGCTCATGATTGTGCTGAGGGTGGACTCGGCGTTGCAATTGCAGAGATGTGTATTAGCGGGCGCCTTGGTGCTGACATCACGATGTTGCCAACACCTGATTCAGTAATCGGATGGTTTTCTGAATCAACCGGCCGCATCGTGGTGGAAGTCCACCCCTCAGATCTAAGCGAGTTTCAAGACATCATGGGTGAATCAGTGTCCGTTATTGGAACCGTGACTGCCGACCCAACTCTGAAACTCCTAAACGATGGCTCCATTGTGATCGCTGATTTATTGGCAGCGTGGCAGCGATGAAGTCCCCCCAAGCGTTGGTGGTAGCAGCCCCTGGAACAAATCGTGATGCTGATGTTTCTCTTGCACTGGAACTCGCTGGAGCTACACCACGACGCGTTACCCCTGCCGCGCTTGAAAGCGAATCACATCTGTTTGCAGACGCAGAGATTCTTGTGCTCGCTGGTGGATTTAGTTACGGCGACAACACTGGCGCGGGGCGCCTGTTCGCTTTGGACCTAGAGACACATGCCGGCGAGAAATTACGTGAGTTCATTGCATCTGGCAAACCAGTGATCGGTATTTGTAATGGGTTCCAAGCGTTGGTGCGTGCGGGTTTGTTGCCAGGGAGTCAGGGTCGAGCCGCACTTGGACACAATGCATCTGGAACTTTTGATTGTCGCTGGGTGGAACTCAAGCCCATCTCCAAAAAGTGTGTGTGGACACGCGACCTCACTGCAAACATCGAATGCCCAATCGCGCACGGTGAGGGACGGCTCGTTTGCGACGACGACACGGTGGCGAATCTGCAGCATGCTGACTCAATTGCATTTACTTATGTCGGTGTAAATCCGAATGGCTCTGTTGGAGACATTGCGGGAATATGTGATGAATCAGGCGCAGTTCTGGGATTAATGCCACACCCCGAGAATCACGTGCTGGCGCGTCAGAACCCTCGTGGGCGCACGACGGGACTCGGCCTCGATCTATTTCGCTCAGGTGTTCGATATGCGATGGGGCGCTAAATGGCCAGGATAATTCCAACCGTTACGTATCCATTCACGGACTTGTCGCTTGAACTCACCGACCGTCGCGAGGGCAAAGTACGCATTTCATACGCCTTGCCGAATCAACGACGCTTGTTGGTAACCACTGATCGACTCTCCGCGCTAGATCGAGTTGTTACTGCGGTGCCCTATAAAGGCCAAGTTCTTAATCAACTTGCTGCGTGGTGGTTCGCAAAAACTCAGAGCGTCATTGCCAATCATTTGATTGCAGTGCCGGATCCAAATGTTCTAATTGCAGTAGATGCCTCACCACTTCCAGTTGAAGTAGTTGTCAGGGGTGCAATCACTGGGAATACCTCAACTTCTTTGTGGAGACAGTACGCAAATGGAGCCCGTCTGATTTACGGCCATCGCTTTGCAGACGGACTCGCGCGTGACTCTTTGCTTCCTCAGCCGTTGATAACACCAACGACAAAAGGTGCATCTGGTGTACACGATGAGCCAATTACCGAGAGCGAAGTAGTGAGTCGTGGGTTGGTAGATGAGTCCACATGGGAGTTGATTCGAACGGCTGCACTTTCCTTGTTTGCCTTTGGTCAGCAGATTGCCGACCAAGCGGGTTTGATTCTTGCGGATACCAAGTACGAATTTGGATTTGACCAAGACGGTCAGTTGATTTTGATAGATGAAATGCATACACCCGATTCATCGCGATTCTGGGAACGCGCCACCTATGAGTCGCGTGTTGCTGAAGGCGCCGATCCTGAGAGCCTTGACAAAGAACCAATTCGTCGTGCTCTTGCTGATCTTGGTTACACGGGGGATGGTCCACCACCGGATCTTGGTGTGGATGTCATTGAAGCCACATCTAATCGCTACATCAAAGCTTTCGAACGCATTACAGGCGACGAGTTTTTGCCGGGAGAGTATCCGGTAGATGATCGAATTAAATCCGCATTGAAATCAAAGGGAGTCCTGTGAACCTTCAACCGAATCCGTTTGATGATTCTCCGCGTGAAGAGTGCGGTGTTCTAGCGATCTCAACGCCTACGGGAGATGGTGTTGCGCAAATGTCATTTTTTGGGCTCTTCGCTCTTCAGCATCGCGGTCAAGAAGCTGCTGGAATCGCAGTCTCGGACGGACAGCGTGCACGGATCCACAAAGAAAGTGGATTGGTTTCACAAGTGTTTACACCTGAGGCACTCGCACCATTAGTTGGCTATCACTCAATTGGGCACACAAGGTATTCGACGACCGGTGGAAGTAATGCGCGCAATGCGCAACCCTTCTTGGTAGAGACCATGAATGGTCCACTTGCAGTTGCACACAACGGCAACCTCGTTAATGCCGGCGCGTTACGTGATGAACTTCTTGCCCGCGGCTTCGGGCTGACCGCATCATCGGATACCGAAGTAATTACTTTGATGCTGGCAGCTGCAGGTGGTTCGACCTGGGAGGAACGTCTTGAGCGCACTTTGCCAGCGTGGAAAGGCGCCTATTCGCTAGTTGTTCTCACCGCTGATCGCGTGATGGCAGTGCGGGACCCGTGGGGTTTTCGCCCACTCAGTGTCGGCAAACTGCCAGGCGGGGGACACGCTGTCGCTTCGGAGACCTGCGCACTTGAAACGCTGGGTTGCACCGGAATTTCTGAAGTCGAGCCCGGAGAGATAGTGACTCTTCACGGTGAAGTCATGGCTCGTCGCCAAGTGATGGCACCCGCGCCCCAACAGGCGCGCTGTTCGTTTGAGTTCGTGTATTTTTCGCGGCCAGATTCAACTTGGGATGACCGAAGTGTGCATGCGGTGCGCCAGAATCTCGGGGTTGAACTCGCCAAGGAACATCCAGTAGATGCGGACATTGTGATCCCAGTACCCGACTCATCAATCCCCGCAGCTGTTGGATATTCACGCGAGTCGGGCCTTGAGTTCAATGATGGGCTGATCAAGAACCGTTACATTGGGCGCACGTTCATTGAGCCAACACAATCAATGCGTGAACGGGGAGTTGCAATCAAGTTCAATGCACTCAATTCAAATCTCGCGGGAAAACGCGTGGTGATGATTGACGACTCGCTTGTTCGCGGTACGACCGCTGGGCCCTTGGTCAAACTTGTAAGGGATGCTGGGGCGACCGAAGTACACCTGCGACTTACGTGCCCACCGATTGTGAATGCTTGTCACTTCGGCGTGGATATGGGACACAACGAGGACTTAATTGCGGCTCGTCTCGATCTCGAGCAATTACGAGAGCACATTGGATGTGATTCAATCGGATTCCTGAGTCGCGATGGCATGTTGAGGGCAATTGGTCGTGAACAGGGATACTGCACGGCCTGTTTTACCGGGGAGTATCCCGTACAAATCAGTCCTACGAATGGCAAAGCAGCTTTTGAAGGTGCCATCGGATGACAAGGTCGTTGCTGAGAGTCATGGTGATTGGTGCTGGTGGGCGCGAGCACGCACTCGCCGAAGCAATAAGTAAGTCACCTAATTGTGCAGCGCTGTTTGTGGCACCGGGCAATGATGCTATGCCTGGAATTCGCATTGACGCCCAAGTTGATGACCTCAATGCAATTCGCCATGCCTGTCGATCCAATGACATCAAACTGGTTGTCATCGGTCCTGAAGCTGCTTTGGCAGCGGGTCTTGCCGACACGCTCATCGAAGACGGCGTGGCGGTATTTGGTCCGACACAGTCGTGTGCGCGTCTTGAGTGGTCAAAGGCTTACACGCGCGAGGTGGCAACTCGTCTCGGAATTCCATCTCCACGATCAAAAACTTTCAACAAGGGTGAAGTTGATGCAGCCATCAACTGGTGGCGTGATCTCGCTGTGCCAGTGGTTGTAAAAGCATCGGGTCTTGCTGCAGGCAAAGGTGTTTTGGTTCCACAAACTGATGCAGAGATTGAGACTGCCATCAAGCAAATGGTGCACGACACTGAGACAGTGCTCGAGGAGCGATTAAAAGGTGCTGAGTACTCACTGATCGCGATGTGTGACGGCACTCGTGCCGTAGCTTTCCCACTCAGTCAGGACCACAAGCGAATTGCTGAGGGTGATCGGGGCCTGAACACCGGTGGAATGGGTGCTTATGCGCCTGCACCAGCTCCCGGGATGCCAGAACTTGACGATCTTGTTCGTATCTTCGTCCAGCCGATTCTTGATCACATGAATTCTCTCGGCACACCGTACCGCGGGGCTTTGTATGCCGGGCTCATGCATACGACAGAAGGCCCAAGGCTGATTGAGTACAACTGTCGCTTTGGTGATCCCGAGGCCCAAGTTCTGTTGCCGTTACTGCAAGAAGATCTGTTGCCGATTCTTTATGCATGTGCCAAAGGAAATGTTGCAAGTGACTTCAAACCAAAGATGTTCGGGGCCGCACTTGGAGTCGTGCTCGCAAGCGAGGGCTATCCCGAAAAGCCAAAGACTGGAAAGATCATCAAGGGTCTTGATGACACCGACCGAAAGAATTCATTTACATACCACGCGGGCACCCAAAAGGCGGGTAACGAATTCAAGACCACAGGTGGTCGAGTATTGACCGTGGTTGGCACGGGCGTCGATCTCTTGGCCGCTCAGACCGCAGCGTATTCGGCTGTTGAAAAAATCAGTTTTGAACGAATGCAATTTCGTCGTGATATCGGGTGGCGCGCTCGCGGCGCGATGCTCACTAGCTATGCGGCTACTGGAGTCGACATTGATGAAGGCACAAAAGCGGTAGACAAAATGAAGGCTGCCGTGGAAGCCACACACGGGCCTAATGTTCTGCGTGGCGTGGGCTCATTTGGTGGCTCAATTGACGTCAGTGTCCTTAAGGATTACAACCATCCAGTTCTGGTGGCTTCCACCGATGGAGTGGGCACCAAAGTGGAAATCGCAGCTCGCACCGGTCGGTACCGCGGAGTAGGTGTAGACATCGTTAATCACTGCATTAACGACGTGCTTGTCCAAGGCGCACGACCATTGTTCTTCCTTGACTATGTTGCGTCGTCAAAGCTTCGCAGTGAAATGGTTGCCGAGATCGTTGAAGGAATGGCGTCAGCTTGCAAAGTTGCAGGATGCGCCTTGCTCGGCGGTGAAACAGCAGAGATGCCAGGTGTCTACAACGATGGTGCTTTCGATATTGCAGGGACTTTGGTTGGTGTGGTCGATCGGGCAAAGTTGCTGCCATCGTCACCGCCACGCCCTGGAGATGTACTGATCGGTATCGCGTCTAATGGCCCACACACAAACGGATATTCACTGCTCCGCAAAGCCTTTGAATGGATGCCGTTGGAGACTGTGGTTGCTCCACTAGAGGTATCGCTGGCGGACGCATTGCTCGAGCCGCATCGCAACTACTTGCCCGTACTTGATCGAGTGCTGCGAGAGGATTTGGCGCGCGCATTAGTGCACATCACTGGTGGTGGGCTGCCAGATAACTTGCCGCGAGTGCTTCCAGAAAATGTGCGTGCTGTAGTTGAAGTGGACTCGTGGCCGGTTCCACCACTGTTCCAACTTGTTCGTGAAATTCTGGCCATGGATAATGATGAGCTCTATCGCACGTTGAATATGGGTATCGGAATGGTTGTAGTTGCCAGCCCAGATCGAACCGATGCGGTTCGTAATGCAATCAGTGAACAGACATGGATTATTGGTCGCCTTGAAGCAGGACAACGCGGAGTCGTGCTGCGGTGACCGGACGTCTCGTTGTTCTGGCATCCGGAACCGGGACAAATCTGCAAGCAATCATGGACGCTTGTGCCACCAATGTTCTTGCCGCTGATGTTGTTGCTGTGATCTCAAATAACCGTGATGCTCGCTCGCTCAAGCGCGCACAAGACGCAGGGATTGAAGCAGTGTGTTTGGAAAAAGAGCAGGGTGAGCCGCGGCGTGATTACGACACGCGTCTCGCAGCACAAGTTGCACAATTTGTGCCCGATTATGTGGTGCTGGCCGGCTGGATGCTGCTGCTGTCGGCTAACTTTCTCGATCATGTTGGCTGTCCCGTGATCAACCTTCATCCCGCATTGCCTGGCGAGCTTCCAGGTGTCAATTCAATTGAGCGTGCTCATTCAGAAGCAATTCGTGGTGAGCGGGTGCGCAGCGGGGTAATGGTTCATTTCGTGCCCGATGAAGGTGTAGACAACGGGCCCGTGATCGCCGCAGTGGAGATTCCAGTGTCGGCCCAAGACTCGCTTGAAGAATTCACTAAACGTGTACATGAAGCCGAGCACAAACTGCTCGTGGATGCTCTTATCGAACTTTGCAACTAGGAGGCAACAAATGACAACCAGCGAAATATTCCGTGACGATGAGGGCCTGACCTTTGATGATGTGGTCTTGGTCCCAGCTTGGAGTGATGTCTTGCCGTCAGATGTTGACACCTCCGCCACATTCGCAGCCGACATCAGACTTGCTGTCCCTCTTGTCTCGGCGGCTATGGACAAGGTGACCGAATCCCGAATGGCAACTGCCCTCGCACGGCAAGGCGGAATCGGGGTTCTGCACAGGAACATGTCAATTGCCGACCAAGCGGGCGAAGTTGTAAAGGTGAAGCGCTCGCAAAGCGGAATGATCACTGATCCCGTGACTCTGCCGATTTCAGCAACACTCGGCGAAGCTGAGGCGATGATGGCGAAGTTCAAATTTTCAGGAGTCCCAATCACAGATCAGAACCGCAAACTTTTGGGGATTCTCACTAATCGTGACGTGCGGTTTTGCAATCCGAGCGACATGAGCAAATCAGTCTCTGAATTCATGACCACTGCTCCGTTAGTAACTGCCCCCGAAGGAACAACGCTTGACGAGGCACGGGCACTCCTACAAAAACACAGGATTGAAAAACTTCCACTTGTCGACAAAGAAGGCAAGCTATGTGGGCTCATTACGGTTAAGGACTTACTCAAAAAACTTGAGCACCCAAACTCAACCCAAGATTCCAGTGGGCGCCTAAGGGTTGCCGCTGCAGTTGGTGTCGGGCCAGATCTTGAATCTCGAGTTTCCGCATTGGTTTCAGCAGGGGTGGATGCAATTGTCATTGACACCGCACATGGTCATTCAGGTGGAGTAGTGCGTGCCATTGAACGGATCCGAAGCCTTTATAAGGATCTGCCAATAGTGGCTGGAAATGTTGTGACTCCAGAAGGTGTAGAAGATCTAGCTAAAGCCGGTGCCAATGCAGTGAAGGTTGGAATCGGTGCTGGTTCCATTTGCACCACCCGAGTGATCGCGGGTTCAGGGATGCCCCAGTTGTCTGCGATATTTCACTCTGCCAAACGTGCGCGTCAACTTGGGATCCCAGTGATCGGCGATGGCGGTATCACGTATTCGGGTGACATAGTCAAAGCAATTGCGGCAGGGTCAGAAACGGTGATGCTTGGGAGCATTCTGGCTGGTACCGATGAAGCACCAGGACAACTCGAACTCTATGCAGGGCGCCAGTACAAGTCATACCGTGGCATGGGTTCGCTCGGTGCGATGGAGGGATTTGGCGCTGATCGATATGCAACGGCTCAAGATGAAGCAGAGTCAGGATCGCGCAAGCTTGTTCCAGAAGGGATTGAAGGTCGCGTTCCTTACGCCGGCTTCCTGGCGGATGTTGTTTATCAATTGGTCGGTGGTCTCCGCTCGGGCATGGGCTATGCCGGTGCCGCATCGCTGGAAGATCTGCGAACGAAATCACGGCTCATGAAAGTGACAGCTGCGGGTCGAGCTGAAAGCCACCCCCACGACGTGACTATTACAAAAGAAGCACCTAACTATCACACGAGCTAACGATCAGTCAGCAAAGATAAACAGAACGGGTAGCAGGGCAATTGTCAGAGCAGCAATTGCAACCAGAACCTGAGAAAGCAAATTGCTACGGCGTGCACCCAAAACGTCGTTCCTGCGTGCGAGCAGCCAGATCACCAGAATCAATGGCGGTGCTGCAAGACCATTCAGGATTGCGGCGAAATAGAGAGTGCGTATCGAGTCAACTCCAACCAAATTCATCACAAGGCCGGCAACCATCGATGCTGTGATGACAGCGTAGAAAGCTTTCGCCTGATTCATTCGTAGACTCAGGCCCTCGCGCCATCCAAACGTTTCACTCAACGCATACGCCGTTGAGCCAGCAAGCACAGGAATTGCCAGTAGCCCAGTACCCACGATGCCAAGAGTGAATATGAGACTTGTGAATCTTCCGGCCAATGGCTCCAACGCAGCGGCGGCTTGCTCAGCTGTAGTGATGGTGGTGTCGCCTTGGCGGCCAATAGTGGTGCCTGCAGTGACCATGATTGCGAACATCACCACTACGCCAGAACTCATACCGACAAACACGTCACCTCGCATGGCAGATAACTCACCAGGTTGCACGGTTGTATCGCCATTTTGGTGACGATCCTTATGCTCTTCCACTTCTTCACTTGTCTGCCAGAAGAAAAGATATGGAGAAATGGTTGTACCAAATATTGCGATTAGGGCCGCAATTGTTGTTCGGTCAAAGGTCATATTCGGCACGAAGGTATTTTTTGCGACGTCACCCCAGCTCACTTCCACTACAAAAAGCACAAGTATGTAAGAGAGGATTGAGAGACACAGCCACTTCAATACGCGTGCATATTGGTGATAGGGAACGAATATCTCAAGTACGGCCATGCCGACTGCAAATCCAATCAATAACACTGGTGTTGGAATAGGAATCAGTAGCTTGGTAGCTGCGGCCATCGAACCCAGGTCGGCACCGATATTGAAGGTGTTTGCTGCAGTGACCAGAGTGACCATGAGCCATAAAACCCAACGCTTGTAATGTTCGCGAATAATTGCCGCAAGGCCTTTGCCTGTTACGAGCCCGAGTCGTGCTGTGGTTTCTTGCACTGCAGCCGCCAGAGGCAACGCAAGAAGAGCTGTCCATAGCAACTGGAATTGAAATGATGCGCCAACTTGTGAGTAGGTGCCGATTCCACTGGGGTCGTCGTCGGCTGCGCCAGTGACAATTCCAGGACCTAGGCGGCGAAAGTAGCCACGACCATGGACAGTGTCACGATGTCGGTGGTGGCGCTTTGTGCGGTCAGTCATGCCCAGCTACGCCGTAGTTCTCGTAAAGCGCGAGCTTTGACATCATTCCATTGTCCAACTTGATTACGAATGGTCCCAGCCGATGGTCTTTTAGTTGAGGGATCGCTCACTGACCACTTCGCATAGGACTCAATCGATGCTGAGTCTGATGCAAGGAGAAAATCTGCCATGAAGTGCACGAGTTCTTCTTCGGTCCAACTGCGTGAATAATCATCTCGTGGAGTGTGGCCAATAGATAAGCCAGCGAGGGCACATGCATTTGCCCACGAACCAAAGACTTGAATCACGCGCGGGAGAGTCGGGCCTTGAACAGCTCCTTCAGCGACGAGGTCTGCATAGTGCCCACCTGAGAGCATTTCTGAACCACCGGCAGCTTCTCGTAGAGCTTGCAGGATCTTGTCGTTGGTCCAGATGGTCTGGTAACCACCACGATTTTTGATCTCTGACTCGAGATCAGTCACCAGATGCCGTACCCGTCTGGTGGTTAATTTGCGCGCATCCTCCGTGTGGATGCCAATGCCTAAGGCAAGTTCTGTGTAAGTGGCTCCCGGGTGCTCACGAAGCCAGGATTCAATCTGCTCGACAACAATTCGCCGTTGTTCCGGCGAGCGCCGAGCCTTCACTTCAGCGAATATGTGACTGGCAGTCGCTTCAGCCCGCCAACAAATGTGGTGTGAATGTGGGCGTAATCGCCGGCGAGTTCCATGGTTTTGATTCGAGGAATCAATTCGTTGAAGAACGTACGCATTTCCATACGGGCGAGCATTGCGCCAAGGCAGTAGTGAATACCAAAACCAAAAGCAAGGTGTCGGTTAGGTGTGCGGCCAACATCAAACTTGAACGGATCAGTAAAGGTGTCTTCATCCCGGTTTCCAGATGGATAAGAGAGAAGAACCGACTCGCCAGCCTTGATGGTTGTATCGCGGATCGTGTAATCCTCTGTGGCGGTGCGCATGAAGTGCGTTACTGGGGAAACCCAACGGATCATTTCATCAACTGCTGTGGGGAGCAGTGACATGTCGTCTTGTAGACGCTTCAACTGGTCTGGATTCTGCAATAGAGAGAGCATCCCACCTGCGATTGCAGCACTAGTGGTGTCATGCCCTGCAGTAGCAGTGATGATGTAATACGAGATCATCTCGACATCACCAAGCGGTTTGTCGTAAACCTCACCGTTGGCAATCGTTGAAGCCAGATCGTTGGTTGGTGTCGACTTTCGTGACGCACTCAATTCACTGAAGTAGATGAAAAAGTCGTTGATGACCTGAGTTAAGTCTTCGATAGTGGTGCCGCGCTGCAGATCAGGGTCTGCATTGCCGAACATTTCCTGGGTGAGCATGAGCATTCGCTGATAATCAGTTTCGGGCAAACCAAGAATCGCGAGAATCACTTGAAGTGGGTATTGCAAAGCGATGTCTCGCGAGAAATCGCACTTTCCACCCAAGTCGACCATCTTGTCGACGGATTGTTTTGCGAGCTCGCTCATGCGGGCATCTAGCCGCGCGAGGTTTTTCGGTAGGAACCAATCAGCTGCAACCTTGCGATACTCAGCGTGGTCGGGATCGTCCATGTGAATGAGAGTGCGAAGCATGTTCCCGTTGTTGCGAGTGTGATCGTCGGCTTCAGCATTGGCAAGAATTGGGCGCGGCTCATTCAAAAAGATGTTGCTCTTGGCCTCAATCTCAAATATGTCGGCGTTCTTGGTGAGTAACCAGAATGGGTAGTGATCAGGGGCATTAACCAAGTGAACGGGATCATGTTTGCGCAGCAATGCGAGCTTGGCATGAAACTCATCAAATGTGCCCCAGGATGCGGGCACAGTGATCATGTTTCCAGCTTCTTCAAGTTGGGCTTGTAGATCTGACATACGAAGGCTCCTAGACCGCTTTGCGAATTAACTTCATCTTCTTTTCAGTGTAAGGCGGGTAGGCGATCGAAGGATCAACCTTGGTGCTCTTACGGAGTACCGGCTTGCGGTGCTGGAAGATGTCAATACTTGATTTGCCGTGATAGGCACCCATGCCGCTTTCGCCCACACCACCAAAGGGCAGATTTGGATTCGAAATATGGAGGATTGTGCCATTCACGGTGACACCACCAGCGGTTGTGCGTTCAATAACAGCATCAATTGCGCGGTCATCTTCACTGAACACGTACAGGGCAAGAGGGTGAGGCTTTGCATTGATGAATGCAATCGCTTCGGCAACGTTGTCAATCTCAATCATCGGGAGGATCGGCCCGAATATTTCGTCCTGCATCACGGGTGCGGAGATGTTCACATCGGCAAGCACTGTTGGGGCGATGTACTTGGTGTTGGCATCGGTCTCGCCACCAATTACCGCCGAGCCACTCTCGAGCATTGACGCGAGTCGGTTGAAGTGATGACCATTCACAATGCGCGCGTAGTCACCACTTTGTTTGGGGTCGTCACCGTAGAACTCTTTGATCGCAACACGAAGCTCCCCAACAAAGGCAGAAGCCACTTTCTTGTCGACAAGTAGATAATCGGGTGCAATGCACGTTTGCCCCGCATTCAAGAACTTGCCCCATGCGATACGGCGCGCCGCTACCCGAAGGTTTGCGGTTGCATCAACAATGGTTGGGCTCTTGCCTCCGAGTTCGAGAGTCACTGGCGTGAGATGTTTTGCCGCGGCTTCCATCACAACTCGGCCAATACGACCATTACCTGTGTAGAAGATGTGGTCAAATTTTTGTGCGAGCAGTTCGGTTGTTTCAGCCACGCCGCCCTCAATCACCTGGACTGCGTCGGGGTCCAAATAACGGTGAATGAGTTCAGTGATCACGGTTGACGTGTGCGGAGCAATCTCGCTTGGCTTCAAGACCACTGAGTTGCCCGCGGCGATTGCACCTGCTGCTGGAGATAGCAACAACTGAATTGGATAGTTCCACGGGGAGATGATCGCCACCACGCCAAGTGGCTCGGCTACGCGGTGACTCGAACCCGGGAGCGCAACAATTGGAGTTGAAACTCGCTCCGGGCGCGTCCACTTGCGGAGATTTTTTTGCAGCAATTTGATCTCGCCAATTGTGAAACCGATGTCAGTGACCCAACCCTCCGCAGCGGGCTTACCCAGGTCTGCGGCTAGTGCGGCAAGTAGCTGCTCTGAGTTGTCCTCGAGAAGTTTGCGCATGCCATCAAGCTGTGCTCGACGCCATGAGAGCGGTCGCGTGCGTCCCGAATCAAATGCATCACGGGCACGTTGAACGATTGCGGGGATAGTTGCCACCGCAGTAGGGGTGAAGTCGGCAATAGTCATCTGAAAAGTGTTGCAGGTTCTCGGGCCAATTCCTCACGGCGTACCCTTGATTGCATGACTCATGGCCCATCCGTCACCGTGGCAGCCATACAAATGGCTATGGAGGCCGATTCGGCTGCAAATATCGCCCGCGCGGAAGGCCTAGTGCGGAAGGCTGCAGCCGCTGGAGCCCAGGTGATTCTTCTCCCCGAACTCTTCGAAGGTCACTATTTCTGCAAAGACCAACATCCCGAATTCTTGAAACTCGCGGTGCCAGTTGAGGAGAACTCAGCCCTAGCAAGGATGTGTGAGGTTGCAGCAGAACTAAAAGTTGTTCTCCCGATCAGTGTCTACGAACGCGCGAACCAAGCACTCTTTAACACCGTGGTGATTGTGGATGCCGATGGTCGCAAGATCGGTAAATACCGCAAGAGCCATATTCCAGATGGCCCTGGTTATACGGAGAAGTATTACTTCAGTCCCGGTGACACTGGATTCAAGGTATGGGCAACTGCATACGCGCGCATTGGTGTTGGAATTTGTTGGGATCAATGGTTTCCAGAGGCGGCGCGATGCATGGCTCTTGCAGGGGCTGAGCTCCTCTTCTATCCAACGGCGATTGGGAGTGAGCCACCGAATCCTGAATGGGATTCTGCGAGACACTGGCAGCGCGCGATGCAAGGACACGCGGCATCAAATCTTGTGCCGGTGGTAGCGGCAAATCGCGTGGGGCACGAAGTGGGTATTGCCAACAGCATCACCTTTTATGGTTCGTCGTTTATCACGGATGCAACGGGCGAAAAAGTTCAAGAGTTAGATCGCAGTAGCGAAGGGTTCATCATCCAGTCTTTTGATCGTCAAGTAAATGAAAACTTGCGCAATAGTTGGGGTCTTTTCCGTGACCGGCGGCCAGATTTGTATCGCAATTTGAGCACCCTTGATGGTGAACCTGAGTGACGCGAATACTTCCAGGTGAATTTGAAGCACATGCAGGAACTGTCATGTGCTGGCCGGCACGTGAGTCAATTTACAAAGGACGCATTGCCGACGCCGAGAAAGCTCATGCTCTAGTCGCAAACACCATCGCAGAGTTTGAACCGTTAACTCTGCTCGTGACACCAGCGTCAGTGGCATCTGCAAACAAGCTTTGCGGCGCTTCCGTAGAGATAGTCACGCTGGAAATGGATGATGCATGGTTTCGCGATACGGGTCCCATTTATACGAAGGATTACCACCCCGGTGGAGAGGTAGAACTCGTTGCCACCGATTGGGAGTTCAACGGATGGGGGGAGAAGTTTCTTCCGTTTGATCGTGACGCCTCGCTTGCTCGACGTTTTGTGGAGTTTCGTGGCCACAAACTTGAGTCGGTACCAGTTGTTCTTGAAGGTGGGTCAATCACAGGTAATGGTGCAGGGCTATTGGCCACTACTGAGCAGTGTCTCTTGAATCGGAATCGCAATCCAGGCTTCACACGTTCAGAATTGGAGAGCACCTTGCTTACGCATCTGGGAGCAGAGTTGATGCTTTGGTTGCCTCATGGA
>CAZXAX010000020.1:0-28567 GCA_964638795.1 uncultured Bifidobacterium sp. | reverse complement strand
TTCGTGCCAATCCGGATGTTGATTCGGCCGATGTGGCCGCGTCTTTTCAAGAAGCGGTTGTGGATGTTCTTGCACGTAAAGCTGAGCGTGCAGCAACACAGATTGCGGCACGCGGTCTAGTTCTCGGTGGTGGAGTGGCTGCCAATGGTCCATTGCGTGAGCGGTTTCAACAGATTGCTGATTCACTCGGTGTGAAATGTTCTCTGCCAAGTAGGGAGATGTGTACTGATAACGCAGCAATGATCGGTGCAGCTGCTTGGTATCGGTTGCGCAGTGATGGACCGATGTCATTTGATACGGGAGCGTTTCCAAATCTCGCTCTACCGGTGACCCAATGATGTTCAAGATCGGTGCGCATCAGCCTTCGGCACCGGTGGTGCTTGCCCCAATGGCGGGAGTCACCAATGCTCCATTCCGTGCATTGTGCAGGCGTTACGCGCCTGGCCTGGTCTATGTGAATGAGATGGTCATGGCTACTGCGGTCGTGCACGGCAACGCCAAAACTAGGCACTTAATGCATTTTGACGAGAGCGAAGACGTCCGCAGTTTGCAGCTTTATGGGAGCGATCCAGTGATGTTGGGTCGCGCAGTGCATGAATTATGTGATGCCGGCAAGGTGGACCATATTGACCTGAACTTTGGCTGCCCAGCCCAGAAAGTCACACGCAAAGGTGGTGGTGCTGCAGTCCCGCTGAAGAAAAATCTGTTGCGGGAAATTCTTCGGGCTGCAGTATCTGCAGCTGCTCCATACAACGTGCCAGTCACGTGCAAATTCCGCATGGGAATTTCTGAAGAGTTGATGACTTTTCTAGATACTGGTCGAATCGCAGCTGAAGAAGGTGTAGCTGCGATCGCACTTCATGCTCGTACTGCTCAACAGCACTACGCCGGAGATGCCAGGTGGGATGCAATTGGTGAGCTGAAGCAGGCAGTTCAATCTGTGCCGGTACTTGGTAACGGTGATATCTGGGAAGCGCGCGATGCACTGCGAATGGTGGAACACACCGGATGTGATGGAGTGGTTATCGGGCGTGGATGCCTTGGTAAGCCGTGGCTCTTTGCTGATCTGACGGCGGCATTTCGTGGTGAGCCGATTCCTGAATCGCGCCTCCTCGGTGAAGTAGTTGATGTGATGCTGGAGCATGCACGCATGCTGTGTACACACAAGAGTGATGCTGAACGTGGTGTTGTTGAATTTCGCAAACACGCATCGTGGTACTTGACTGGCTATCCAGTTGGGCCCGATGTGCGTAGACGCGCAGCCCAAGCATCGTCAATCACGGAACTTGAAGAAATACTCGGTGCACTCGACCGTAGTGCTCGACTGGTTGAAGGTGGTGCGCGACTCAAGCGTGGTCACACGAATGGACCCATCAAGGTCGTACTACCCGAGGGCTATCTCGATCATCTCGACGATCTATCCGTGCCAGATGACAACGACGTAGTGAGTCTGAGCGGTGGCTGACACCAAGTTTGTGCTCGCATCACGCTCGCCGCGCAGAGTTCAGCTTCTGACCGAGCTGGGCATCGAATTTGAAGTGCGGCCAGCAGATGTTGATGAAACACCACAATCCGGTGAAGAACCCGCGGAATATGTCGGGCGTCTCGCACACGACAAGTCGTTTGCCGTAGCTTCACCCGGAGCGAATGAAGTCGTGATCGGGGCTGACACGACTGTTGATGTTGATGGTGTGATCTTTGGCCAGCCTTTCGATGAAAACGAAGCGCGAGAAATGCTCACAAAACTGAGCGGTCGTAGTCACCTCGTGCACACCGGGTTATGTGTGATTGCAAGTGCCAGTGGGATCGCCATTACTGAGGTGGTCACTTCGCAAGTGACCTTTGCAGTGCTCTCCCAAGACGACCTGGACCAGTACCTCGCCAGTGGTGAGTGGTCAGGTAAGGCCGGGGGGTATGCGATCCAGGGTCTGGCAGGTACTTTTGTCACTGCCCTCGAGGGCAGCTGGACAAATGTGGTCGGGCTTCCGACTGAGGCCCTGGCAGCCTTACTTTCCACCGTGAACCCCTGACCACCGGCTCCGGTTGCGATTTCGGGGGCCCGTGGCGTATCGTTAGCACTCGCACTGTTTGAGTGCTAACCGCCTCCAAGGCCCGGCCAGATGCCGGTTTTTGGGGCCGGGATGTTCCGAAAATTCCGAAATACGGAGGTCAGAAAATGAACCTGAAGCCACTCGACGATCGCATTGTCGTCAAGCCCAACGCAGCCGAGGAGCGCACCGCCTCGGGTCTCGTGATTCCCGACACCGCCAAGGAAAAGCCCCAGCAGGGCACCGTGCTCGCAGTTGGCCCTGGCCGCTGGAGCGATGACGAGGGTCAGCATTTCGCACTCGACATCAAAGTTGGTGACACCGTCCTCTACTCCAAGTACGGCGGCACTGAAATCACCCACGGTGGAGACGATCTTTTGATCCTCTCAAGCCGTGACGTACTCGCAATCGTTACCAAGTAAGCGCGGGTCAACATGGCAAAGCTTTTGAAGTTCAATGAGGAAGCACGTCGTGCTCTTGAAGCTGGTGTGAACAAGTTGGCAGACACTGTCAAGGTCACACTCGGACCCAAGGGTCGCAACGTAGTACTCGACAAGAAGTTTGGTGCTCCCACCATCACGAACGACGGTGTTTCAATCGCCAAAGAAGTCGAACTCGATGATCCATTCGAGAACATGGGCGCACAGCTAGTCAAAGAAGTTGCAACCAAGACCAACGACGTTGCCGGTGACGGAACCACCACAGCAACCGTTCTTGCACAAGCAATGGTTGGTCACGGCATGCGTAACGTTGCAGCTGGTGCTAACCCGATGGGTCTGAAGCGTGGCATTGAAAAGGCCGTCGCTGCTGCAGTTGACTCGATCAAGTCGCAGGCCAAGGAAGTCGACGACAAGAAAGACATCTCAAGCGTTGCCACCATTTCGGCTGCTGATGCTGCAATTGGCCAGGTCATTGCTGATGCAATCGACAAGGTTGGCAAAGATGGCGTTGTCACTGTTGAAGAGAGCAACACATTCGGAATTGAACTCGATTTCACCGAAGGTATGCAGTTCGACAAGGGCTATCTCTCGCCTTACTTCGTGAGTGATCCAGAGCGTCAAGAAGCAGTTCTCGACGATCCGTACATCCTGTACTACAGCTCAAAGATTTCGTCGGTGCAGTCGATGCTGCCGGCACTCGAATCGGTAATGAAGACCGGCAAGCCACTCGTAATCATCGCTGAGGATGTCGAAGGTGAAGCCCTCGCAACTCTCGTGGTCAACAAGATTCGCGGCACCTTCAACGCTGCAGCAGTCAAGGCTCCTGGCTTTGGTGATCGTCGTAAGGCGATGCTCCAAGACATGGCAGTTCTCACCGGTGGTCAAGTGATCAGCGAAGAAGTGGGATTGAAGCTTGAGAATGTCACGCTTGATCTCCTTGGCCGCGCCAAGCGAGTAATCATCACCAAGGACAACACCACAATCGTGGACGGCCATGGCGAAAAAGACGACGTTAACGGTCGCATCAATCAGATCAAGGCCGAAATTGACGCAACCGACTCTGACTGGGATCGCGAAAAGCTGCAAGAGCGCCTCGCAAAGCTCGCGGGTGGTGTTGCTGTGATCAAGGTTGGGGCAGCCACTGAGGTTGAACTCAAAGAAAAGAAGCACCGCATCGAAGACGCCGTCTCGGCGACTCGTGCTGCGATCGAAGAAGGTGTGGTAGCCGGTGGCGGTACCGCACTCGTGCGCAGCCGTGCAGCTGTAGCCAAGGTGGTGGAGTCACTTACTGGTGACGAAGCAACTGGTGCCCGCACTGTGTGGGAGTCACTCGTTGCACCCGCTCGTAACATCGCCGACAACGCTGGTGTTGAAGGAGCGGTTGTGGTTCAGCGTGTCGAGTCCGAAAAGGGCGCGATTGGTTTCAATGCTGCTACAGGTGAGTACGTCGACCTCGTGAAGGCCGGCATCATCGATCCTGCAAAAGTCACTCGTGCTGCGTTGCAAAACGCTGCATCAATTGCCGCATTGGTACTCACAACTGAGTGCCTCGTCGCTGACAAGCCTGAAAAGGCTCCGGCCATGCCTGCAGGCATGCCTGGCGGCGGCATGGGGATGATGTAAATCATCCTTAGGCTGAATACATGACCTTTGAACGCCCTATCGCTGACCTTCAGAAACTTCTAACTGCCTGGGAGTCGTGGGAAAAGGGCGAGGAACAACCTGGCCGCGTGCTCGCGAATCTAAAGACCGCGGGTCTCGCCGATGTGTTGAAACAACTGCGCGACTCTGGTTGGAAGCCCACCAAGTAGCGAGTCAATGTTTGATGCGCGCTTGCCGCGAGGTGGCGATCAGTTCATCCCGCGTCCTGCGCAGGCAGAGGTGGTCCGCCGTGCACCTTGGCTTGATGCGCGCTCGCAGCCACATGAAAAACGCTGGTCTGTAAGCGAAGTTGTTGATGCTGTGCGTGGTGTGGAGCCTGCAAAAGCACACATCTGGCGTGACGATCTTGAGCTGCGCACTGCAGCGGTGCTTTGTGGCATCACCGAGACCCCAGCTGGTGCATCAGTGATTCTTACCAAACGCAGTTCAAACATGCGCACCCATCGTGGTGAGATTTCATTTCCAGGCGGTCGACTCGATGAGGGGGAGACACCGCTTGAAGCCGCGCTACGTGAGTCGCACGAAGAAATTGGTTTGCACCCAAGTTTGGTCACACCGGTTGCTGAACTCAACCATGTTTCGACCGTGGTTTCGACCTCATACATCGTGCCAATCGTCGGTGAGGTCGAAACACACGATCACTTGTCACCAATGACTGGGGAAGTGGACAAGGTGCTCTACGTGCCCGTGAGTGAACTTCTGCATCCAGAGGCATTTCATGAAGAGCGTTGGGAAGTGCCGATGGGTCGGATTCCCGTGCTGTTCTTTGAGCTTCCTGGTGAAACCGTTTATGGAGCCACCGCAAGGATGTTGTTCCACCTTGCGGTCTTGATCACCGGCACTGTGGACCAACTCGATCTACGGCCCAGCAACTAATCGCACAACTCGATAGAAAGTTTCGCTCCATGCATAACATGTGGGCCGTTGCCAGATGCTGCGTTTTGAACACGAGTAGCGAAGATCGCTGCGGAATTGCTCATCAATCTCGCGTCGTTGTTCTGCCGACACCGCATAAGTGAGTGCTTTCACATTGCGATAACCAAAATCGTGACGCCGACAGGCCGCTGAAAAATCAAAAGTAAGGCCTGTGCTGCCGACCAAAGGAGCAGAGCAGTAGTCAGTGGACCAGTCAAACTTGTTGGGTCGGTGGTCGGGTTCTTTGGCGATTGATTCAAATTTGCCAAGGCTGGTGTCGAACATGAGAGCACGCCATTGGGAATAGCTCGAGTAATTGAAAGTCGAAGCATCAACAGAAGCCGGTAGCAGCATGATTGCTGCAGCGGCCAACAATGCGGAGAGGAAGAACGAAAATGGCTTTTTCCTCATTGGACTCCTTCGGAACCCGGTGGGAGAAGGTGGCAAACGCCTATGGCTCGATGTCGAGAATATGCCCTAGACGGTCCCTCTTTGTGCGCAGGTAGGTCAAGTTAGCGGAAGTGGGTTCGATCTGTGCCGAAACGCGCTCAACGACCGTGATCCCGTGTGCTTCGATCTGTTTTTGTTTGTCGGGGTTGTTGGTGATGAGGCGCACCTCGGGCATTTGCATATCAAGAAGGATTCCAGCAGCGGCAGTGAAGTCACGCGAGTCAGCTTCGAAGCCGAGTTCCAGATTGGCTTCCACGGTGTCAAGCCCTTGGTCTTGAAGTGCGTATGCACGAATTTTTTCGGCCGCACCTATTCCGCGACCTTCATGCCCACGCATGTAGATGACCACTCCACGCTCGGCGGCATTAGCGATTCGCATTGCATTAGCGAGTTGCTCACCACAGTCGCAGCGCTCGCTACCAAACACGTCACCTGTGATGCACTCGGAATGGAGGCGCACGACCGGTGGTATTGAAGCATCGGCCCCTACTGGGTCATTGACGAATGCGAGATGCTCATGTCCGTCAACGAGGTCACGGTATGCAACACAGTCAAAGTCGCCCCAGCGTGTTGACACGCGAGCTGATGCGACGCGTTGAACTCGGGAAAGTGCGGAAGTGGTCATGGTTTTTCAGCCGAAAACTTCACGTGGGATCACGTACTCGGTATCGGACCCCATTGAGGTTACGGCAACTCGGCTGTCGAGCAGCCAGTCCTGCACTACTTCCCACGCAACATTGTCAAATACGGGCCGCCCAACTCCTGCGGTTCTAGGGGCCACATGCAAGATGAGTTCATCAATCAATTGGTCCTGCTGGAATGCACTTGCTGTTGCCGCTCCACCTTCAACCATTAACTGCAGCATTCCGAGTCCACCCAAGTGATCCAACAACGGCTCGATCCCAAGGGTCCATTGCACACACGGATGCACTTGAGCATCAGGGGCAACTTCACCAAGGACGATTCGCAGTGGATCACGCCCTTCAACCAACCGAACATTCAATGCGGGATCATCCATGCGCACGGTGTTCGCACCCACACAAATTGCGTCACTTTCAGCACGCAACATGTGAACGCGCTTACGGGATTCTTCCCCAGTGATCCATTGATCTGGTGATCGTGTCGCGGTAGTGGCGGCACTTGGAAGTGTCGTGAAACCATCTTGCGTTACAGCCATTTTGACAATCACATAGGGCCGCAAAGTTGTGCGATGGTGGAGGTAAGCGCGCAACTGGAAGCGAACTTCGTCTTCGGCAATACCAGTGACCACCTCGATGCCGGCATCACGTAGTTGGGCAACTCCATTGCCGCTGACATTTGGGTCGGGATCAACTACTCCGATCACAACACGCGATATCCCTGCTGCGATTATTGCTTCGGTGCATGGCGGCGTGCGTCCGTGATGCGAGCAAGGCTCGAGGGTCGAATACAGAGTTGCACCGCGTGCGCGACGACTTGATTCGGCAAGAGCGTGCACTTCAGCATGGGGTCCACCAACTGGGCTTGTGAATCCTTGGCCAACGACTACTGAATCTTTAACTACAACTGCACCGACCCATGGATTGGGCCTACTGTGCAGGCGCGCCTTCGCTGCGCACGCCACGGCTTCGAGCATCCATTCGGTGTCAGTGTCAGGCACGTTGAATCAGAAATATCCTGGCTTATCTTCAGGCAGTGCAGCGCTCTTTGCTTTGTCAGCACGAACCGTGTTGCGAAACACCACGGTGAAAATCACGCCGAGGCCCACAACGATCGCACCGAGAGTTGCAAACTGCATTGCTCCACCACGATCGCCTGATGAAGTGGGCTTGCGACCGCAATTCGGCGGCGGGTTAGCACTCACACATTCGGTAACGTCACGTTCAAGTTCAAAAGGCACCTCAGTGGTCGGAGGGTCCTCGGCAAAGGCGGCAGTTGGTGACACGAAAAATAAAATTGCAGCTACGGCACCTACGCGGAGGATTGAACGGGAACGCACGCTTGCCATCTTCACACCGACTAACAGCGGTGCGCTAGTCAGCCATTAGGGTCAAAGACAGTTATGGGCAAATGGCATGACGACTCCTACAAAGGCGAGACCGTGCTGGTGGTCGATTTTGGTGCCCAATATGCCCAATTGATTGCTCGTCGGGTACGCGAAGCAAGGGTGTACTCCGAGATTGTCAGCCATCGCATCACGGCAGCCGAAGTCCGGGATCGTGGGCCCAAGGCCATCATCCTCTCCGGTGGCCCCAAGAGTGTCCACGTTGAAGGTGCCCCAAAATTGGACCCAGAGATCTATGAACTCGGTGTTCCGATTCTTGGAATTTGCTACGGGGCCCAGTTGATTGCCCAACAGCTTGGTGGTGAGGTTGAACGCGGCGGCCGTGGTGAATACGGGCGTACGAACCTGAGTGTGATTTCTGGCGCCAAGTCAGATCTTTTGCAGACTGATCGTGACATCAGTGTTTGGATGAGCCACTTTGACGCGGTGACGCGAGTGCCAAATGGATTTACAGCGACTGCCTCCACGCAGGATGCGCCGATGGCAGTGATTGAGAATACGGCCAAGCGAATTTGGGGAGTGCAATTTCACCCCGAGGTGATGCACAGTGAACTCGGCATTGAATTGATCACACACTTCCTGCACAACCTCGCAAAGTGTGATGCAACATGGACCATGTCGTCCATCGTCGCTGACCAAGTTGAAGTGGTGCGCGCACAGGTTGGAAAGTCACGGGTGATCTGTGGTCTTTCAGGTGGCGTTGATTCAGCAGTTGCAGCAGCACTGGTGCACAAAGCAATCGGCTCGCAGCTGACATGTGTGTATGTAGACACAGGTCTCATGCGCAAAGGTGAAAGCGATCAAGTTGTTGAAACCTTCCGCCGCAACATGGGTATTGAGCTTGTGCATGTTGATGCTGGATCACGATTCTTTGAAAAACTTGAAGGTGTAACTGAACCCGAAGCAAAACGGAAAGCTATCGGCGAGCTATTCGTGCGCATCTTTGAAGAGAACACCGGCGGCATCACTGATGCTGAATTTTTAGTGCAGGGAACCCTGTATCCGGATGTAATTGAAAGTGGCGGCGCAGATGGAACCGCTGCAGTAATCAAAAGCCATCACAACGTCGGTGGTCTTCCTGATGACATGACTCTCAAACTCGTAGAGCCATTACGACACCTGTTCAAGGATGAAGTTCGCAAGGTTGGTCTGGAGCTGGGTCTACCCGATGAGATCGTGTGGCGCCAGCCGTTCCCTGGGCCTGGTCTCGGAGTTCGAATCATCGGCGAAGTGACCCCTGAGCGGGTCAGTCTTTTGCAGCAGGCTGATGCGATCGTGCGCGAGGAGATCGCGAACGCTGGTCTTGAGCGGGAGATCTGGCAAGCCTTCGCCGTGCTTGCTGACATCCGGTCAGTGGGGGTGATGGGGGACGAACGTACCTATGGCCACCCGATAATCATCCGTGCCGTGACCTCAGACGATGCCATGACCGCTGACTGGGCGAGGCTCCCGTATGACCTGTTGGAGAAGATGGCGAGTCGAATAATCAACGAGACCCCAGGGGTGAACCGGGTGGTCTATGACGTCACCTCAAAGCCCCCTGGCACCATTGAGTGGGAGTAGAAACCCTTATTTGGCAGGGGTTCTAGCCCGACCGCTGGATTTCGGGGGCATCTCCTAGGCTTATAACCCATGTCAGCCAGACCCCTTCGACTGACCCGTCGCGCCACCGGCGCGGTGCTCGTGGCAGCAACCCTGTTCGTCGCTGGCCTCGGGATGTCCACCTCGGTGGTCAACGCCGCTCCGACCCAAGAGGACGTCAATCGAATCGCCGATGAACTTGAGCGCTTGGAAGCCGAGCTGTATCAAGTCGGTGCGGACTACGACGAGACCATGGCGGAGTACGAATCGCTGTCCACGGATCTTCAGGACAAAATCGATGAGTTGACCCTGAAGGAGTCCGAGCTCAACGCGATGCGTGATGAGCTGCGCCAGTCAGCGCTCAAGGCGTTCATGAATGGCGGACGCAACGATGGCCTCGCATCGTTGCTCACCGACACTGGCGGGCTCACACAGTCGGTGCAACGGGAGTATCTAACCGGTATCGCAATGAATGCTGGTTCAAATCAAGCAGACGAGCTTGATGCGTTGGTGTTGGATGTCACCAACCAGCGTCTCGATCTTGAACGCCAGCAGGACTACGCCCAAGGCGTGGCGAAACAGTTGAAGCAACGCCAATCAACTCTTGATGAATTGACCGCCGAGTTCCGTGCCAAAAAAGAGCAGGCCGAGCGTGAACTGGGAGAAGCATTGGCGGCTGAGCAAGCGCGACGCACTGAAGAGTCAAACGCTGAATACACAGGTCCGTTGCCGTCGTGGGATGGCGATCGTTCTGGATGTAAACCACTTGAACCCGCGTCACCGAGAGCGGCAGCTGCGATCGCGCGCGGCTGCACCCAACTTGGTGTTCCTTACGACAAAGTTTGTCGATTCTGTGAAGGACGCGGTTTCGACTGCTCAGGTTTCACGATGTATGCATGGGGCACATGGATTGGTAGCGATTCACGAAGTCAATTTGCGAGCAATCCACAGTTGTTCAGCGTCTCGGCTGGAAACGTGACGAGCGAGATGATCTCCAAGCTCCAACCTGGAGACTTGATCTTCTACTACAGCCCGCGGATTGGCCATGTCGGCATGTATCTGGGACAAGGCATGTGGATTCACTCGCCACAAACGGGAAGCTATGTGAATGTTTCAGCGGTCACCTGGCGCAACGTTTCTGGTGCTGCCCGCCCGGGCTGACACACGACCACGCGGCTTGGTCTACCGTTGTCACGATGCGCGGTATCAACGTTGAGAATGTGAGCCGTTGGCTTGAGGCCAACATCGAAGGGGCCAAGGCACCGTTTGATTTCTCGTTGATTGCTGGGGGTCGTTCGAACTTGACCTTCAAAGTTGTTGATGCAAACGGCACCAAGTTTGTTCTGCGCCGGCCACCCATGGGGCAAATTCTCGCAACCGCCCACAACATGGAGCGCGAACACAGACTCATCAGCGCGGTTGGCAAAACAGGGGTCCCTGTGCCAAAGGCACTTGGGCTCTGCACCGATGTCGAAGTCAACGATGCGCATTTCTATGTGATGGCCTGGGTGGATGGTGAGGTGCTCGATTCACAGCAGAAAGCTGCGTCGCTACCACAATCAGTACTCGCCGCTGCTGCTGATGATCTTGTAGATGTGCTTGCTGAACTTCACGCTGTTGATGTTGACGCAGTCGGACTCGGAGATCTGGCACGCCGCGACGGTTATGTCGAACGCCAAGTCAAACGGTGGTCGACACAGTGGGAGAACTCAAAGAGCCGCGAGATACCAGCGATTGAAGAAGTAGCACGCATTCTCGCCGCGCACATTCCACGCCAACAGGGAAATGGAATCGCTCACGGTGACTATCGCTTTGGTAACTGTCTCGTGGACACCCAGACCGGAAGCATTACCGCAGTGTTGGACTGGGAACTCTGCACGTTGGGGGATCCACTTGCTGATGTTGGATATCTCGGTGTGTACTGGGCCGAACCCGGCGAACCAGCAACTCGCGAGAATGACCCGACGGGCGTGATCGGATTTCCTACCTACAAGCACGTGGTTGACCGATATGCGCAACGCACGGGACTTGATGTCTCAGAGGTTGACTACTACGTAGCGTTTGGAAATTTCCGTCTTGCTGTCATCTGTGAAGGCGTTTACGCGCGTTACGCGGGTGGCGTGATGGGTGATGACGGTTCCAGCGTTGAATGGTTCCGTGATGCGGTGCCAGCGTTAGCTGAGACTGCGCTCAACAAACTTCACCAGCTGTATAGATAATCAAATTGGGGGATTTGTGAACACCAACAACCAAGTTCTTTCAGGGTGGCATCAAAGTGAGTTCACTCACGAAGGAGTGACACATCCTGTTTACAGACGAGGAAGCGGACCACTTGTGGTTGTTGTGCACGAAATACCGGGCATCACACCACTCGTTGAGAAATTCGCCAATGAAGTTGTTGATAGTGGCTTCACAGTGGCGATGCCGTTGTTGGTCGGTGAAGTGGGTAGGGGGCCGTCAGGCTCTTACATCGCAAAGTCAATGGCCAAGGTCTGCATCTCACGCGAGTTCACAACTATGGCTTTGGGAAAAACTTCTCCGGTGATCTCATGGTTGCGGGCCCTTGCCTCAACTTTGCACACTGAATGTGGGGGCAAAGGTATAGGGGCAGTAGGCATGTGCTTCAGCGGCGGATTCGCCCTTGGCATGATGGTCGACGACATCATGCTGGCTCCAGTTTTGTCGCAGCCGTCGCTTCCATTTTCGGTCGGTAAGTCGCGTGCTGCAGACATCAATTTGAGCAAGCAAGACCTCGAGCGCGTAGTGGAGCGCGCCGCGGCGGGGTGCCAAGTTCTGGGCCTGCGTTTTGACCAGGATTCGCTGGTCGGAGATCGTTTTTCCACTTTGCGCGAAATTCTTGGAGACGCATTCGTGGCGGTGGAACTTCCTTCCACCACGAAGCGGGACCATTCGGTTCTAACTGAGCAACGCCATGAGCCTTCGGTGCAGCAGGTGCTTGGCTTTCTCCGCGAAAAGTTGCACTGACCGCTGTCGTTGTCACGCCATTTGCTCCCTAGACTTCATTGAGAAATGAAGTGGGGTTCCAATGCGCGTCAGAGTCGACACGTCTAAATGCCAGGGTCATAACCGTTGCTACGCGCTGGCACCAGAACTATTTGATGTTGACGATCTCGGCACCGCCTTTGTGCTTAACGACGGCGTCGTGCCAGCTGGGCTCGAAGCTAAGGCGCGTCTCGCTGAAAAGAACTGCCCGGAATACGCAATTGTGATTGAGGACTGACATGGCTGACATTAAAGATCTAGAAACTTATTTGAACGAGGTCTACGGTCCGGTCACTGATTGGATGACCGACTTCGATCACGCGAATCCTGCATACAACGAGAATGCACATGCTTTGTGGGATGAGATGCGCGAGAAGTGTCCCGTTGCACATACCACGCGATATGGCGGCACGTGGCTTCCCGTCACTCATGAGTATGTTTCAGAAATCGCCTATGACACCGATCGCTTCACAAGCCGATCCGTAGTTGTGTCGAGAATGAAGCCGAGTTTGGCGCCAGACATGCCACCGGCACCCATTGGTACCGCTCCTCCGATCTCCAGTGATCCGCCGTTCCACCATGATGCTCGGCGTGTAATGCTTCCAGCTTTTGCACCAAAGAAGATCGCCGCATGGGAGGGTGATGTTCGCGCACTGTGCAACGAACTACTTGACAGTGTGGAAGGCCAAGAAGTTATTGATGCTGCTGTGGATTACGCCCAGCACATTCCAGTCAATGTGATTGCCCGGATGCTTGGCTTCCCACTTGAGGACAGTGATCTGTTCCGCAAGTTTGTGCACGATGTACTTGAAGGCGTGGACGAGCCCGTACATGTGCGCCAGCCAAAGTTTGATCGGTTGTTTGATTACATCACGGTGCAAATTGAGGAACATCAGGCAAACCCACGTGAAGATCTGACCTCATTTCTTCTGAACGCCACCATCTACGACCAGCCGTTGTCGATGCGCCATGTGGCGGGAAGCATTGTTTTGTTGCTCCTTGCGGGCATTGACACAACATGGTCAGCCATTGGCTCAAGCATTTGGCACCTTGCCACCACGCCCGCTGACCGCGAGCGACTCGTGCGTGAACCCGAGTTGATGCCGACCGCGATTGAAGAATTTCTCCGTGCTTACGCGCCAGTAACGATGGCGCGATTGGTGAAAGAAGACATCGACTTCCATGGCTGTCCGATGAAGGCCGAGGACTGGGTGTTGTTGCCGTTCCCGGCTGCCAATCGTGATCCAAAAGAATTTGTCGATGCCGACAAGGTCATCATTGACCGCGAAGAGAATCGCCACTCAGCATTTGGGCTTGGAATTCATCGTTGCATGGGTTCAAACCTCGCTCGCCTTGAGCTGACGATCGCCGTTGAAGAGTTCTTGAAGCGTTACCCGAACTTCGAACTCTCTGACACCGCTGGTGTTAAGTGGAGCCATGGCCAAATCCGTGGCCCACGCCAACTGCCGGTGCGCATACTTCCTAACAAGTGACTTCACTCGATCTCTCAGGACTCAACCCTGACCAATATGACGCAGTAGTCCACCGTGGTGGGCCCTTGGTCGTTGTTGCTGGTGCTGGATCAGGCAAGACCCGAGTGCTCACGCATCGCATTGCTCACCTGATTGATTCAGGGGTTAATCCGATGCAGATCTTGGCGATCACGTTCACCAACAAAGCAGCTGATGAGATGCGTCATCGCGTTATCGACCTTGTTGGTCCGGGTGGCAAGCAGATGTGGGTGAGCACTTTCCATGCAGCCTGTGTGCGGATCTTGCGAGCCAACGCTGAGCGCCTTGGCTTTCCCCGGAACTTTTCAATTTATGACTCAGACGATTCCAAGCGACTCATAACGAACGTGATTCGCGATTTTGATCTTGATCCCAAGCGATTTCCAGCCAAGCAGGTGCAGTCGCGGATCAGTCTTTGGAAAAACGAACTCATAACCCCGCATCGGGCATCTGCTCTTGATGTGAGTAATCCCGCTTACGAAAAGATCGCTGAAATATATTCCGACTACCAGCGACGCATGCAGACCGCGGGTGCGATGGACTTTGACGATTTGCTTACTTTCACCGTGAAGCTTTTCGCCGATTTTCCTGATGTGCTGGAGTCATACCGTGATCGCTTTCAGCACATCCTTGTTGATGAATACCAGGACACAAACGTTGCACAAAACGAGATCATCCTCATGCTCGCTGGTGTTCACGGCAACGTGTGCATAGTCGGGGATCAAGACCAGTCTGTTTACGCATTTCGTGGTGCTGATACACGAAATCTTGACGACTTCAGCCGAGCATTCGGCGGACGCACCACCACGATTGTTCTTGCGCAGAACTACCGCAGCACGCAAAACATTCTTGATGCCGCCAATGCCGTGATCTCGCACAATGTGGGCCGTCAGCCAAAACATCTGTGGACGGACAAAGGTGGCGGTGATCGCATCCTTCGCTACTACGCAAGTGATGAATATGACGAAGCGAGATTTGTCGCATCACAGCTCAAGGAACAACACGAAGCAGATGCACGGCAGTGGCGTGAGATGGCTGTGTTTTATCGAGCCAATGCCCAAAGCCGAGTAGTTGAAGAGCAGCTAATGCACTACGGCATCCCGTACAAGATCATTGGTGGCACAAAGTTCTATGACCGTCGTGAAGTCAAAGATGTGATTGCCTACTTGCGTGCGGTAGTTAATCCGTTGGATGAAATGAGTGTTAAACGAGTTTTGAATGTGCCCAAACGTGGCATCGGTGACACCTCAATTCGCAAATTGGATGCTTTTGCTTTCACGAACGGAATTGGTTTTGTTGAGTCAATGCGCCGGGCAAAAGATGCTGGTGTCAGTGGTCCAGCCGTAAAGGGCATCGCTGCATTTTTGGAAGTCATCGATTCGTTGGCTGACTGCCAGGACGAACCCCCCGCAGAAGTGATAAGGCAGATTCTCGAAGCAACGGGTTACATAAAAGAACTTGAAGCAGAAGAAACCATTGAAGCCGCGGGTCGGATTGAGAACCTGCAGGAACTAATTGGGGCCGCCCAGGAGTACGCACGGATTGACGAGTTCCTGGAACAGGTGGCCTTGGTGGCTGACACAGATGACATCGATGCTGATAACCGCGTGATGCTCATGACCATGCACGCAGCAAAGGGTCTTGAATTCCCAGTCGTTTTCATCGTGGGAATGGAAGATGGCGTTTTTCCACACTCACGTACTCTCATGGAGCCAACCGAACTCGAAGAGGAACGCCGTCTCGCTTATGTCGGAATTACACGTGCGCGCGAACGCCTTTGCGTGACGCATGCGTGGACCCGCTCACTGTTTGGCCAGTCTCAGTACAACCCTCCATCGCGCTTTCTGGATGAGGTTCCAAAGGAATTGTTTGACCGCCAAGGCAACGTTGATTCCTCAATTGATTCAGATCGCGCCAGTTACCGTGCGCGCACCGATTGGGCCATGGGTCGAGTGCCTGAGTACCGCCGCCGCGACGACGAAAGCCCAGACAATTCATGGGAGCGCAGTCGCGAGCGCAAAGTGAACGCTGCACTGCGGACCCCCAAACCCTCCAATTCGCAAGAGCTCGGCCTACGGGTTGGCGATGACGTTAGGCATGCCACATTTGGTGAAGGTGTAATTATCGATATCAAGGGCGTTGGCGACAACGCCGAAGTCACCATCAGATTCGTCGATGCCGGTACAAAGCACCTGATGCTTACATGGGCGCCGTTGGAAAAACTGAACTAACTGAAAACGTTGAGCCAGTGTCACTCGCTCTAGATTGGTCAATATGAAGGCAGCAATTCTCGTTGAGAGTCTCACCGGAAACACGTGGAAAGCAGCAGAAGCGATCGCGACCAACCTGCAGCAGGAAAACTGGCAGATCACGGGCCTTGATCCTGTTAAGAAGCCAAACCATGCTGCGATCCAAGAAGCGGATCTTGTTGTAGTTGGTACTTGGGTGCACGGACTCTTCGTAGTTGGTCAGGCACCGTTTGGTATTGGGAACATCAACAATCTTCCTGTCATGCGCGGCAAGAAAGCCGCAGTGTTTTGCACATACGCACTGAACTCAGGTTCAACCCTCGACAAGATGACCATTGCGGTCTCGGGACGTGGTGCTGAGGTACTTGGAGGATTAACTATTCATCGCGGCAAACTCGCAGAACACAGCGAGGAATTCGCCGCTCGCCTGATTGACGCGATTCCGAACTACGGCGTCGGATCCTGACGCAAGTCGATGTAGAGAGTCTTTCGATTCTCAACAATTGGTCGCACATCCAAGGGGCGCTTCAAATCCTCGATGTCGAGTTCACGGCCATCACAATCGGTGAAGGTTCGAGTCCGTTCACGCTGTTCTACTTGGCAGGTTGAGTCTCGGTCAGCGGGGTAGGTGTAGAAGACACGCCAACCCGTGGCGGGGTCGTCGCCTTGGTGATCGACCACGATTGCGCGAGTGCCTTCAGGGTCCCGCAGGTCCGGGTAAATGATTGGGCCATCCTCGGCCACCGATTCAGCCCAACGGTCCACCGAGCCGATCTTGAAAATGGGATCGCCGAGATTTGTGATGTTCTCGCCCCGGTCTGAGATGTATGCCGCAACCAGCCAGGTCAGCCCAAACATCGCGGCAAAAAAGAGGATCCCCGCCAGCACTGGCATAACGGCGCGCGCCAAGGGGGACTTGAATCGGAATGGTCGGGGGTTCTGCCTTTGCACCCCTTCAGTGTGGCAGGAGATTTCAGTTAGTACGCCTCCACCTGAGGCACCTAGTGTCTTACATTCGTGAAGCGTACGTACCGAGTAGTGGTGGCAAAGCCGGGTCTAGATGGACACGACCGTGGTGCCAAGACAATCACCCGAGCCCTTCGCGACCATGGATTTGAGGTGATCTACACCGGACTCCATCAGACTCCTGAACAGATAGCTGAAGCGGCGCTGCAGGAGGACGTAGACGCCGTGGGGCTGTCTTTGTTGTCTGGTGCTCACCTGACCCTGTTTCCGAGGGTGATGGAAGAACTCAAAGCCCGCGGTTTGGATGAGATTCTCGTCTTTGGTGGTGGAGTGATCCCTGATGCCGATGCGCGCAAGTTGCGCGAGCAGGGTGTCTCAGAAGTTTTCGGCCCGGGCTCATCGCTGCGGGCCATCAGTGAGTGGCTCGAGAGTGCTCTCGACACGAAGGAAGGATAAGTAAGTGGACCTTTTTGAGTATCAGGGCAAGCAATACTTCGCCCGTTTTGACATCCCGGTTTCGCCTGGTGGGCCTGCTGACACCGTGGAGGAATCCGTAAAGGTTGCTGAAGGTGCCGGATATCCAGTCGTTGTGAAAGCTCAGGTTCAAGTTGGTGGTCGCGGTAAGGCCGGCGGCATCAAGCTCGCAAACAACGCCGATGAGGTTCGCTTGCACGCAGGAAACATTCTTGGCATGGACATCAAGGGCCACGTGGTGAAGCGCGTATGGATCGAACACGCATCGGACATCGACGAGGAGTACTACGCGTCGTTCACTCTTGATCGTGCAGCAAAGCAGCACCTTTTGATGTTGTCTGCTCAAGGTGGCGTTGACATTGAGGAAGTTGCCGAGCGCGATCCCGATGCAATCGTCAAACTGCACATCAATCCCGTCACTGGGTTGGATGAGGCCACCGCCAAAAAGGCAGCGGTGGATGCAAAGATCCCGGCAAAGGCACAAGACGGTGTGGCATCGATTCTTGTGAAGCTTTATCGCTGCTTCACCGAAGGTGATTGTGATCTTGCTGAGATCAACCCATTGATCCTTAAGCCAACTGGTGAAGTGCATGCGCTTGATGCCAAGGTCTCGCTCGATAACAACGCTGCGTTCCGTCATCCAGAGTGGGACGAGTACCGAGTCACTGAAGAACTCGATGCTCGCGAGCAACTAGCGCGTGAAAAGGATCTTCAGTACATCGGTTTGGATGGCACGGTGGGAATCATTGCCAACGGTGCTGGCCTCGCGATGAGCACGCTCGACGTGGTGAACCAAGTTGGTGGCACAGCTGCCAACTTCCTTGACATCGGTGGCGGTGCAAACGCAGATCAGATGGCTGGTGCACTTGAGGTCATTAACTTCGACAAGAACGTGAAGAGCATCTTCATCAACATCTTCGGCGGCATTACACGCGGCGAAGAAGTAGCTAAGGGAATCGTTGAAGCGCTTAGCCGTGTTGATCTCCGTGCCCCAATCGTGATTCGTCTTGACGGCACCAATGCCGAAGAGGGTCGCGAGATCTTGAAGAACGCAGGCATTCCCGAATCAAAACTGACAAGCAAACCAACCATGCTCGAAGCAGCTAAAGCAGCTGTCGAGTTGGCGAAGAAGTAAGGAACACTCGACATGGCAATTTTTGTTAACGAAAACACCAAGGTCATTGTTCAAGGTCTGACCGGAGGACAGGGCAAATTTCATGGCCTTCGTAATCGCGCTTATGGAACGCAAGTTGTTGGTGGTGTAACACCAGGCAAGGGTGGCCAAGACGTAGAAGGCATTCCCGTGTTCGATTCAGTAGCCGATGCAGTGAAGGCAACGGGTGCTGACGCCTCGTTCATCGCTGTGCCGCCAAAAGCGGCGTCTGCAGCAATTCTCGAAGCAGCCATGGCGGGCGTGCGGTTTATTGTGTGCATCACTGAGGGCATCCCAGCCCAAGATGAAGCGCGCGTGTTCAACACGTTGCAGCGCGATTTTCCCGGCACCCGTTTACTCGGCCCCAACTGCCCTGGAATCATCAGCCCCGGTAAGTGCAACATCGGCATTACTGCTGGCGAGATCGCCGAGCTTCCATCTGCAAAGGGACCCAATGTCGGCATTGTGTCGCGTTCTGGAACACTGACCTATCAGGCGCTTTATGAGCTGAAGCAAAAGGGCATCGGTGTCAGCACTTGTGTCGGTATCGGCGGCGACCCCGTACCTGGAACCTCGTTTGTCGATTGTCTCGCTGAATTCGAAAAGGACCCTGAGACCCACGCGATCATCATGATCGGAGAAATCGGTGGTTCAGCTGAAGAAGAAGCAGCTGAGTTCATCAAGAAGAACGTGACCAAGCCGATGAGTGCTTACATCGCGGGAGTAACAGCTCCAGCAGGAAAGAAGATGGGTCACGCCGGCGCAATCGTGTCAGGTGGCAAAGGAACTGCCCAAGGCAAGATGGACGCTCTTCGTGCCGCCGGTGTGAAGGTTGGACTCAACCCCACCGAAGCTGGTTCGTTGATGGCAGAGATCGTGGCGGGTCTCCGCTAGGAGACCAACACGGCGATCTCGCTGTACAGCGGAATCCCAATCACCAGGTTGAACGGAAAAGTCACGGCCAGTGACGCGCCAAGACAGACGCCAAGGTTGGCTTGCGGAATCCCGACGCGAACGGCCGCTGGTGCGGCAATGTAACTAGCGCTTGCAGCCATCGCGCCGATCACTGCTGCACCACCAGTTGACATGTCGGCGACAACGCCAACGAGAGTGGCAAGTGATCCAAAGACCAACGGAATTCCAATTGCGAAAACCACCAATCTGATTCCGTAATGGCGCAGATCTCCGAATCGTCGACCTGCTGTGGCGCCTAGATCGAGGAGAAACAGAACAAGAAAGCCAGTGAAAAGGTCAATGAATAGTGGCTTTACTGGATTTAGTGTTTCGGCTGCGGCAACACCACCGATCACGAGGCCACCAACCAACAAGACGATGCTCTTGCCACTGACGACCTCTCGAAGTGCGGTGCCGATTGGGGCGCGTGTGGTCAAACGACTGGCGATGATCAGGGCCACGATGATGCCAGGGATTTCCATCAAAGCAACAAGTGCTGGAAGAAACTCTTCGTCCAGTTTGCCTGCTGCACGATTGAAACTTTCTGCTGCAGTAAAAGTGACAGCAGAGACGGATCCGTAGTGGGCGGCGATTCCTGCTGCATCCGAGATATTGAGCTTTACGAATCGTCGCGCGACCACATAAGCGATCAACGGAATAGCAACACCAAGAGCAACGACGATGAGGGTTGGCCTCCACAGGTCGTCTATGTCTGCTTCGCGGAGCCGGATTCCACCTTTGAAACCGATGGCGAATAAGAGATAAGAAGACAAGAAGGCGCTGATCTGTTCGGAGAATCGCAGGTCAGTCCCAATAACAACTGCAATGGCCCCCAATGCGAACGCAAGTACAGCAGGTGAGGTGAGATTTAGATGTACGAGATCCCAGACCGACACGGTCATTAAATATAGGAACTTAATTACAGGAAAACAAATACCTATGTTAAGAAATCATTTGGCGACGGATCTCAACAAGTCGCCCACAGTCTTATTGCCTTCCAAGGGGTGCCGCAGTCGAGCTTTGCGATTGATGGCGTAGGTGTTACGGCGCCCGACCTTCGTGATGCTGAGCACTCCGGCCTCTTCGAGGTCGGCGATGATTCCCCTGGTTGTGCGTTCGGTGATGCCGACAAGATCTGCGATCTCGCTTTCACGCAGGTCAGGATCGCGCGCGAGACACACCAGAACGTGCGCGTGGTTACTGAGGAAAGTCCACCCAGAACGCTCGTTCACAAAATGAAAAGATACTCCTTTAGTGAGCAAATTCAGTGCGAGGCTAAAGATGACCGAGAGTAAATTGGTCTTCAATCTGATCTGAAGGAGATGCAATGCCCCGTGCACTGCTGTCGGTATTTGACAAGACAGGAGTGGTGGAACTCGCCAAAGGCCTCCATGAACTGGGCTGGGATCTTCTCTCCAGTGGTGGAACTGCAAAGGCAATTGCTGAAGCAGGAATGCCCGTCGCCGATGTTGCCGATGTAACCGGTTACCCGGCGATTCTTGGACACCGTGTGGTCACTTTGCATCCAAAGGTGCACGGTGGAATCCTCGCCGATGTGGCAGATCCAGAGCATCGTGCCGACCTTGAGAAGCACGGCATTGAACCGATATCGCTCGTTGTGGTGAATCTCTATCCGTTTAACACGAAACCTTCAATTGAACTGATTGATGTTGGTGGGCCCGCAATGGTTCGTGCCGCAGCAAAAAATCATGCGCATGTGGGCGTGGTTGTCGATCCTGCCGACTATCAACGTGTGGTTGATGCGATCCGCGACGACCAGTTTGATCTTGATCTGCGACGCGAGCTTGCCCGCAAGGCGTTTGTGACCACAGCTGCGTACGACGCCGAAGTGGCACGCTGGATGACCGATGACGAAGAAATGCCACAGACCCTGACTCTTGTGGCTGCGAAATCTGCAACCTTGCGTTACGGTGAAAATCCACATCAAGCGGGTGCTCGATACACGGTGGCAGGCGCACAGAGCTGGTGGGACAAGGCAGAGCAGTTAAACGGCAAAGAAATGTCGTATCTCAATGTGCTTGATGGCGAAGCTGCTTGGCAGTTGGTGCACAAGTTTGTTCAACCGGCAGCTGTAATCATCAAGCACGCAAATCCGTGTGGCGTGGCGTTTGCTAGTTCAGCGTTGGACGCTTACCAAAATGCATTTGATGCTGATCCAGTAAGTGCCTTTGGAGGCATCGTTGCACTAAACCGCGAAGTGGATTCCAATACCGCAAATGCAATCTCGCAAGTGTTCACAGAAGTTGTTATTGCGCCTTCTTACAGCGCCGAAGCGTTGGAAGTTTTGAGAAAGAAGCCCGCGTTGCGAGTACTGGTGGCACCTGCTCCCTATAACCAACTTCCACTCTCGGTGCGCAGCATTGACGGTGGAGTGCTCGTGCAGACAACAGATCCGGTGAATGAACAACGCAGTTCATTTGAAGTTGTTACTAAGCGTGAGCCAACTACACAAGAGTGGGAAGCTCTTGACCTCGCATGGAAGGTTTGTGCCTCAGTCTGGTCTAATGCGATCACGTTGGCGAATGACTCAGTGGCCGTGGGGCTAGGTGGTGGGCAAACAAATCGTGTGGATGCGGTTCGCATCGCAATCAACCGTGCGGGTGAAAGAGCCTCAGGTTCGGTCTGCGCCTCTGATGCATTCTTCCCGTTCCGTGATTCAATCGACACCCTTGCAGCCGCTGGCGTGACGGCAGTGATTCAGCCTGGTGGCTCAGTTCGCGATGCGGAATCCATCGAGGCCGCCAACGAACACGGCATTGCAATGGTCTTCACGGGCACCAGACATTTCAGACACTGATTTACGCGCAGGTCACGGTGAGGGTCTTTGACCTAACCTTTACCAAGCCATGGCTCGTATCGCAGACCTTCTTAATGCTGGGAGAACTTTCTCATTTGAGTTCTTTCCACCCAAGACTGATGCCGCCACTGTTGTCCTTGAGCAAACCATCGCCGAACTCGCACCGTTGTCACCAAGTTTCGTATCAATTACTTATGGAGCAGGGGGCACGACTCGGAGTCTCACACACGATCTAGTGGCTCGCATCCGTAAGGAGTCGTCCATCACGCCGATGGCACACCTCACTTGTGTCGGGCACAGGCGCAATGAGATTGACGAGATACTTGATCAGTACGAAGGTGTTGGTGTCGAGAATATTCTTGCTCTCGGTGGTGACCAACCGGCAGATCCAATGGATCGCAAACCATCTGATTACCAACACGCGATTGAGCTCGTTGAACAGATTGCTGAGCGCGGAAGTTTCAGTATCGGTGTGGCAGCACACCCTGAGTGTCATCCGAAATCAGAATCGCGAGTCAGCGATCGGCGACACCTCGCAGCAAAACTATCCGCTGCTGATTTTGCGATCACCCAGTTCTTCTTTGAAGCACACCACTACTTCACAATGGTTGACGAACTAAAAGCTCTTGGTGTTGACAAGCCGATTGTTCCTGGGATCATGCCAGTTACGAATAACGCACAGGTAAAACGCATGGCCGAATTGTCTGGTGCTGTGTTTCCAAAGTGGTTAGAGGAAAAGCTGGCCGCCGCTGATGGCGAAGAAGTACAAAGAATCGGCGTGGCCGCAGCTACCGAATTGTGCGCCGAGCTTCTCGCTGGTGGTGCTCCGGGCCTTCACTTCTACACAATGAATCGTTCGACAGCCACGCGCGAGGTGTACGCCAACTTGGGGTTGCCGCTGTCGTGAACGACTCAACCGAGGCACGACTTCGAATTCCTTACTTTCCGGGCCTTGATGGGTTGCGGGCGATCGCTGTACTCGCAGTGATTGTGTATCACGCCAATCACAATTGGCTTGGGGCCGGATTTCTTGGCGTAGAAGTTTTCTTTGTGATCAGTGGATACCTGATCACGATGTTGCTCATTGCCGAGCGACAGCGCACTGGCGGCGTGAGTCTGCGAGATTTTTGGCGTCGTCGGGCAAAGCGTCTTCTGCCAGCACTGATCACGATGCTTGTAGGAGTCACTCTGTACACGTCGTTGTTTAACCACGACGAAGTCGGTGCTTTGCGAGGTGATGTGGTTGCGGGAGCCACTTATGTCTCGAACTGGTTCCAGGCGATCACAGGCACTTCGTATTTCTCATCCACAGCGTTCGTTCCATTGCGTCACCTTTGGTCGCTCGCGGTCGAGGAGCAGTTCTACCTGATCTGGCCGCTCGTGATGTTTGCTGTGCTTGCGGGTCGTAAATACCTGCCACGTGTTGGCCTGTGGCTCATTGGTAGCGCAGTTTTCATCTCTGCCTTCACTGCCTTTTTTTACAGAAGTGGTCCGCTATCGACTCCCAACGGAGATCCGAATCCCGAGCAGTATTTTTCGCTGTTCGGTCGCAATGTTTCACGAATCGATTTTCTCTATCTCGGTTCTTTCAGTCGATTCTCAGGAATCTTGCTTGGTGCTGCACTCGCAATGTTTTGGCAGCCTTGGACCATTGCGCGCTCGCGCGCTCGTAATTCAGGACGAGCTTTCGACATAGCAGGCGTTATTGCACTGGGCTTGCTCGCAGTGTTCATGTGGCAATTTCGACTCGTGGTCGAAGGCGGACCCGAAGGCACCCGCGGATATGACCTTTTGTTCCGCGGTGGATTTCTAATTGTTGGTCTTGCGACTGTGATCGCGATTGCCGCAGTCACCCATCCAGAGACTCTCCTTGGTCACAAGGTGATTGGTAATCGAGTGTTGGTGTATCTCGGGCAGCGTTCGTACGGTTTGTATTTGTATCACTGGCCGATTTTCCAGTTCTATCGCAAGCTGGCTGGCAAGCCTTTGTCAATTGCTGAGTTCGTCACCTTGTTGATCGTTTCGCTGGCAATCACGGAGGCCTCGTACCGTTTCATTGAAATGCCAGTGCGTCGGCGTGAGTTTGGCTCAGCGCTTGAACGCCTCCGTGACACCATGTCGCACGACCTAGCTGCAAGGCGTGTAGTTCTCAGTGCAGGATTGGTTGTTTGTCTCGCTTTCGCATATTCAATTGCGTCACTTGCAACTGCCAAAGTGAAGGTGACGGGAATTGAAGCAGGTATCAAAGAAAGCGAAGATGACATAACTTCTGTTGGGCCAACAACCACCGTTGAAGGTGGATCTTCGACCACACCAGGCGAGACCACCACAACAATCAACAAAGAAGCAATTGACAAACTTGCAATTGGTGATTCAGTGATGGCTGGAGCAGCAAGCCAACTCGCCGAATTCGGATTCACTGTTGATGCAAAAGTGAATCGACAATTCTTGGGTGGCGTGGAAATCACTGCCTATCTAGGGGCCATTAAGCGTCTGGGGTCTGTCGTGGTGGTACACCTTGGAACCAACAACGGCACCGACCAAGAGACACTGGACGCGTTGGTCAAACCACTTGCCGATGTTCGCCTTGTTGTTCTGCTCACGATCCATGTACCCGAGCGCGGTTGGCAGGACTCAACAAACGAATTAATCCGGGCAATGCCCGCTAAGTACCCGAACGTAAAGGTGCTTGATTGGTTCAAGATCGCTGATGAGAGCAGTTCTGGGCTCTCCAGCGATGGCGTGCACCTAGGTGACAACATGAAGAAGGTTTATGCCGATGCGATCAACAAATTTGTGGCTTTAAACCTGCTCGCTGGTTCATCAACCACAACGTCGGCGCCGACAACTACGACCACTGGCGGCTGATTCTGGCTGTGGGCTAGGCAGGGAAGGGCCAAGCCAAATACGCTTAAGTCCATGACTACCCCCGTACGTGTTGCAGTTACTGGCGCGGCTGGCCAAATTGGTTACAGCCTCCTATTCCGAATCGCCTCAGGTGCGATGCTCGGACCGGACACCCCGGTCATTTTGCAGCTTCTAGAAGTGACTCCAGCACTTGGTGCCCTCGGTGGAGTGAAGATGGAACTCGATGACTGCGCGTTCCCATTGCTTGCAGGTGTCGAGATGAGCGATGACCCGAACGTTGCATTTGGTGATGCCGATGTAGCACTTCTCGTTGGAGCAATGCCCCGCAAAGATGGCATGGAGCGCGCCGATCTTCTAAGCGCCAACGGTGGAATCTTCAAACCCCAAGGTGAGGCGATTGCCCGCTCGGCGAAAAAGAACATCAAGGTCTTGGTTGTAGGCAATCCAGCAAACACAAACGCGCTAATTGCAATGAGTAATGCAAAAGGCATTGATCCACGCCAATTCACGGCCATGACCCGCCTTGATCACAATCGTGCGGTTACCCAAATTGCCCAGAAGTTGAATAAGCCCGTAACTGCGGTGAAGAAGATGACCATCTGGGGCAACCACTCGGCTAGTCAATATCCAGACCTGTTCCACTGTGCAGTTGATGGCAAGAACGCTGCAGCGGCAGTGAACGATCAGGCATGGATTGAAAACGATTTCATCCCGACAGTTGCTCAGCGTGGTGCAGCAATCATCAAAGCACGCGGTCTCTCGTCTGCTGCGTCTGCGGCTAATGCGGCAATCGACCACATTCATGACTGGGTGCTGGGCACCGCGCCTGACACCTGGGTATCGATGGCGGTGCCTTCCGATGGCAGCTACGGCGTGCCTGAGGGTCTGATCTCATCGTTCCCTTGCGTGTGCACCGATGGCCAGTACGAGATCGTTCAGGATCTTGAGATTGACGCTTTCAGTCGCGATCGAATTGACAAGTCCGTGGCCGAGCTCGAGGGCGAGCGCGACGCGGTTCGTGACCTCGGCTTGATCTAATTCAGCTTCGGCTGGTCGCGCCTTAAAAGGCGCTGTAATGGCGCTCAGACGCCGTAATCAGTATCGGCTCGTACTTGGTCGAAAACTCCGTTCAGAGCGCCCAAGACGCCCTGAGCCTCCAATAGGAGCATGCGGTCCCCATAAAGCCGGATTTGCCCGCTGATAAAGGCATTTTGGGCATTAATCGTGCCCGTAGCGACACCGACCGCGGTATCCCAAGACTGTTCAAAGCGAACATGCTCGGGATCGGCTGGGCCAACGCCAAAGGCCACCTCACCAGCACGAACTTGAAGGTGATAGGTCACGGTGCCGTCTGGGCAGTCAGTGACCACCTGGGTGATTCCCACATTGAGCCCCGACGCGTGTTGCTTCAGGTTGTCATCGGCAGCAACGACCGCAGAAAGTGAGTCAATCCAGTCAAGGCTCAGATACTTAACCATCAGGTCAACTCATCAACTGCTTCAGCCACTTCACGGCGGTGTTTCCAAAGTTCGAATACGACGGGTAGAACGGAGACGAAAACGATTGCGATGATCGCGATCTCAATGTTCTCTTTTACAAAATCAATTTCACCGAGGAAGTACCCGAGGGAAGTAACACCTGCACCCCAAAGAATTCCACCGGCAATGTTGTAGGCAATGAACGTGCGGTAATTCATTTTGCCGACACCAGCAACAATCGGCGCAAATGTGCGCACGATTGGCACAAAGCGAGCGAGCACGATGGTGCGTGGCCCGTACTTTTCAAGAAATGTGTGGGCGCGTTGCACGTGTGCTGGTTTGAAGAGTCGTGATTCAGGTTTGTCGAATAGTGCTGGGCCGACTTTGGCCCCAAACCAGTAACCAACCTGATCGCCAACAATGGCCGCAACAACAGTGACCAGTGCAACGATTGGTAACGCGGGGAGGTGACCACCACCGGTTTCGGAACTTAAGAAACCAGCGATGAATAGAAGCGAATCACCAGGCAGAAAAAATCCGAAGAACAATCCACTCTCGGCAAAAACAATGGCCGCAAGAAGGAAGATTCCCCCATCTTGCAGCCATTGTTCAATGTTGAATAATGCGAGCATCAATTGCTCACACTAGGCGTTATGCAGTGGCTTTGATGCCCTCTGTCTTGCGGCTTGAGAAGATGATTGCGCCAATCAGCACTACAAGCGCGGCGCCTGCAATCGCATAACGGGCACCGTTGTCATCGGCAGTCGAGATGATCGCTGGGAGCACCAGCAACGAAACGAGGTTCATCACCTTGATCAGCGGGTTGAGCGCTGGGCCGGCGGTGTCCTTGAAGGGGTCGCCGACTGTGTCGCCAATAACTGCAGCCTTATGGGCCTCAGAACCCTTGCCGCCATGGTGACCATCTTCGATGTACTTCTTGGAGTTGTCCCAAGCGCCACCTGCATTGCTGAGGTAGTTCGCCATGAGTTGGCCAGTGAGAATCACAGCTGCGAGGAATGCTCCAAGTGCTTTCCAGTCGATACCGAATCCGATGATCACAGGCGTGAGCACTGCAAGTAGTGCAGGTGTTGTGAGTTCACGCAACGACGCAGCAGTACAGATGTCAATTACCGGTGCGTAGTCGGGCTTTTTGGTGCCAGCCATGATTCCACCGTCGGCAAACTGGTTTCGCACTTCTTGTACGACAACTCCAGCGGTACGACCCACAGCACGAATTGCAAGTGCAGAGAAGAGGAACGGTACGGCGCCACCGATGAGGAGTCCAATGAACACCTTTGGATCGGCAACGTTGATCGCAAGTTCTGGCGCCTTGAAGACTCCGTCTTTCAAGTTGTCAGCAACAACACCGAGCTCTGCACCAGCAGTTTCGATGAATGAGGCGAACAGCGCAACTGCAGCAATCACAGCTGAGCCAATTGCAAAGCCCTTGGTCACTGCCTTTGTGGTGTTACCCACAGCGTCGAGCGCAACCATGATCTTTTGTGGTTCGCCGTGGAACTCGCCCGACATCTCCGCAATGCCAGCGGCGTTGTCTGACACAGGGCCAAAAGTGTCCTCGGACACGATCACACCAGTGGTGGCGAGCATGCCCATGCCGCAAAGTGCGACCAGGTAGAGCGAGAAAGTCAGGTTGCCGTCGCCGAGAGCCAGAGCAACACCGATGGCAACTGCAATTGAAACAACTGCATACACCGAGCTCTCAAGACCAGCTGAAGTACCAGAGAGCACAACGGTGGCTGGACCAGTTTCTGCAGAGGCGGCAATTTCCTTAACGGGGGAGAAGTGAGTGCCTGTGTAGTACTCGGTAAGGCGGCTCACAAGTTGTGCGAGTACCAAACCAATTGCCACTGCGCCGAAGCACTTCCAACCGGCATTGTCCTGCTCGTTACCCACATAAGTGAGCGCAAGAATCAGGGTGCCAATAAGGGTCAG
>CAZXAX010000019.1:25942-28892 GCA_964638795.1 uncultured Bifidobacterium sp. | reverse complement strand
TTTTTGCGGGGAAGTGCTCAATATTGGGTGGACGGAGGAACCGCGATGACGGCGCCCACGGCCCCAATTTACCCCCAGCGGGGTAGCCCTGGCTAGGCGTCTAGGGCCCCCAAAACCCGCATTTGTGCGGGTTCCCCCGAACTTGTAGCCTTGAAAACCTTGTGCGTTTCGGGGTCTCCCGGAACTCCGCAGTTTTAGTCAGTAACCGACGTCCGTGTGCGCCCAGAAATGGGTACCTCACGGCAAAACCGAATCGAAGTGCTCCGCCGGCTTGCCGCGCGGAGCATTTGCGTGAAGGAACTACAAGAAAAAGGGCTGCCGCCATGGCACAAAAAGCGATCGTCGGCGAAAAGGTCGGCATGACACAAGTGTGGGCCGAGGACAACCGTGTTGTCCCGGTAACCGTGCTGCGTGTTGAGCCGGCCCGAGTAGTGCAAGTAAAGACAAATGAGAGTGATGGTTACGCCGCGGTGCAAGTCACCTACGGCCAGAAAGACGCGAACAAGCTCACCAAGCCTGAGGCTGGTCACTTTGATAAGGCCGGCGTTGCGCCAGGCAAGCGTCTTGTTGAACTCCGTCTCGACTCAGTTGATGGTTTCAGCGTTGGTCAAGAGATCGCCGTTGACACACTCGCTGCAGGTGAACTCGTTGATGTCACTGCAGTGAGTCGCGGTAAGGGATTCGCAGGTGGAATGAAGCGTCACAACTTCAGTGGTCAAGGCGCAAGTCACGGTAACCACAAGCATCACCGTGCACCGGGCTCGATTGGTTCGTGCTCATTCCCAGGCCGCGTGTTCAAGGGTCTGCGTATGGCAGGACACATGGGACACGAGCAAGTAACCACTCTCAATCTTGAAGTTGTTCAAGCAGATCTCGAGCGTGGCCTTTTGTTGGTAAAAGGCAGTGTGCCTGGTCCCAACGGTGGCGTCGTGATCGTGCGCAACGCGGTGAAGGGTAAGTGAACATGGCATCAGTAGCAGTGAAGACACCCGCCGGAAAAGATTCCGGAAAAGTGGAACTCGCAGCATCGGTTTTCGGCGTGCAGCCGAACGTGCCGGTGATGCACCAAGTAGTAACCGCACAACTCGCACACCGTCGTGCAGGCACGCAGAGCACCAAGACTCGTGCTGAAGTTTCTGGTGGTGGCAAGAAGCCGTTCAAGCAAAAGGGCACCGGTAGCGCTCGTCAGGGTTCAACCCGTGCACCGCATTTCTCCGGCGGCGGTATCGCTCTCGGACCGAAGCCCCGTAAGTACACGCAGCGCACCCCCCGCAAGATGATCAAGCTCGCGCTGGCATCGGCATTGTCCGATCGTCAGAACGAAGGCAAAGTCGTCGTGGTCAGCGAATGGGGCTTCGATAAGCCAAACACAAAGTCAGCAGTTGCCGCACTCAACGCAATTGGTGTTGACGGCAAGATCCTTGTTGTTCTTGCAGCCGGTGATGTTGTTGCGAAGAAGTCATTCGCCAACTTGCCGAACGTGCAGAGCATCACCACTGGTGAGCTGAATGCGTACGACGTTCTGTGCAACGACTGGGTTGTTTTCACCCAGGCAACGTTGCCAACTGAGCAGAAAGACGGTGAGTGATGAAAGATCCTCGCGACATCATCATCGCGCCAGTCGTGTCGGAAAAGAGCTACGCGCTCATGGAGCGTGACGTTTACACGTTCCAAGTTCATCCAGATGCGAGCAAGCCAGAAATCCACGACGCAGTCGAGGCAATCTGGGGCGTCAAAGTCGTCAAGGTGAACACCTTGAATCGTGCAGGCAAGTACCGCCGCACACGTAACACCAACCGTTTGGGACAGCGCTCCGCTACAAAGCGCGCGATGGTCACCCTGGCTGCGGGCAGCAAGATCCCGCTGTTCGAGAACTGAGGCACAGATGGCTATTCGTAAGCGCAAGCCCACATCAGCTGGTCGTCGATTCCAGACCGTTTCTGATTTCGCAGAAATCACGAAGTCGACTCCTGAGAAGACCCTGCTCGCATCCAAGCCACGCACTGGTGGCCGTAACGCATACGGTCGCAAGACCGCACGTCACAAGGGTGGCGGACACAAGCAGCAGTACCGTCTCGTTGACTTCAAGCGCACCAAAGATGGCGTCACTGCCAAAGTTGCTGCAATTGAATATGACCCGAACCGCACCTGTCGCATCGCACTTCTTCATTACGAAGACGGTGTGAAGTCGTACATCCTCGCGCCAAAGGGTCTTGAAGTCGGCACACACGTGTCGAGCGGACAAAACGCAGACATCAAGCCCGGTAACGCACTTCCAATGCGTTACATCCCGGTCGGTACCGTGATCCACAACGTGGAACTCCGTCCCGGTCAGGGCGGCAAGATTGCTCGCTCTGCAGGCATGGCAGTTCAGCTGGTTGCTAAAGATGGCGAATTCGCAACACTGCGTATGCCATCCACCGAAATGCGCCGCGTTCCAATCGATTGCCGCGCAACCGTTGGTGAAGTTGGTAACGCTGAGCACGAACTCGTGAAGATCGGTAAGGCCGGTCGTAACCGTTGGAAGGGTGTACGCCCACAAACCCGCGGTGTGGCCATGAACCCAGTCGACCACCCACTCGGTGGTGGCGAAGGCAAGACCTCTGGTGGTCGTCCGCCAGTGTCGCCATGGGGCAAGCCCGAGGGTCGTACCCGTCGTTCCAAGAAATCATCGTCGCAACTCATTGTGCGCCGTCGTCGCACAGGTAAAGGTCGGAGGTAATAACCGATGTCACGCAGTCTCAAAAAAGGCCCCTTCGTTGACGAGCATCTCGTCAAGAAGGTGGACGCACAAAACGCAGCAGGCGATCGCAAGGTCATCAAGACCTGGTCACGTCGCTCCACGATCATTCCCGACATGGTCGGACACACACTCGCGGTGCACGATGGTCGCAAGCACGTACCGGTTTATGTCACCGAGTCGATGGTGGGCCACAAGCTCGGTGAGTTC
>CAZXAX010000019.1:12180-25932 GCA_964638795.1 uncultured Bifidobacterium sp. | reverse complement strand
CACATTCAAGTTCCACGCCGGCCAGGAAAAGAACGTGAAGGGCAAGAAGTAATGACTGGTCCCAAGCTCAACGAAAAGTCGTTCGTCGCTGGCGAGCGCAGTGGCACCAAGGCCAGTGCAAAGTACGTGCGTTCATCCGCATCAAAAGCGCGCGTCGTGCTCAATCTCATTCGTGACAAGGACGTCCGCAGTGCGGATGAGATCCTTGCTTTCACCGATCGTGAAATGGCAGTTGTCGTGCGCAAGGTTCTCGCCTCTGCTGTTGCCAACGCTGTGAACAACGACGGCCTCGACGCCGATGAGTTGTACGTGAAGGCATGCTTCGCTGACGAGGGCCCGACCCTGCGTCGTTTCGCAGCACGTGCTCGCGGACGCGGCACCCGTATCAACAAGCGCACCTGCCACATCACCGTGGTTGTTGCTCGCCTTGATGACGATCGCCTGCAGGTAATCCAGGCCAAGGCCGATTCACGTGGCGGTGCAACCGCTCGTCGTCGTGCACGCGTTGAGGAAAGCCGCAAGCGCGCTGCATCAAAGAAGTCAGAAGTTACTGAGCCAGCCGACCAGGTTGAGGAACGAGAAGAGGTCACCTCTGTGAACGAAGAAGTAGTCGAAGCAGAAGCTTCGGAAGCTGGCGAGGAAAACTGATGGGTCAGAAAATAAATCCATACGGTTTTCGTCTCGGCATCACCACTGATTGGAAGAGCCGTTGGTTCTCCGAGCGTGAGTACAAGGACTACCTCACCGAGGACTGGAAAGTTCGCGACTATCTCATGGAGCAGCTGCAAGACGCCGCTGTTTCACGCATCGAAGTGGAGCGCACACGCGACAAGCTTCGTATCGATCTTCACACCGCACGCCCTGGCATCGTTATTGGTCGCCGTGGTGCAAAGGCCGAGGAACTCCGTGAGGGCTTGAAGAAGCTCACCGGTAACCCACGCGTGCAGTTGAACATCATCGAGATCAAGCAAGCCGAACTCGACGCTGCACTTGTTGCACAGGGTGTTGCAGATCAGCTTGTTAACCGAATCGCATTCCGTCGCGCAATGAAGCGTGCGGTGCAGAACGCGCAGAAGTACGGCGCGCTCGGCATCCGCGTTCAGTGCTCTGGTCGTCTTGGTGGCGCTGAAATGAGCCGCACCGAGTGGTACCGCGAAGGTCGTGTGCCGCTGCACACACTTCGTGCAGACATCGACTACGGCTTCCGCGAAGCACGCACCTCTTCGGGCCGCGTTGGCGTGAAGGTGTGGCTCTACAAGGGCGACATCCTTCCGTACAAGAGCCAGAGCGACGACAAGATCACTCGCGAAGCTGCAATGGCAGTGGGCGAGACCTCGGGTTCTGCAATCGCTACCGCACCAGCAGCACCGCGCAAGGTTGTGTCATCAGCTGGACGCCCTGTTGCAGATGAGCCGATCGAAGTTGCTCCTCTTATTAAGGAAGCAGATCCTGAGTTCGAGAGGCTTCTTGCAGAAGAAGAAGACATCGAGCGTCGTATCCACAATTCGCACGAGACACCGCACTTCCGCGGTCAGGAGGACTGATCACAATGTTGATGCCTCGCAAAGTAAAACACCGCAAACACCATCGCGGCCGCATGACCGGCATGTCGAAGGGCGGCAACGAGCTCGCATTTGGTGAGTACGGCATCCAGGCTCTCGAGCCAGGTTGGTTGACCGCGCGCCAGATTGAAGCTGCCCGTATTGCCATGACCCGTCACATCAAGCGTGGTGGCAAGGTGTGGATCAACATCTTTCCGGACAAGCCCGTCACCAAGAAGCCTGCTGAAACCCGCATGGGTTCTGGTAAGGGCAACCCCGAATTCTGGGTAGCAGTGGTGAAGCCAGGCCGCATCCTGTTCGAACTCTCATTCCCGAACCCAGAGACCGCGCGCGAAGCGCTCGATCGTGCAGTGCAAAAGTTGCCGATCAAGGCTCGCGTGGTGACCCGCGAGGAGACGATCTGACATGGCTCGTTCAATCGAAGAACTCCGCCAAATGGAATTGCCAGCACTCGTTGAAGAGCTTCGCAATACCAAGCAAGAAGCTCTCAACCTGCGTTTTCGCAATGCAACAGGTCAGCTTGAGGACAACTCCGAAATCGGCAAAGTCCGCAAGCAGATCGCACGCATCAACACTCTGATTCGTCAGCGTGAAATTGCAGCTGCAGAAACCGCTCAGAAAGTGAGTAAGTGATGACCGAAGAGAACCGTAACGCGCGCAAGGTGCGCGATGGCGTGGTGGTGTCCAACAAGATGGCCAAGACCGCAGTTGTCGCCGTTGTCGAGCGTGTGCGTCACCCCAAGTACGACAAGTTCGTTCTTCGTACCAAGAAGCTTTACGTGCACGACGAAGCCAATGACGTGCAGCCAGGCGACAAGGTACGCGTGATGGAAACCCGTCCGATGTCAAAGCTCAAGCGTTGGCGCGTCGTGGAAATTCTGGAGCGTGCGAAATGATTCAGCAGGAGTCGCGTCTTCGCGTTGCCGACAACAGCGGCGCAAAGGAAGTCCTAGTTATCAAGGTGCTTGGTGGCACTCGCCGCCGTTATGCATCAATTGGTGACGTCTTCATCGCCACCGTCAAGGATGCAATCCCTGGCGCAGGTGTGAAGAAGGGCGAAGTTGTTCGTTGCGTAGTAGTACGCACCAAGAAAGAGAAGCGCCGTCCGGACGGGTCATACATCCGTTTCGACGAGAACGCTGCAGTATTGATCAAAGAAGATCTCACACCACGTGGCACCCGTATTTTCGGACCCGTTGGCCGTGAGCTTCGTGACAAGAAGTTCATGCGAATCATTTCGCTGGCACCGGAGGTGCTGTGACATGAAACTGAAAACAGGCGACAGCGTCGTAGTTCTCGCAGGCAAATACAAAGGTGCAACCGGTGAAATCACCGCGGTGTACCCGAAGGCCAACAAGGTCTTGATTGCTGGCGTGAACATTGCAAAGAAGCACCAGAAGCCGACCAACAAAGATCAAAAAGGCGGCATCATCGACAAGGACGTCCCGCTGGATGCATCTAACGTCGCGCTTCTCCACAAAGGCAAGCCAACCCGCGTTGGCTACAAGGTGAAGGCAGATGGCACCAAGGTGCGCGTTGCCAAGAAAACCGGAGATGAGATCTGATGAGCACCACAACAGCACCCCGTCTCAAGCAGAAGTACAACAGCGAAATCAAAGCTGCACTTCAGGCTGAACTCGGAATCAAGAACGTGATGCGCGTGCCCACACTCGAAAAGATTGTGGTGAACATGGGCGTCGGCCGTGCCACCCAGCAGCCATCGCTGCTTGAAGGCGCAGTTGCAGACCTCACCTTGATCACCGGTCAAAAGCCCGTGGTTACGAAGTCGCGTACTTCAATTGCAGGATTCAAACTGCGCGAGGACCAAGCAATTGGTTGCAAAGTGACCCTGCGCGGCGACCGTATGTGGGAGTTCTTTGACCGCCTTGTGTCAATTGCAATCCCACGTATCCGTGACTTCCGTGGTCTTCCTGCACATTCGTGGGATGGCCGTGGCAACTACACCTTCGGGCTCTCCGAGCAGATCGTGTTCCCAGAAATTGATTACGACAAGATCGACGCATCACGCGGTATGGACATCACCATCGTGACCACCGCAATCAGCAACGAAGAAGGCAAAGCACTTCTCGATGCGTTTGGTTTTCCGTTCAAGCGCGGCGCCGATGCCGGCCCCGCACCGAAGAAAAAATCTGTCCGCCGCGGTCCCGCAGGCGCCAAAGGCAAGAAGTGATCGAGGAGTACCAAGTAAATGGCTAAGAAGTCTCTGATCAACAAAGCGAACAGCACACCTAAGTACAAGGTGCGTGCTTACACACGTTGCCGTCGTTGCGGTCGTGCGCGTTCAGTTTTCCGTAAGTTCGGCCTTTGCCGTTTGTGCCTGCGCGAGCTCGTGCATGCCGGCGAAGTTCCGGGCGTAACCAAGGCCAGCTGGTAGGTGATACGACATGATGACTGATCCCATCGCCGACATGCTGACCCGCATCCGTAACGCGAACGTGCAGATGCACGACAGCGTAAAGATGCCGTCTTCCAAGCAGAAGGTCGCACTCGCCAAGATCCTCCAGCAAGAGGGCTACATCGACACATTCGAAGTTGCCACTGCTGACAAGGGTCCAGGCCAAGTGCTCACAATCAAGATGAAGTACTCAGATGACCGCATCCGCACAATCTCTGGATTGCGTCGCGTGTCAACACCGGGTCTTCGCGTTTACCGCAATTCCACCGCTGTACCTCGTGTACTCGGCGGTCTTGGAGTTGCTGTCCTATCCACCAGCCAGGGTCTCATGACCGACCGCGAAGCGCGCAAGCGCAAGGTCGGCGGCGAGATTCTTTGCTACGTGTGGTGATCGAGGAGTGACCAACTATGTCTCGTATCGGTAAAGCCCCAATCACTGTTCCCTCTGGTGTTGAAGTCAACATCTCTGCGGGTGTTGTTTCGGTTAAAGGCCCAAAGGGTGCCCTTAGCCGCGAAATTCCCGGTGAAATCATCGTCCGCAAGGAAGAGAACACCGTGCTCGTGGAGCGTCCTGACGATTCGCGTCAGAACCGCGCACTGCACGGCCTCACCCGAACACTTGTTGCCAACATGGTCACTGGTGTGACTGATGGTTTCGTAAAGGAACTCGACATCGTCGGCGTTGGTTACCGTGCTGAAGCTCAGGGCCCAAATGCACTGAAGCTTGCACTCGGTTTCTCGCACCCCGTAGTCGTTAAAGCTCCAGACGGTGTCACCTTCGAAGTTCCCCAGCCCACACGCATCGTGATCAAGGGCATCAACAAGGAAGTTGTCGGCCAGGTTGCCGCCAACATCCGTTCCATCCGCAAGCCCGAGCCTTACAAGGGCAAGGGTGTCCGTTACCTGGATGAGCGCGTTATGCGCAAGGCCGGCAAGACGGGCAAGAAGTAGTCGGTAGGTATCGCAATGAGCAATATGTCTGAAGTCCGTCGTACAAACCGCCAGCGTCGTCACCGTCGCGTGCGTAAGAAGATTCACGGCACAGCAGCGCGTCCGCGTCTCGCTGTTTATCGTTCCAACAAGCACCTCACTTTGCAGTTGATTGATGATGATCTCGGTCGCACCATCGCCTCTGCTTCATCGGTGGAAACCGGTGAGCGCGACAAAGGTGGCGCAACTGTTGATGCCGCCAAGCGTCTCGGTGGCTTGCTTGCTGAGCGCGCAAAGACCGCCGGCGTTACCAAGGTCGTATTTGACCGCGGTGGTTACCTCTATCACGGTCGTATCGCGGCTGTAGCTGAAGCTGCCCGCGAGGCAGGTCTGGAGTTCTGATGAGCAACGTAACAACAACCACCCCCGCCGAACCCGGCGCACTGCGCGAGTCACGCGTCATCACGATTAACCGCGTTGCAAAGGTGGTGAAGGGCGGTCGTCGCTTTTCATTCACCGCACTCGTAGTTGTCGGAGACGGCAACGGTCGCGTTGGTCTCGGCTATGGCAAGGCAAAAGAAGTGCCGTTGGCAATCCAAAAAGGCACCGAAGAAGCGAAGAAGAATCTTTTCGATGTCGCTCTCGCAGGTAGCACCATCACACATCCAATTCTCGGAGTGTCGGGTGCAGGCCGCGTGCTTTTGAAGCCTGCTGCTCCTGGTACTGGTGTTATCGCCGGTGGTGCAGCACGAGTGATCCTCGAAGAGGCTGGCATTCACGATGTGCTTGCTAAGTCACTTGGTTCAGCAAATGCAATCAACGTTGCACGTGCCACCATCGAGGGTCTTAAGTCACTGCAGCGCCCTGATGTGGTTGCGAAGCGTCGCGGCATTGCCGCTGACACATTCGTTCCTAAGGGAATGTTGAAGGCCTATAACGACCGCAAGAACTCAGGTGGAGCAGCTCACTGATCATGGCTACAGAAAAAACCATCACTGTCACACAGGTTCGCTCGAAGATCGGCGTCAAGCCCAAAGCACGCGGCACACTCCGCGCACTTGGTCTTGGTCGTATCGGCGACACCAACACGCTTCCTGATCGCCCCGAGATTCGTGGGATGATCGCACGCGTGCCGCACCTCATCACGGTTTCGGAAGAAGCCTGAGCAAGAGATCTCTGAAAGAGGAAATGTCATGCGAGTAGACGAACTTTCACCATCACCAGGCGCTAAGAAAAAGCCAAAGCGCGTTGGTCGTGGTATTGGCGGTAAGGGCGGCAAGACCGCTGGCCGTGGTACCAAGGGTCAGTACGCCCGTAACACTGTTGCGCGTGGTTTCGAAGGTGGCCAGATGCCACTCAAGCAGCGCGTTCCAAAGTTGAAGGGCTTCAACAACCCCTTCCGTGTTGAGTACCAAGCAATCAACCTCGATGCAATTAGCGAAGTCGGCCTGACCGAAGTGACCCCTGAGTCACTTGTGAAAGCTGGCGTTGCGCACAAGGGCACCTTTATTAAGGTGCTGGCACGTGGTGAGATCAAAAAGGCAGTGAATGTTCACGCTCACGCCGTATCCAAGGCCGCCGAAGCAGCAATCACCGCTGCTGGTGGTACGGTCACAATCATTCCTCTGCCGTATGCGCAGGGGCGTCCGCCGGTAAAGGGTAACCAGTTCACCAACCGTTGATCGTAAGGTCATGTTGTTGTCTGGGAACCTCTAAAGCACAAAGGAGCACCGCGTGTTTTCCAACTTGAAGAACATCTTCAAGGTCGCGGATCTGCGTAACAAGATCCTGTTCACGATGTTCATCGTGTTGATCTACCGATTCGGTACCGCAATTCGTGTTCCTGGTGTTGATGGTCAGGCTGTACAGCAGTTGAAGTCAGCTGCTGATAGTCAGGGAGCACTCGGATTCCTCAACCTGTTCTCAGGTGGCGCTTTTAGCTCGTTCTCAATTTTCGCGCTTGGGATCATGCCTTACATCACGGCCAGCATCATCATGCAGGTGCTCGGTGTGGTGATTCCCAAACTTGAAGAGTGGCAGCAGATGGGTGCGGTGGGTCAACGCAAGATCACCCAGACCACTCGCTACGTAGCAATCGGTATCGCCACACTCCAGGGCGCGGGATTGACCTTCATCTTTGGCCAGGGCAATGGCAGTGCATTCTTTGGTGCAGCAGCACAGGCACCAGATGTGGTTCTTCTCGATCCGTTCATGCCACGCGCATTGCTAGTGATCCCGACCCTTGTGGCTGGTACTGCTGTGTTGATGTGGCTTGGAGAACTGATCAGTCAGCGCGGCATCGGTAACGGAATGTCCGTTGTGATCTTTTCATCAATCGTCTCTGGCTTGCCGTACTCGTACTATTCAATTCTTCAGAGTAAGAAGTGGTTCATCTTCGGCTTGCTTGTAGTGGTTTCAATCGGCATTTTGATTGCAGTTGTGCGCATCGAGCTTGGTCAGCGCCGCATCCCAGTGCAGTTTGCCAAGCGTGTCGTTGGGCGTCGTATGTATGGCGGTCAAAACACTTACATTCCGCTCAAGGTGAACCAGTCCGGTGTGGTTCCGATCATCTTTGCGTCGTCGATCCTGTTGCTGCCAGTGCTTGGCTCAAACATGCTCGGTTCGGGCGAAGGCTGGCGTGGCTCAATTGCACGTTTTGTTGATCAGTACTTGGTCAACAGCCAGAACATGGTTTACATCACCGCGTTCTTCATCATGATCGTGGCGTTTGCGTACTTCTACAACTCAATTGCTTTTGACCCCGTGCGCCAGGCTGATCAGATTCGCCGTCAGGGCGGATTCATACCTGGTATTCGCCCTGGTCCGCAGACCGAGCGCTACCTCGCCAAGACCGTTAATCGCATCACATTGCCTGGTGCATTGTTTGTGGCTGTAATCGCGATTTTGCCTTACATAATTTTGTGGGTGGGCGATGTGCAGTCCTTCCCATTCGCCGGAACAACCGTGCTCATCGCAGTGGGTGTGGCGCTTGAACTCATGCGCCAGATCGATAGCCAGCTCATGTTGCGCAACTACGAGGGATTCCTCAAGTAGACCTCAGGGGACTGAGGCCAACAACATGACCATCAAGGGCGCACGACTCGTCATTCTCGGGCGACAAGGCTCGGGCAAAGGAACGCAATGCGTTCGCTTGTCCCAGCACTATGTCGTACCGCATATCTCAACTGGTGACATGCTGCGTGCCGCCGTCCGTGAAAAGTCTGAGCTTGGCCGCCAAGCGAAAACAGTCATGGATGGTGGAGGTCTTGTTGGCGATGAGGTCATGGTCGGTCTGGTCCAGGCTCGAATTGAACAAGATGATGCACGCAGTCGTGGTTACATCCTTGATGGATTCCCGCGCACAGTTGTGCAGGCAGTTGAACTCGACCGCATCACCCAAGACCGCGGGCTTGATGTGGTGATTGATCTTGTTGTGCCACGCGAAATTGTGGTCACACGCATCACTGCGCGTCGCGTGTGTCGTGACTGCGGGACCAACTACACCGTTGGTTCAGTAGATCGCCGTCCCTGGCTGTGTGACAACTGCGGTGGTGACGTAGTGCAACGCGACGACGACACACCAGAAGCGATCAATCGCCGTCTCGATCTCTACGAATCGCAGACTGCTCCACTAATTGAGTTCTATGGTCGCACCTCACGCCTAGTTGAGGTCAACGGAGTCGGTACACCTGACCAAGTTTTCCAGCGGCTGACCTCAACCATTGACACCCGCCTCTAGGGGCTGCTGCTTGCCGTTAGGCTGAAGATATGTCACGCGTACAGCTAGCAATCAATGTTTCAAACATCGACGAAGCAATTGACTTCTATACGAAGTTGTTCGGTGTAGGCCCCGCAAAAGTTCGTGATGGCTATGCGAACTTTGCTGTGTCCGAGCCGCCACTCAAACTCGTGCTGATTGAAGGCGAAGGCATGCCGGGGTCTTTGAATCATCTCGGTGTTGAAGTTGAATCAACCGATCTAGTCGGGCAGGCAGTCACTCGCTTGAGTTCTGAAGGATTAGCAACCGAAGTAGAAGACCAGACGACTTGTTGCTACGCGGTGCAGGACAAAGTGTGGGTACACGGCCCCGACGCAGAACCCTGGGAGATTTACACAGTGTTGTCCGACGCAGAAGTTATGCATGTTGCTGAGTCTGAGTGCTGTGGGCCCACCACGGTGTCAGGAATTCAACTCCGCAAGTAGTTCGCGCACGCGTACTTCAATCTGATCGCGAATCGGTCGCACCGACTCGGCGCCTTGACCAGCGGGATCTGCAAGCACCCAGTCTCGGTATTCTTTGCCCGGATAGAACGGGCATTCGTCGCCACAACCCATTGTGATGACGTAGTCCGAACGCTGTACCGCAGCATCTTCGAGTCGCTTTGGCTTAGCCCCCATCTTGTGAAGGTCAATGCCTTTTTCGCGCATCACTTCGACGACCACTGGATTGATGGTGTCAGCTGGTGCAGTTCCTGCGGAGCGCACACGCACTCGGCGGCCACCGAGGGTGCGCAAGAAAGCTGCCGCCATTTGCGATCGCCCCGCATTGTGGATGCAAACAAAGAGCACTTCTGGTGTGCGTCTTGGTGGCCAGAGGAAATTGATCATCGGGATAGCAATTGCCAGACCGAGGAGTTGCATCACGATGAACATCGGCGCGGCTTCTGGTTTGATGCCAGCAAAAGAATCAGAGAGCATGCGTGCAACTGTGACTGCCGGATTGGCGAAGCTTGTTGAGGAAGTGAACCAGTAGGCACCACCAATCCACACACCAACCGCGTATGGGATCGCATCGGCTTTGCCACCTCGACTGCAACCATGAATCACCAGCAGGAGTCCCAGGGTGGCCACAACTTCTGCGAGCCAATGTGCGCCAGACGAACGATCTTTTGTTGACAAGTTGATTGCGTCTAGCTCAAACATCAGGTTCGCAACAATCGCCCCAGTACACGCACCAGCGGTTTGAACAACCACATAATTGATCAGTGTGCTGGTTTCAATCTTGCGTTCAAACCAAGCAAATGCAGTCACAACGGGATTGAAGTGCGCACCCGATACTGACCCAAACACCAGAATCAACGCAATCAATGCTCCAGTCGTGGCCGCTGCATTCTCCAACAGCTGCAGCCCAACATCATTAGGAGACATTCGCGTAGCCATTATTCCCGAACCAATAACAGCAATAATCAGGAACATCGAGCCGAGAAACTCAGCAACAAGTGGGCGAGATTTGGTATTCATCATTCTCCCGAGAGTGCATGAATGCGTTCACGCAATTCATGGACAGTTTCATCAAACGCTTCTGGTGTCCCGACTGCGAGGGGATCGGGAATTGACCAATGCAGCCAATCCTCACTGGCGCCCATCTCTTCATGTGCACGATCACACACGGTGATCACGAGGTACTGCTCAATGCTCATTAGGTCAATTGATTTTGGCCGTGCACCAGAAATTGAAATGCCGGCGCGTCGTGCAGCGTTGACAGCTTCTGGATGTACACGCTCTGCGGGATGTGTGCCTGCCGATTCAGCACGAAGCCCAACCACAGATTTCCAAAGTGCCGCAGCGAGTTGACTGCGTGCAGAATTATGCGTGCATACAAACAAGGGTCGGTGCGCATCGGCATCAGCTGTTGGAAGTAATCCTTCAAGGGCACCTGGAATCAAGTGCACATATCGGCGGCGACGATCACCATTTGAAACCGTGCGGCGGATTAGCCCGACGGATTCCAACACATCAAGATGGTGAGCGAGCAGATTCGACTCCATTGCCAGTAGTTCAACCAACTCCACCGGCGAGCGATCCGAAGTAGCGAGAGCGTCGGCGATCGCCAGCCGAGCGGGGTCTCCGAGGGCGGCGAGGCGTCGGGCGCGATCCATGTGCCCACCATAATCACTCAATGACTATTGAGTGAAATATGTGAACCAGGGCAATTTTGGTCTGGGAAACCCCTGCAAAATAAGGGTTTAGTCAGGACTTGGCACAAAAAAGGGGCGTTTGTAGAGTTGAAACCCGTGCTTGCAGGCGGTTTTCGCCTTTGAGTTCGGTTTTTGTCCGTATTTAGAAGGAGAACGTTCTGGCTAAGCCCAAGGAAGATGCGATTGTGCTTGAAGGCACGATTTTGGAGTCGCTACCGAATGCAATGTTCAAGGTGGAACTCGAAAACGGCCACAAGGTGCTCGCGCACATTTCAGGAAAGATGCGTATGCACTACATCCGCATCCTGCCGGGCGACAAAGTCCAGGTCGAACTCACTCCATATGACCTCACCCGAGGTCGGATTACCTACCGCTACAAGTGAGAACCCCGCATGAAGGTTAAGCCCAGCGTCAAGAAAATTTGTGAGAAGTGCAAGGTCATCCGCCGACATGGTCGCGTGATGGTGATCTGCGAAAACCCGCGCCATAAGCAGCGTCAGGGCTGAGGAAGAAGGAACAAGATGGCACGTATCTCTGGCGTCGACGTACCGCGTGAAAAGCGGCTCGAGATCGCTCTTACTTATATCTTCGGCGTTGGTCGTTCGACCGCGTTGCGCATTGCAAACGAGCTCGGTTTGAATCCCGACACTCGCGTGCGTGATCTCACCGAAGATGAAGTCAACCGCATCCGCGCATGGGTTGATGCAAACCTCACCGTTGAAGGTGACCTTCGTCGCGATGTCCAGCAGGACATCAAGCGCAAGATCGAAATTGGTTGTCTGCAAGGCGTGCGTCACCGTAAGGGACTCCCGGTTCGTGGTCAGCGCACACACACGAACGCTCGTACCCGCAAGGGCCCGCGTCGCACAGTGGCTAACAAGAAGAAGGTAACCCGCTAATGGCTAAGGCAGCACCGGGCGGTCGCCGCCCCCGTAAGCGCGAGCGCAAGAACGTTTCCGTCGGCGTCGTGCATATCAAGTCGTCGTTCAACAACACGATCGTTTCCATCACCGACACCGAAGGCAATGTCATTTCATGGGCATCTTCTGGTGGTGTTGGATTCAAGGGTTCGCGCAAGTCGACTCCTTTCGCAGCACAGATGGCCGCTGAAAAAGCTGCCAAGGCTGCAATGGAGCACGGACTTCGTCGCGCTGAAGTGCATGTAAAGGGCCCGGGCTCGGGTCGCGACACTGCTCTTCGTTCCATTCAGAATGTGGGAATCGAAGTTTCCGGCATCAAGGACGTAACTCCTGTGCCGCACAACGGTTGCCGTCTCGCAAAGCGTCGGAGGGGCTAAGTCATGGCTCGTTACACCGGACCAAAGGTGCGTTTGTCGCGCCGTCTCAACGTCAACATCTTTGAGAACGAAAAGGGTACGAAGGCGCTTGAGCGTCGTCCATTCCCACCTGGAGCACACGGTCGCACCCGTCGTCGTGGCGCGGGCTCTGAGTACCTCGCACAGATGCAGGAAAAGCAGAAGGCCAAGTACATCTACGGCGTTCTCGAAGCACAGTTCCGTCGCACGTACGAAGAGGCAAACCGTCTCGCGGGCCCAACTGGTGAAAACCTGTTGCGTCTTCTCGAGCAGCGTCTCGACAACGTGGTGTACCGCGCAGGTTGGGCGAAAACCCGTCCGCAGGCGCGTCAGTTCGTAAGCCATGGTCTTGTGAAGATCAATGGCAAGCGCGTTGATATTCCGTCGTACCGCGTGCGCAAGGGAGAGGTCATTGAGCTCTCCGAAAAAGCTCGCGGCATGATCGTGATCCAGCACAACATCGAAGTTCTCGATCGTTCAGTTGTTGGTTGGCTTGAGGTTGGCGATGGTGGCAAGCAAGTCACCGTGCGCGATCTCCCGCAACGCGAGCACATTGATGTGCCCGTACGTGAACAGCTCATCGTTGAGCTCTACTCGAAGTAATTAGTAACAGCCGAAGAAAAGCAAAGGAATACCCATGCTTGTTATCCAGCGCCCCACAGTGGAAGAAGTCGGCGAAGAGTCGAACAACCGTCAGCGTTTTGCTGTCGGCCCGCTCGACCCCGGTTTTGGCCACACCCTTGGAAACTCCCTCCGTCGTACCCTCTTGTCGTCCATTCCTGGTGCGGCAATTACAACCGTGCAGTTCGAAAAGGCTCTGCATGAGTTCGACACGATTGAAGGCGTTACCGAAGACGTAACCGAGATCATCCTCAACTTGAAGGACATCGTTCTCACCTGTGACTCAGATGAGCCAGTCGTGCTGCGTCTCGACATCAACGGTGCGAAAGACGTAACTGCAGCCGACATCGTGTGCCCGGCCGAGGTAGAAATCCTGAATAAGGATCTCCACATCGCCACACTTAACGCCAAGGGCCACCTCATTGTGGACCTCACCGTTGAGAAGGGTCGTGGCTACCGTTCAAGCGATCGTGAGAGCGACAACCGTACGATCGGTGTGATCCCGATTGACGCGATCTTCTCGCCAGTGCGTCGCGTGATGTTCGAAATCGAACCCACCCGTGTTGAGCAGTCGACCAACTACGACCGTCTCGTTCTTGACATCGAGACCGACGGCTCGATCACCCCGAAGGAAGCACTCGCATCTGCTGGTGCAACACTTCGTTCACTCGTTGACCTCGTTGCCAACATGAGCGAAGAGCCAAAGGGTCTCGAACTTTCGACCTCTGATCCGATCGTTGAGCGTTCGGACCTCGCAATGTCAATTGAAGACCTCGACTTGTCGGAGCGCCCACGCAACTGCCTGAAGCGCGCCCAGGTCAACACCATCGGCGAACTCCTCGAAAAGTCTGAGGATGACCTGTTGAACATCACCAACTTCGGCCAGAAGAGCCTCGACGAAATCAAGCAGAAACTTGATGAGCGCGGCCTCACACTGCGCTGATCGCGGGTTCAAGGAGATACTGAAATGCCAGCAACACCACGCAAAGC
>CAZXAX010000019.1:0-12170 GCA_964638795.1 uncultured Bifidobacterium sp. | reverse complement strand
GGCAGTGCGGCACACCAGCGTTTGATGATGGCGAACCTTGCTGCTTCTTTGATTGCAGCCGAAGGAATCGTCACCACTGAAGCTAAAGCCAAGGCTCTTCGTCCCATCGTGGAGAAGTTGATCACCAAGGGAAAGAAAGCCCAGGAGGACAGCCCGATGCGCCTGCATCGCATTCGTCAGATCCAGGGTTATCTCGGTGACAAGGAAATGACCCACAAACTCGTTAGCGATGTTGCACCTCGTTACATGGAGCGCAACGGTGGGTACACGCGCATCTTGAAGCTCGGTACGCGCCACGGTGACAAAGCCGAAATGGCCCGCATCGAACTCGTGTGATTGGTACCCGGTGACACCGCCGGAATTGAATATTCAGAATGACGAGCCCGCCGTTGCGCGGGCTCGTTTGCTTGTGGCGTACAACGGCTCCGCGTTTCATGGTTTCGCACTCAATCACGGAGTTCCAACCGTTGCTGGTTCACTGGCGGAAGCGTTAAGCACAGTTTCACGTATGCCAGTCGAAGTTGTTGGTGCGGGTCGCACGGATGCAGGAGTGCATGCGCGCGGGCAAGTGGTGAGTTGTGACATTCCAGCAAGTACCGATCTGAACTTGTTGATTCGTCAACTCAATGCACTTTGTGGTCCAAGCATCGTTGTGCGTGAAGCCTCATGGGCGAGTGCAGATTTTCATGCCCGGTTTTCCGCACAGTGGCGTCACTACAAATACACAGTGCTCAACTCACCTGTACCCGATCCATTCATTGCGGACACCGCTTGGCACGTGCACACTCCTTTAAATCTTGCGGCGATGCAGATGGCTTGTGACCCTTTAATTGGCGAGCACGATTTCAGTTCCTTTTGTCGTCGCCCAAAAGTTGCAACGGGCGAAGAACCAGCATCAATGTCCCGATACGTGATGCAGGCCACTTGGCATGCCGAAGCCGACGATCTATTGGTGTTTGAAATTCGAGCCAACGCGTTTTGTCATCAAATGGTGCGCTCAATTGTGGGCACATTGGTCGAGGTTGGGATGGGCAAGCGCCGAGCAGGGGACATAAGGGGCATCCTGCTGGCTGGCGATCGGGCAATGGCAGCAACGATTGCACCACCGCATGGCCTTTGTTTGCACGCAGTTGGCTACGGGGAAGGCGCTTAAACCTCGGATTTGAGCCATTTGCCGATGTGGGGCGCTTGCCCCTAACCTTGAACGGTCCTTCGGGGCCCTGATTATTGGGAAGATTTTGATGAAGACCTACACACCAAAAGCAAGCGAGATCACACGCACTTGGCACATCATTGATGCCGAGGGTCTCGTTCTTGGTCGTCTTTGCACAGAGGCCGCTCGCGTACTTCGCGGCAAGCACAAGACCACATTTGCTCCACACATTGACACCGGTGACCACGTGATCATCATCAACGCTTCAAAAGTTGTGATGACCAAGGGCAAGGCTGACAAGTCAATGGTGTACAGCTACTCCGGTTACCCGGGTGGATTGAAGTCTGAAACCTACGCCGAGTTACTCGACCGCAAGCCTGCCGACGCGATTCGCAAGAGCGTTGCTGGCATGTTGCCAAAGGGACCGCTTGGTCGTCAGCAGATTAAGAAGTTGAAGGTGTACGCCGGTGCTGAGCACCCGCACGCCGCACAGTCACCCGTTGTTCTTGACTTGGCCGACGCCAAGGCTCGTTGATTAAGAAATCGTCAGGAGAAAAAGTGGCAACAGCCCCGCTCACCCAGACCACAGGTCGTCGCAAGGAAGCAGTCGCACGTGTGCGTTTGCGCGCCGGAAGCGGCAAGGTCGTTGTCAACGGCAAGCCGATCGAGGTTTACTTCCCAACAGCAACTCAGCGCATGACCGCGCTCGAGGCATTGCGAGTAACCAACACTGAGTCTGCATACGACATCGACATCACAATTGATGGTGGTGGAGTTACTGGTCAGGCCGGAGCAGTTCGCATGGGCGTCGCGCGTTCACTTTTGGAACTCGACCCTGAATGTCGCGCAACACTCAAGAAGGCTGGCCTTCTCACACGTGACTCACGTAAGAAGGAAAGCAAGAAGTACGGCCTCAAGAAGGCGCGCAAGGCGCCGCAGTTCACCAAGCGTTGATCTAGCGCGGGCTTTCCGCACTGTCACAACATGTTGGCCTTTGGCACTGACGGAGTTCGGGGTAAGGCTTTCGTCGATATAACTCTCGATGACGCCTATCAACTCGGTGTCGCCATCGCTAGGTCGGTCAAGAGCCGACGTGCTGCCGTGGGGCGTGACCCACGTATCTCGGGGCCAGCACTGGAATTAGCTCTAGTTGAGGGGCTCACCAGCGAAGGTGTTGAGGTGCTCGCACTCGGTATGGTTCCCACGCCATGTGTTGCGTTTGCTTCCGAAGTTGAAAACATCACCGGTATCGCAATCACTGCGTCACACAACCGATACGAAGACAATGGTGTGAAAGTGTTCGCGCCCGGTGGAGTCAAGTTGACTGACGAAGCCGAGGCCGCAATTGTCCGTGAACTTGCCACTGTGGCTAAAGAACGTGCGCCACGAACTGCTGCAGTAATTGAACGCGGGCGAATGGTTGATCGATATGTGGAATCGCGGATTCGCATGGTGCGTCAGGAAATTGGCGCTGGACTCCGCGTAGTACTTGACTGCGCAAATGGCGCAATGAGTGAGGTGGCTCCCGAGGTCTTTCGACGCCTTGGTGCGCAGGTTGATCTGATTCACGCGCTGCCTGATGGCACAAATATAAATGCGGAGTGTGGAGCAACTGCCCCCGAATCTCTTGGCACTGAAGTTGTAGCAGTGCGAGCAGATATTGGCTTTGCTTTTGACGGTGACGGAGATCGTCTCGTGGTCGTTGATGAACGCGGCAATGTTGTTGAAGGTGATCGTCTACTAGGTCTCCTTGCGCTCTACATGCGCGCCAACGAGCGACTGCACTCAAACACACTTGTGACTACGGTGATGTCCAACATCGGGTTATTGCGAGCGATGGAACAAGCCGGAATCAATGTTGCGGTCACAACAGTTGGCGATCGCTATGTGCTTGACCACATGAATCAGCACGGATTCACACTCGGCGGTGAGCAAAGTGGCCACGTGATTATTCGTGATCGTGCCACCACAGGTGACGGTCTGATGGCGGCAATCGCAGTGTTGGAACTCATGGTGGACTCTGGTCGACCAATTTCACAACTAGCCGATGAAGTCATGGTCACAGTGCCCCAGGTATTGATCAATGTGAAGACAAATGTCCCAGCCGGCGAAGCAGTGTCACGAATGCAAGACGAAATTGATGCCGCGGTACGTGAGCTCGGCACACGCGGGCGAGTGCTCGTGCGTGCCAGTGGCACAGAGCCCTTGGTACGTGTGATGGTGGAATGTGACTCTGCGCAAGAGGCACAGCGGGTTGCAGAAGGCCTTGCAGCGCGGGCAACTAGCCTTTAGACATGTGCGGAATTGTTGCGGTACTGCCGCGCCTCACATGGTCGCAGCCAGAATCCCCGTCGGAGATTGAATCCTTCGTCCTTGGGACTCTTTCCCGAGCCGTGGATGCAGGTGACGATCTTGAGCGACTCGCACTTGAACTCGGTCAGGTCAACGACAAACTACGCCATGACTATGTGATTGCTTCTCTGCTTGGCCGCAACGAATTGCTCGTTCGAATTGAAGCGCTGCTGGCTGCAATTGATGCCAACACGACTCATTACGACCGTGATCTCGAAGAGATCGATCGATCCCATGTGGCGGCAGCGGATCGGGCGCAGGAAGTTGTGGCCAAACTCTCACCAGTGCGTGATCTCTTGTGGAGTATCCGCAACGATCGCTTGCGCACAATTCGCTCGGTCTTTGATTTCTGTGGTGTTGGTGCATCAACTTCGGCTGCCGCTGCATTCATATCAATTCAGCAAGTTCTCTCATCGCTAGATCGCCTCGAAGTTCGGGGACGAGATTCAGCTGGTGTTCATTTGATGGTGCACCACGCGAAGGTGAGTGCAACTGATTCACGAGTTATCGCACTCGCGGAAAAGCGCCTATCGGATCCTCTGTTTGCAAATCATGCCGTGCGGTGCGTTGATGGCGTTTGGTCTTTCGTCTATAAGGCTGCTGCAGAGATTGGTGAGCTCGGTGACAACACCCGCGCTATTCGTCAAGCAATCACCAATGATGATCTACTTCGGCTCGTGCTCGCCGATGAAGATGTTTACACCGAAGTCCTTGCTCACACTCGTTGGGCAAGTGTGGGAATTATCTCGGAACCAAACGCGCACCCGGTAAACAACGAACAAATTGCGATAACTGCATCGCCATACGTAGCAGCCGCACTTAATGGTGACGTGGACAATTACGTTGACCTGAAAGTTGAGCATGGTCTGCGATTCGCAGACCCGATTACAACTGACGCCAAAGTAATTCCAGTACTCGTCTCTCAAACGTTGACCAAGACCAATGATCCGAGCGAAGCTTTCAGGCAATCGGTGGTTCAGTTTGAAGGCTCAATTGCAATTGCCGCAGCAATCGCCACGGACCCGGGCAAGTTGCACTTGGCACTTGCAGGCTCGGGACAGGGACTTTATGTCGGGGTGTGTTCCGATCGCTGGATTGTGGCCAGTGAGCCTTATGGAGTGGTGGAAGAGACCGACACTTACTTTGCATTACAAGGCGAAGCTGGTGGTGAGGTTGTAGTTCTTGATGCGAGCAAAGTTGGTGAAGTTGCGGGCATCATTCGACGCGGCTACGACGGAGTTGCCACGCCAGTTACAGAGTCAGATCTTGCCCGTACCGAGATCACGACACGCGATATTGATCGTGGGGAATATCGACACTTCTTGTTGAAGGAAATTTCCGAGTCACCGCGCAGCTTCCGCGCGACACTTCGGGGACGCATCGGGGAATCAAAGTCACATCTGGTTGCTGCAATTGGTACTCAGGCCATGCCGGCGCACCTTGCAAAGCAACTAGCCAAAGGAAAAATCAATCGCATCACAGTGATTGGTCAGGGAACAGCAGCAGTTGCGGGCCGCGCTGTTGCTCAACTCTTGTCCCACCTTGTGGGTGCCAATTTCCAGGTTGATGCGATGCCGGCAACGGAGTTATCCGGATTCGGTCTCGAACAGGACATGTCCGACACGATTGTTATTGCAGTCAGCCAGAGTGGAACCACCACTGATACCAATCGCACAGTAGATCTCGTGCGAGCCCGTGGCGGAAACGTACTCGCGATTGTTAATCGTCGTGGAAGTGATCTCGCACAACGAGCCGATGGCGTTCTTTACACCTCTGATGGCCGTGATGTGGAGATGAGTGTTGCTAGCACTAAGGCGTTTTATGCACAAGTTGCTGCGGGCGCCCTTTATGCATGTGCAATCGCCCAACACTCCGGGTGCGCATCCGAAAGCGAGATTCACAATCTGCTCACATCGCTCACCGAGCTACCCGATGCGATGAATGCCACGCTTGAATTACGCCCACAGATAGCCGAGATTGCGCAGCGTCATGCAACACGCCATCGATACTGGGCAATTGTGGGCAATGGTCCTAACTACGTGGCTGCGCTTGAAGTGCGAATCAAGCTCAGTGAGCTCTGTTACAAGTCAATCTCAGCAGATGTCACCGAGGATAAGAAACACATTGACTTGTCAAGTGAGCCAATGATCTTTGTCTGTGCTGCTGGCTTGAGCGGATCCACTGCTGATGACGTGGCAAAAGAAGTCTCAATCTATAAAGCACACAAAGCCACACCGATTGTTGTAGCAAGTGATGGGGATCGTCGTTTTGATAACGCTTCTGCAGTGATCAATGTGCCAAGTGTGCATCCAGCTTTAGGTTTCATTCTTTCGGCAATGGTGGGGCATCTCTTTGGGTACGAAGCTGCGCTTGCTATCGATGCCTCAGCGCGACCTTTGCGGGAAGCGCGCGAGGTCATTGAGCGCCTCGTGCAATTCGGTGGCGATGCACAAGTGGTGATGCAGTCGGTGCACAACAAAATTGCTAACAGTGCTCGAATGTTCTCTGAGTCATTGCGCGCTGGTAATTACGATGGTCACCTAGAGGCGTCAACTGCGGTCCAACTTGCGAACATGTTCAGATATGCGTTGTCGGATCAACCACTCGATGCTTACCAGAACGAGACCGGCAAGGTATCGAGCCCTTCAGCTTTGCTTGATGACCTAGTTCAATCATTGACTCGTGCGGTGGACGAACTCACTCGCCCCATTGATGCAATCAAGCATCAGGCCAAGACCGTGACCGTGGGTATCTCGCGCAGTGATGAGGGAGTGATGGATCGTGCACTGATCCAGGAGGTCTTGGCAACTGGTTTGAACCGGGACCGAATTACGTTCCGAACCATGCGCGTGCTTGCCGCCCTGGATCTCGGTGTTGATGAGGTCACTGGCTTTACGCGTTACGAGATCGAAGGTGAGCCCACACCGGGCAATGCAACGATTCGAATTATTGATCGTGGCGGCATTTCACTTGACCTTCCATCGCGTGTGGACAAGCAGCCAGTTCTTGTCGGCACTAAGAGGCGAGTGGCCGCCGAACGTGAGGTGCTTGTCTCCATCGGTGGAGCAGATAGCCGCACAGTGATCTTGATCCCTGAAGTCAAGGGGAGCATCACAACCGGTATCACCCTCATACATGTAAAGCTCCATGACTTCATCGCGCCAGCAAATGCTCGTGCGATGTTGCAGGGTTATGACCGCCGCTATGACCGTCTCGTTGACTGGGTAAGTGAAACCGAAGGCGGATTCAACGAAGATCGACTTGCCGAGATTTCTGTTGTGGAAATGCTGACATCACCAATTTCTGAAGTCGCAAAACATTGGCGGGCACGATGATTGGCATCGGACTCGATGCGGTGGAAATCGGCAGATTCCGTGAGGCGTTGAAGCGGCATCCACGAATTGTGGACAGAATCTTCACCGAGTTTGAGCGCGAAGATCTCGCCAAGCGCAACGACCCGGTTCCGGGTTTTGCTGCGCGTTTTGCGGTGCGCGAAGCAGTGATGAAAGCACTTGGTGCTGGCATCGGCGATGTTGCGTTTGCCGACATCGGCGTGCGCCGTGCCGAGACGGGTCAACCTCATCTTGAATTGACCGGTGCCGCCGCACGTCTTGCCGAAATGCGGGGAGTCAAAGGGTGGAAGATTTCAATCACGCACACTGACAACACCGCAATGGCAGTGGTGGCAGCACTCTGATGTTTCCTGTCGCCCGTGTTGAAGCGGTGCGTAAGGCTGATGCGAACGCAAACACACCGCTTGATACTTTGATCTCGCGGGCTGGTCACGCGGTAGCAGCGAATGCGATGGAGATGCTCGGGGGTGCCTACGGCAAGCAGATACTGCTTGTTGCTGGACGAGGCAACAACGGCGCAGATGGCAGGGTGGCTGCCGAGGTGTTACGCGCACGTGGAGCAAGGGTCGATGAACTCGCGCCAGATGAGTTTCATTCAGTGGATGCTAAGTATGAACTCGTTATTGATGCCGCGTTTGGCACTGGATATGTGGAGCGCGAATCATGGAATCCGCCAACTCAATGTGATGCACTTGTACTCGCAGTTGACATTCCAAGTGGTGTCAATGCCGACACCGGCGAGGTCCATCGTGCGTTGCATGCCGATGTAACAGTGACCTTTGCTGCGTTAAAGCCCGGGCTCCTATTTGGTGCAGGCGCTGAATATGCAGGTGATCTGGTTGTAGCTGATATCGGAATTGAAATTCCACAGAGTGATCAACTTGCACAGTGGGTTGAGCTCGAAGACATTGTCGCCCTTTTGCATTTTCGTGCGGGATCTGCACACAAGTGGAACCACGGAGTGAAAATCATTTCCGGTAGTCGCGGCATGACCGGTGCCGCTCGACTCACAGCAGATGCAGCATTGCACGCAGGGGCAGGAATTGTTCACGCCTTCGTGCCTGGTGCGGCGCAACTGCCAACATCCCCGACGGAGGCGGTGTGGCACTCGTTGCCTGATGAGGAGTGGGGAAGTGTCATCGAAGAGACCGATTCACGTTTTCAAGCCGCGGTGGTTGGGCCTGGTCTTGGGCGTGCTGATGCAACGGCAAAAAGCGCGGCAAAGTTTGCACTCGACTCACCGGTACCGACTGTGATCGATGGTGACGGGCTTTATGCGGTTGCAACTATTGGTGTGGCTTCGCTTCAAGCATCAAGATCAAAACGAGTCCTCACGCCACATGACGGTGAGTTTGCGATGTTGATGGGACACAAGCCGAATTCGGATCGAATTCTTGCTGCCGTTGAACTCGCCAATCACTCGGGGCAAGTGGTGTTGCTAAAGGGGCCATTGACCGTGGTGGCCGACCATGATCGCGCTTGGGTCATGGAATGTGGTGACCAACGACTCGCTACTGCCGGTTCAGGCGATGTCTTGGCTGGGATTATTGGCGCACTACTGGCATTGGGCCACGACCCAGCAACTGCTGCGGTCTGTGCGGCTCACATTCACGGTGCTGCGGCCATGCGGTTGCCTAGTGTCGGTATGACGGCTGGGGAGTTGCCCAGTGCGGTTGCAAGTGTTTTGAGTGAATTGCAGATTCACGGGTAGGTGCAAAGTTGGTGTTGAGAAAACTTCTGGGTGGTGGACACCGACACGCACACCATGCGATTGATCGCTGGGCCTGGGCTGACATCGACCTTGACGCTCTGACCCACAACGTGCAATTGCTAAAGAGGTCAATCGGGGATGCAGAACTCTGGGTCGTTGTGAAAGCAAATGGCTACGGTCACGGCGATGTTCCATGTGCGATGACTGCGCTCAATGCCGGGGCGACCGGACTACTTGTTGCCTTAGCTGAGGAAGCTGTGACACTGCGTCACGCTGGAATTGAAGAACCGATTCTTGTATTGAGTGAGCAGCCGCGCTCTGATTGGCAAACCATGGTTGACCATGGGTTGATCTTCACGGTCTACAACATCGAAACTGCACGTGAGTTAGTCAAACTAGTTACACCAAAGAAGCCGGTGCATGCTCACGTCAAGATTGACACTGGCATGAATCGAGTCGGCGTGGATCCTGCTCACGCCAATGAAGTAATTGACACGCTTATCGCTGGGGGCGTGATCGTGGATGGGGTCTACACACACCTTGCATGCGCCGATGAACCATCGCGGCTGGAGAATTCGCGCCAACTCGATGCCTTTGACTCATTTCTTTCCGCACTCAATTCTCGCGGTATAAATCCGGCGCGTGTCCACGCTGCTAATTCAGCAGCGGCATTGTTAATTCCGCGTTCACGTTTCAGCTTCGTGCGTGTGGGTATTGCAATGTACGGAATTCAGCCAAGTGCACACACCGATCTCAATCTGAAGCCCGTGCTTTCACTTAGGGCTCGGGTATCTCATGTGCACCAGGTGAGAGCGGGAGAGCCGGTTTCCTACGGTGCCCGCTGGAACGCGCCAGCTGACACCATCATTGCCACAGTTCCAATTGGCTATGCCGACGGTGTTGCACGGCGACTCTCGTTCACTGGTGGTGAGGTATTAATCGGTGGTCGACGCCTACCTATTCGTGGAGCAATCACGATGGATCAACTAATGGTTGAAGTGGATGAGAGTGTGAAGATTGGCGATGAAGTGGTGATCATCGGGACGCAAGGGTCGGAATCGATTTCCGCAGAGGAGATCGCCGCCAAGATAGACACGATTCCTTATGAGGTCGTGTGCGACGTATCAGTTCGCATAGAACGCAAGTACCACTCGGCTAACTAGCCTTATCAGGTGCTCAAATTAAGCCTCGCAGACCTTACTGACACTCGGCGCTTTGCCGTGGCGTTTGCTGCGATGTTGCGTAATGGTGATGTGGTGCTACTTGATGGCGAGATGGGCGCAGGCAAAACGACCACAACGAAATTGATTGCCGAAGCAATTGGAGTGGTTGATGATGTCACTTCTCCGACATACACACTCGTACACACCTACTCTGGAGGCCGACTTACCCTTCATCACGCAGATCTCTACCGGTTGAAGAGCACTGCGGAGATTGACGACCTCGGGTTGGAAGAGATGCTTAGTGCAGGGGGAGTGCTGCTGATTGAGTGGGGTGCGCCTGCAGGGGAATTGTTTCCCACGCATGTTTTCGTGTCGTTGAGTATTGATGACGAAACGGGACGCACAGTCACGCTTGCATCACGGAGTGAGATCTGGTCCACGCGTCTTAAGCAACTTGAAACAAATCTGCAGGATTTGGTGGTGTGATGCTGTCACTGTGTATCTCTACCTCAACAGATGCAGTGTCAGTTGCGCTCGGCGAGGATGATTCGGTTGCGGCCTCATTTACTCTTCGAGGTGGCAAGCGACACGCCGAAGCCTTAGTCCCAACTATTGAGCAATTACTTGTTGCAGCGGGCAGAGAAATTGAAGAGGTTGGACTCATCGGCGTTGACGTGGGGCCTGGTCTGTTTACTGGGATGCGCGTTGGCATAGCAACCGCCTCGGCTCTTGCTCAAGCCTTGGAAGTTGATTTAGCGGAACTTTGTTCCCTGGATGTGCTTGCCCAGGCTGCGTCAGCTGTTGCGCAACGCGAAGAAGTAGTCGTTTGGAGCACGCTTGATGCTCGACGTGGCGAGATTTTTTACGCATGCCACCGAATCGGTGATCGTGCTGGTGAGCCCGTGATCGAGCGCGTCGTTGCTCCTGTAGTTGGCACCCCTGATGATTTTGCTGAGGCCGTTGTATCGCGTGGACAACGCTGTGTCTGCATTGGTTCGGGTGCTTTGCGCTACGAAGAAGCTCTCAGAGATATCGCATTGATTGAGTGGTTTGATGGCCTGCCCGATATTCCCGAGGCAGCCACGATGGTTGCCATGGCGCATCTTGCGGCCGTACGCGATGAGCTGGTTCCTTACGGACGTGTTACCCCTGTTTATCTTCGTGCACCAGATGCGGAAATCAATTGGGAGACCCGATGATGACGACGCGACAGATCGTGCTCGAACCGATGCGACGCAAGCATCTAAAGCAGATTCTTGAGATTGAGAATCAGGTTTATCCACGCCCTTGGACCCATGGAGTATTCACTGACGAGATTGCAGCCGCACGGCGTGCGCAACGTTATTACGTAGTTGCAAATGTTGACGGACGAGTTGTTGGGTACGCAGGCATCATGCTCGGAGTCGAGGAAGCCCACATAACCAACATTGCTGTTGATCCAGCACGCCAGGGCGGAGGTATCGGTAGCTATCTGATGCACGAGCTCTGCGCAGTGGCAGTGGATTGTGGATGCAAATCGATGTCCCTTGAAGTGCGAGTCAGCAACAAGGCAGCACAGGCTCTTTATACCAAATTTGGTTTCGTCCCAGCTGGCATCCGGCAGCGCTATTACGAGAATTCCGAAGATGCGATCGTGATGTGGTGTCACGATATTGATGGTGATGACTTTGCAGCCAAACTGGCTTCATTGAACGGCGATTCTCGATGAAGGTGGACGCGAACACGCTCGTATTAGCAATCGAAACCAGCTGTGATGAGACTGCTGCATCACTAGTGCTTGGTGGGACCGATGTTGTCTCCTCGGTTGTGTCATCACAAATTGAAATTCATGCACGTTTTGGTGGGGTCGTGCCCGAGGTGGCGAGCCGCGCCCACGTTGAAGCTTTGCCACATGTAGTTGATCAAGCGATAGCGCAAGCAGGTATTAGCCCCGAGCGCATTGACGCAGTTGCAGCAACCATGGGCCCTGGGCTTATTGGCGCTTTGCTTGTGGGTGTCGCAGCAGCGAAGTCCTACGCACTTGCATGGAGCGTGCCCTTCATCGGAGTCAATCATCTTGAAGCACATCTGTATGCAGCGTTACTCGATGACCCTGACCTTGAATTCCCCTTGCTGGTCACTCTCGTTTCAGGTGGGCACACGATGTTGATCGAGATGCGTGGCCATGGTGATTACACAATCCTTGGCCGAACAATTGATGACGCCGCTGGTGAGGCATTTGACAAAGTCGCGAGATATTTAGATCTTGGTTATCCGGGTGGGCCAGCAGTTGAAAGAACTGCCCGTGCTGGAAACCCAACGGCCATCAACTTCCCTCGTGGGATGCTGCATGACGGATTGGATTTTTCATTCAGTGGTCTAAAGACCGCTGTTATCAATTATGTTCGTGCCAATCCGGATGTTGATTCGGCCGATGTGGCCGCGTCTTTTCAAGAAGC
>CAZXAX010000018.1:0-29406 GCA_964638795.1 uncultured Bifidobacterium sp. | reverse complement strand
GTGCCGTTGCTCACGCCCTACAGGCTATTGACAAATGCTTGATAATCGCGGTGATGCGCAGAAATTACTCAGTCCACCCAAGGAGCGTCTGATTCGGTATCAATCGCAAAGCGCGTGATGGCATCTGCAACGACCTTGGCTTCCACCTGGCCCGTGTTACTCAATGCGCTGAGCACTGCAACAACCACGTGACCCGCATTGATCTCAAAGTGCTTGCGTAATGATTCGCGAGTGTCACTGCGTCCCATCCCGTCGGTTCCAAGTGCCACAAAGTCTCGGTTGGGCAAGAAACGAGCCACCTGCTCGGGAACTGCTCGCATGAAGTCTGAAACGGCAACGATTGGTCCATCAGAATCAGCAAGCAAATTCGTCACTAGCGGAGTTCGCCGTGGTTGAGTTGGATGGAGCCTGTTCCAGCGTTCGGTTTCCAGTGCATCTTCGCGCAGGCGCTTGTAAGAAGTTGCAGACCACAAGTCCGCAGCAATGCCGTAGTCGGCTTCGAGGACGGCGGCAGCTTCGCGGGCAGCAGTGTGCGCAGAACCAGAAAACAAGATCGTGGCTTTCTTTCCGCTCGAATTTGATGCTTGCCATTTGTAGAGACCAGCAACAATCTGCTGTTCCAGGTCAGCGAGTTGCGGTGCTGGTGGCATTACATAATTTTCGTTGTAGAGAGTTATGTAATAGAAGACGTCTTCAGGCGATTCTCCATACATCCGGCTAATGCCGTTACGGATAATCGCTGCAACTTCGTATGCAAATGCCGGATCGTAGGCTTGGCATGCAGGAATTGTGCTTGCCAATAGCAAACTGTGTCCATCTTGATGCTGGAGCCCTTCGCCCATCAAAGTTGTTCGGCCAGCTGTAGCGCCCATCAAAAATCCACGAGCGCGAATATCGGCAGCTTGCCACGCGAGATCACCAATTCGTTGGAAACCAAACATCGAATAGAAGGTGTAGAACGGAACCATCGGTACGCCACGAGTTGAATAGCTCGTACCTGCGGCAATGAAGGACGCCATTGATCCAGCTTCGGTGATTCCTTCTTCGAGTATCTGACCCTCTGCGGACTCTGCATAAGACAGCAAGAGATCATGGTCAACGGGCTCGTATTTTTGCCCTTGGGAGGCGTAGATCTTTAACTCACGAAACAGCGAATCCATGCCGAAGGTTCTCGCTTCGTCCGGAACAATCGGTACCACTCGTGGTCCAAATTTTTCATCTCGCGCAAGGTTGCGTAGCAATCGTGTAAAGCCCATGGTTGTGCTCACTGCTTGCTCGCCAGAACCAGCGTAAAGATCAGAGAACGCTGCATCCGAGGGCAGTTCAAGCGGCTTACGAATGCGATTGATGCGACGCGGGACAGAACCGCCAAGTGCGCGGCGCCGTTCAATCATGTACTGGTACTCAACACTGTCTGCGCTGGGGCGGAAGTAAGGCGGCTCACCGGTCTCAGCTGCTTTTTCCAAGACATGATCCGGGATTTCCTCTTGCAAGTACAAAGTGTCGCGAAGTGCACGCAACTGATCTGTGTTCATCTTTTTGATCTGATGGGTTGCGTTACGACCTTCAATCTCGGCTCCGAGGGTCCATCCCTTGACGGTCTTGCAGAGAATTACTGTCGGGCGTCCCGAGCCACGGTTATCCCAAGCAGCCTTGTATGCGGCATAGAGCTTGCGGTAGTCATGCCCACCTCGGGGCAGGACACGCAATTCGTCATCCGATAGATGCGCAACCATTTGCCGCAATCGTGGATCGGGACCAAAGAAGTTTTCACGAATGTAATTGCCATCTTCGACCGTGTACCTCTGGAACTCACCATCAACAGTGGAGTTCATCTTGTTCAGCAAAACGCCATCAACATCGCGGGCCAGCAGATCATCCCAACGTGAGCCCCAGATGACTTTGATTACATTCCAACCGGCACCTCGGAACACCGCCTCGAGTTCTTGGATTACCTTGCCGTTGCCACGCACTGGTCCGTCAAGGCGCTGCAGGTTGCAGTTGACTACGAAGATCAAATTGTCGAGTTGCTCGCGCGCGGCCAGCGAAATTGCACCAAGGGTTTCTGGTTCGTCACACTCGCCGTCACCAATGAACGCCCACACACGGCTACCACTTGAGTCATCCAACTTGCGATTCTTCAAATAACGGTTAAAGCGCGCGTGGTACAAAGCTGTTATTGGGCCAAGGCCCATGGAAACGGTGGGGAATTCCCAAAACTCAGGCATCAACCTCGGGTGCGGGTACGACGACAAACCGCGGCCGCCGCGGCCGATCTCGCGCCGGAAGTGATCAAGATCATCTTCAGAGAGTCGACCCTCAAGAAATGCACGCGCATAAATGCCTGGAGCCGCATGTCCCTGAAAGTAGACGTGATCACCAGCATTGCCGTCATCTTTGCCACGGAAGAAGTGATTGAATCCAATCTCGTAAAGACTTGCCGAGCTGGCAAAGGTCGACAAGTGACCACCGATTCCTTCGGCGATGTTGTTTGCGCGTACCACCATTGCCGCCGCGTTCCATCGGATGTACGCACGAATGCGGCGTTCAATGTGCTCATCTCCGGGGAACCATGGCTCTTGCTCGCGTGGGATTGTATTTACATACGGCGTTGACACTGTGGCTGGGAACGAAACCTGACTCTCCTGTGCTCGCGCAAGCAAACGTGACAATAGATAGCGCGCACGGTTCTTGCCGTAGGTGTCAATGACCGAGTCAAGAGAGTCGAGCCACTCCTGTGTCTCGCCGGGATCGATATCGGGCAACTGATGAAATGAACCGTCAAAAAGCATTGGGTTCATTTTGGCAGGGTTACCGAGTGGTCAGCGCTCCAACAAATTCAACTTTCTGGACGCACAATGTCGTACGCGTGTCAAATATTTCGGGCAGGATTGAACGAATGTCAGTAACGATCTACACCGATGGTGCTTGTTCGGGTAATCCCGGACCAGGTGGTTGGGCGTGGGCCGTGGCGCCACATGGTGACCCCCGCGCCTCTGGTGGTGACTCGCATACAACCAACCAACGCATGGAGCTCTTGGCAGTTGTTGAAGCTCTCGCAGCATTTTCTGCCGACACTTCGATTGTGATTTGTTCCGACAGCACCTACGTGGTCAATTGCTTCAAGGATCAATGGTGGAAGGGTTGGATCAATAGGGGCTGGAAGAACAGCCAGCGCCAGCCAGTAGCCAACCGCGACCTGTGGGAGCCCCTAATTGACACCGTGAACGAACGCGGCAACGTGACTTTCACTTGGGTCAAGGGCCATTCCGGGGATCCGATGAACGATCTCGTTGATTCCCTTGCCGTGGCTGCGATTGACTCGTTTCGCTGACGTTCCGTTTAGCCAACTGCCAACTCCAGTGCATACGCTGTGGGCATGGAAATTAACGGCAAAGTAGCAATCGTCACGGGTGGCTCCTCGGGCATCGGAGCGGCGTCAGTCCGACTTCTGGCAGCACGAGGCATGAAGGTTCTCGTGGCGGACATCAATGAAGAAAAAGGCAATGCAATTGCCAAAGAAGTCGGTGGAGCATTCGCCAAGGTGGATGTAACCAGCACTGACCAGATCATCGAGTCAATTGACATGGCGCGTTCAATGGGCGAAGTCTGGGCTCTCGTCAACTCTGCTGGTTTTGGTTGGGCACAACGCACGATCGGCAAGGACGGTTCATACGAGTCGGCGCACAGCCTTGATGCGTTCAAGCGTGTGATCGATCTCAACTTGATCGGTACTTTTGACTTTCTGCGCCTCACCGCAACTGCAATGAGCCAGAACAGCCCCGATGCTGATGGCCAACGCGGATCAATCGTGAATATCGCATCGGTTGCCGCATTTGATGGTCAAATCGGTCAGGCTTCTTACTCTGCTTCAAAAGGTGGGGTAGTGGGTATGACCCTGCCAATCGCCCGCGATCTTGGTGCAGTTGGAGTTCGCGTGAACACTGTTGCTCCTGGCCTCATTGACACGCCGATCTATGGCGAGGGCGAGCGTGCCGAAGAGTTCAAGGCAAAGTTGGCAAAAGACGTGGTGTTCCCACATCGCCTCGGTAAGCCTGAAGAGTTGGCATCGATGGTGCTCGAATGCATCGCAAACTCATACATGAATGGCCAAGTAATCCGAGTCGACGGAGGAATCCGCCTACCTCCTAAGTGATGATTCACGTCGTGTAGTCGGCGTTGATCCTCACATAGCCATCGGTCAGGTCGCAGCCCCATACGGTGGCTGCGGCCTTTCCTGTTTTCAGACTCACATGAATTCGCACTTCGTCTCCGCGCATGTATTGAGCGAGTTTGTTGAGACCTGATTCGTCAACTGGTGTTGGGTAAACCTCTTGATCTCCAAACCGGATCACAACCTCATCGGCATCAATATCTGTGTACTGGCTGCATTTACCCACCGCCATCGCAACCCGGCCCCAATTTGGATCGGCACCGTGTACTGCGGTCTTTACAAGGGGCGAATTAACGATCGCTTTAGCAACCACCTTGGCTTGGTTGTAGTCGTGAGCATGATCAACATGCACTTCTATCAATTTTTCGGCGCCTTCGCCGTCCCGAGCAACCTGCTTGGTAAGTGACTCCAATACATCGAATAGCGCTCCTTCAAAGTCTTCAAGCGCAACGTGTCCAGCAACGCCACTTGCCATCACAATTGCGGTATCGCTGGTCGAAGTATCGGTATCGACCGACACACAGTTGAAAGTTCGATCGATAACTCTTCGGAATACCTTGTCTAAATCAGATGATTCGATTGCTGCGTCAGTGAAGATGAGGGTGATAAGGGTTGCCATATCTGGCTCAATCATTCCCACACCCTTTGCCACGCCAACAATTCGCGCACCACTTGCGGCAATGTTTGCTTCGGCGATCTTGGCAACGGTGTCGGTGGTCATGATGCCATTGGCCACAGCAGAAGCGCTGGGGGTCGCAGGAAGCGTTCCTAACGAGCGGAGGCCGCGCCGCACAACATCCATCGGATAACGCCGACCGATAACTCCCGTCGAAGCGATCAGCACTTCATGTGGATCGCAGCCAATATGCGCGGCGACACTCTGCACAACTTCAATAGCATCGTCGCGCCCAACTTGGCCGTTGGCCACATTTGCATTCTTGGACAGGACGGTTACAGCGCGCGCCGTTCCGCTCTCGAGGTGGCGTCTGCTGAGCACAACGCTTGGCCCCGCAAAGCGGCTTTTGGTGAATACGCCGGCTGCGGCACATTGGTGGTCGGCAATCACGAGAGTGAAGTCATTTGTTGAGTCTTTAATGCCGAAATTGGTCACGATGCTCGTGAAACCCGCCGGCAAGTCAACATCGGGCGCAATTCCCATGACTTCGAGTCTGCCACTTGTGGGTTTACGATCGAAGACATGCGCACGGTGATCCGTAATGGAACGGTTGTCAACGCGGACGGCCGTGTTGAGGCAGACATCGTTATTGAGGGCTCATTGATAGTGGAGGTCGTCACGCGGGGACGTGAAAACGTAAATGCTGATGTGGAGATCGATGCCTTCGGCAAGTACGTGATACCTGGTGGAGTTGATCCGCACGTTCACCTTGAGCTCGATACGGGAACAACCGTTTCATCTGATTCTTTTGCTTCTGGAACGATTGCCGCAGCTCACGGTGGGACCACAACGATCATTGACTTTGCCGAACAACGTCTCGGTGGAAGCGTTGCGCGATCGTTCGCAGATCGAATGGCACAAGCGGACGGCAATTGCGCGATTGACTGGTCATTGCATCAAGTGCTCGGCGGTGTGGATGCCCAAGCTTTGATTGACACCCGCAACTTGTTGCAAGAAGGCATCTCTTCGATCAAGCTATTCACTGCTTACCCAGGTCGGCTTTACAGCGATGATGGTCAAATACTTCGCGCTCTGCAGATGTGTGCCGACACCGGGATGATGGCGATGGTTCATGCCGAGAACGGTCTGGCAATTGATGTGCTCATTGAGCAGGCAGTGCAACGCGGTCAGGTCGACCCGATTTTCCACTCGCTCACGCGACCCCCTGAATTAGAAGCCGAAGCCGTGCACAGAGTCGGCGTGCTGTCGCGAGTTGCGGGTGGCGCACCGCTTTACATCGTTCATCTGTCGAGCACGGAAGCACTCGATGAGGTCGTAGCAGCGCGCAGTAAAGGCACGAACATTTTCGCTGAAACGTGCCCGCAGTATCTCTATCTGAATCTTGAAGACCACCTTGGGCGAGGCTGGCCAGAAGGTGCTGGATATATCTGTTCCACGCCGCTGCGCTCAAAGTTGGCAACACATGCCGAGGACCTTTGGGCGGGTCTGCGTCGCGATGATCTTGCCGTGGTTAGCACCGACCATTGCCCCTTTTGTATTCGTGAGCAAAAGATCACGGTTGGTACCACTGCGTTCAATCAGGTACCCAATGGGATCGGCGGCATCGAGCACCGCATGGATCTCATGTACCAGGGTGTAGTGACTGGCAACATCTCACTTGAACGCTGGGTGGAGCTTTGTTGCACGGCACCGGCCAAACTTTTCGGACTCCAATCACGCAAGGGGAGTATCACGGCAGGTGCTGATGCGGACATCGTCATCTACGACCCAAAGGGTGCAACCACAATCTCGTCAAAGACCCACCATATGAATCTTGATTACTCGGCTTATGAGGGGATCACGGTAGAAGGTGCGGTTAGTCAAGTGCTTCTACGCGGCAACACCATTGTTCGAAATGGACAATTCGTTGGAGACTCCACTGGGGGACGCTTTGTGCGACGCGATTTGTCGAATGTGATTCGGTGAAATCTCTATTTGGTGAATTTGGAAGCAAGATTTTCGAGAGTCTTTTCGATTGACACTCGATTGCGGGTCGGTGCATTCATGCGCCTGAGCATCTTCACATTTCGGGCAGTGGTCATGTCGAACTGCTCGGTCACATTGGTGCCGCCATCAGTTGGCTCGAGTATGTAACGCCAACGGTGCCCACCCATGTGACACCAAGCGATCAAGCGACCCTCTTCGAATTCCACGACCTTGTTGGTGATCAAATATGGAACCTTGATGCGCATCCGCATCCCAAACTTTGATCCAAGCTCGAGTCGCTTTGGAGCTTTTACGCGTGCGGCCATCACGGAGTCTGAGCCATCAATCTCGTGGTGACGACGTGGATCCGCGAGTAGTTCAAAAATCTCGGCCGGAGTTGCTGGTACGAATTTCGTTACGGATATGACAAGGTCGGAATCGTTCATGGTTCTAAGTCTGCCCGACAAAACACCGACTTAGGCATTGATGATTGCGTGCGCGCACCTACGCCCTGAATAAAGGGCTCCCTGGATAGAGGCGGTATCGCGGTGATCGCCACATACCCACAGGCCATCATTCAAACGGATGTTCTTCTTGGGGCTAAAAGGCGGTGTTTGATCGGGTTGTCCATGCGATATGCGATACGAGCGCAGGAAACGCCACGAGTCAACTTGGTGTCCCCACCAACCGCGAAGCTGCGTGCGCACGGCTTCTTCAAGGTCGGTGTCGGTTGATCCTGGTACGGCGGCAACGACGAGGTGTTTTCCCTCTGGGGCATATGAAGGTGCAACGTTTGACATCACGGCAACGTTAAGTGCTGGCCCACTGCGATCGGCATCAAGAATTATGTACTTGTGCTTCACTGGCGCATTTGGCGCCGCGAAGTAAACACCCGTTACACACTTAGAGTCAACAGTTGGTAAACCAAGGAGCGCACTAGCGGCGGGTCCTTCGGTTGCGACAACGATGTGTCTTGGTTTGAGACTCCGACCATCAACTGTGTGCACATGACCATTGTTCACACTTGTGACTTTGCTGTTGATCTCAACCATGCCCGGAGGTAGTTGGGCGAGTAGTTGCTCTGGTATCACGCGCATGCCTTCCGCGGGGACGCCTGCGCGACCGCGGGCTAATGAACGAAATACAACATCAAACATGCGCCGAGATGCCGCTAGCTCGGGATCGAGTTGAATACCGCCAGCTAGGGGTCGGAAGAATGACTCAACAAAGTCCCCCGAGAAATGCATTTTGCGCAAAGCCTCGGCCGTAGAGATGTCCTTGCCGCGCAGCAGCCGCGGTGCCGAGCGACTTTGCACCTTGAGTCGCAGAGCTGCGATGCGCAGTTTGTCGGCAAAGCCCCCGACAGGAGCAGTGAGGGTTGACGCCAGAGTGAGTGGCTTGCGCAATGGATCCCCGATGACGTGCTCGCTCCCGTTAATGCGCACTGAGGCTCCGGGTTCAAAGGTTTTGATGTTCAGTGCTTTCAGGTCGAACTGGCTCTTCATTTCCGGATAATCCGTGAGAACAACTTGGAATCCACGATCGAGAGTGAATCCGTCTACACGGTCCGAACGCACGCGACCACCGATACCATCAGAAGCCTCCAATACCGAGACGGTCAATCCGGCACGATGCAGATAAGCAGCGCACGAAAGGCCGGCAAGACCGGCCCCGACGATGACGACGTCTGGTTGACTCACTTCTTGAGAATATCTGCGAGCGCCCGATCAAGAGTCGCGTGACGGAATCCGTAACCCGAAGCAAGCAAAGCATTTGGCGCTACACGCTGACCCGTGAACAAAAGTGCATCGGCGAGTTCGCCACCCAACAGCAACTTCGGCCCGAACGAAGGGATCGGAAGAAATGCGGGTCGGCGCAGAGTGCGGGCAAGAGTCTTTGCAAACTCGGCCTGTGTTACCGCACCAGGTGCGGTGAGGTTCACAGCGCCCGATACATCAGAGGTCAAAAGATGAATGATCGCACCAACTTCATCGTCGATGCTGATCCAACTCTGATACTGGGTTCCCTTGCCGAGTTTTCCACCGAGTCCAAGTTTGAAAATCAAGAGTTGTTTTCCGAGTGCTCCACCTTTGCGCGACAGGACAATTCCGGTGCGCAGAAAAACTGTACGGATCCCAGCATCAATTGAGGGTTTCGCAGCGGCTTCCCATTCGGTGCAGACCTTCGCCAGGAAGTTTTGTGCAGGTGTTGTGGACTCATCGACTACTTCATCACCGCGCGGTCCGTAAACCCCGATTGCGGAACCCGACAGAAAAACGCGTGGCTTTACTGCCAAACCAGCAATGACCCGTGCCAGCACTTGGGTGCCTTTTACGCGTGAGTCGAGAATTTCCTGCTTGTACTTTTCGCTCCAGCGCTTATCACCAATGCCGGCACCTGCGAGGTGAATCACGGCGTCGGGTTGTGCCGCTGACATTGCTTCTGCGTCAATGGTTTCAGTTGCGGGATTCCAATAAATTTCCCCGGTCTTTGCGGTGCGCCTAACTAACGGGAAAACCTGATGCCCTTCGGATTTGAGTTGCGCAACAAGAGCGGTGCCGATGAGCCCAGAGGCTCCGGAGATAACGATGTTCATCTGGTCAGTCAACCACCACGGGCACGGAAGTAACAACCGTGTTCGGGCGGTAGAGGAGTTTTGCCTTGAGTGTAAAGGCGGAGTTGTTGTGCAACCACTGTGTGCGAAGGTCGGTCACAAACTCTGGAATCACAACAGTAACAATGTCATCGGCGTCTTCTGCGTCGAGTTCGTCAATGCGATTCATGATCACGCCAGAGAGTTCACGGAATGGCGAGTGGATGATGTCGAGTTTCACGGTCATTCCATAGTCAATCCACTGCTGAGCAATGTGTTCTGCTTCTTCATCGTCGTGAGCAACGGTCAAAGCGATGAGTCGATCAGGGGCGAGGCTCTTGGCATATGAAATCGCATTGAGAGTTCCGCGATTCATCGCGCCGACCAAAACAATTACTAGGTGTGTTTGGCGCGGTACTTTGTATCCGGGTTCAACGGCTACAGCTGCCCGAACTTTCATATAGTGGCGCTTGATCAATTTGAAGATCACTACAAGGAGCGGGATGATGAACACGGGCAGCCATGCACCGTCGGTAAATTTCGTTACGACAACAACACCAACGACGAAGAATGTCGTAATTGCGCCAATGCCATTGACCACCAGATGAAACTTCCATCTGGAATCTCTATGGCGCCAATGGTGAACACACATACCGGTTTGGCTCAACGTAAAGCCAGTAAAAACGCCGATGGCGTAAAGCGGAATCAGCGCCGTCACTTTGCCGCCAAAGGCAACGACCAAGAGAATTGCCATTACCGAGAGAAAGATTATGCCGTTCGAAAAAACGAGCTTGGTTCCGCGATTAGCAAACTGTCTAGGCAGGTAATTGTCCTTAGCGATGATTGATGAAAGAGCTGGGTAACCGGCATATGCGGTGTTGGCAGCGAGGATCAAAATCGCAAATGTCGCGAACTGCGTGATGAAGAACATGACATTGCGTCCGCCGTACACATGCTCAGCCATCTGCGCGAGCACTGTGTCGTTGATCAGCCCTTCGTGGTCCTTCACGGGCTCGAGCTCTTTTGCGAGCATGCTGATGCCAAAGAAGCAGGTACCAAGAATTACCGCCATCATTATCAAGGTATTGGAAGCATTTTTGGATTCCGGTTTCTGGAATGTTGGAACGCCGTTTGAGACAGCTTCAACGCCTGATAGCGCAACCGCACCCGATGCGAACGCCTTGAGGAAGAAAAAGAGCGTTATCGCACCCTGTTGCTCAATGAGTTCTTTGGCCTCGCCAACATGCTCGATTGGCGGCAGATCTTTGACGTACACGCGGTACAGACCAACAACGATGAGAAGAACGAGGCTTGCGATGTAGAGGTATGTCGGTGGGGCAAACAACGCACCTGACTCTCTGAGTCCGCGCAGGTTGGCAAGTGTCATAAGAATGATGAACCCCACACACATCGCTACGCGATATTCAGCAAGACCGTTGAAGGCCGAAATAATTGCTGCGGTTCCACCGGCGATGGATACAGCAACTGTCAGTACGTAGTCAACAAGCAGAGAACCACCGGCGACTAACGACGGCATCTCGCCTAGGTTCTCCTTCGAGACCACATATGAACCACCGCCGCTCGGGTAGGCGTAGATGGTCTGGCGGTAACTGCTGACCACGATTGCGAGCAGAATCACAACCATGATCGCCAAAGGCACCATCTTGGAGTAGGCAGCAGCACCAGCGGCTGCTGCTGAGAGGAACACGATCAGGATTTCTTCTGTCGCATACGCGGTGGACGAAATGGCGTCGCTGGCGAAAACCGGCAATGCCACTTTTTTTGGCAGCCGCTGATGCTGCTCCTCGGAACTGGCGATCGGATTGCCGATCAAGAACTTCTTGAACCTATTAGCCATGCATTTGTAAGCCTTGCACAGTCTGTAAGTGCAGTCCGATTCAGTACTCGGATTGATCCGATTAGGAGAGCCTCTAGCCCTCAGTCCTACGATGACAACGGAGCCCAAAGGCTCAGATGCAGGGAGTAACTGTGCACGTAGTAATTGTTGGTTGCGGAAGGGTTGGATCATCCCTTGCGCGCCAGTTGGAAGAAGCTGGGCATACCGTTGCAGTTGTTGACCGCAAGTCCGATGCTTTCCAGCGCCTCGGTCCTGACTTCAAAGGCCAGACCATCTCGGGCATTGGATTTGACCGCGATGTTCTTTTGTCGGCTGGCATTGAACGCGCAGAAGCACTGGCTGCAGTTACTAACGGTGACAACTCAAACATCCTGGTGGCACGAGTTGCACGGGAAAACTTCGGAATCGAACGCGTTGTCGCGCGCATTTATGATCCACGCCGAGCAGCCATTTACCAGCGCCTCGGTATCGCTACCGTGGCCACCGTTTCGTGGACCACAGAGCGTGTGTTGCGGCGCATGTTGCCCGAGCAGCATTCAACCGAATGGATCGACCCGAGCGCCAAGGTGTCACTGGTGGAGCGCACCTTGCCGTCACGCTGGGCTGGCAAACAGGTTCTCGAACTCGAGACCCTTGGCATTCGAGTGGTGGCCATATCGCGGCTAGGGGAGTCGATGCTGCCGACCACATCACTTGTGGCACAGCAAGGAGACATTGTTTATCTCGCCGTTCCAAGCTCAGCGGTGGCTGGGCTAACTGATTTGTTGGAGCGCTCTGTCGGAGGTGACCACTGATGAAGGTGTTGATTGCTGGTGGAGGCAGTGTTGGTCGGTTTATGGCTGAACAACTCGCTGATGGTGGACACGCTGTGACCATCATCGACAACGATCGTGCGGTAGTCGCCAAGTACAAAGAGGCCGACGCGTCACATGGCGTTACCTGGGTGATGGGTGACGCGTGCGAAGTCGGTGCACTCGGTGACACCGGAGTTGCAGAGGTTGACGTTGTCGCAGCAGTTACGGGTGACGACGAGGACAATCTCGTTGTTTCACTTTTGTGCAAACAAGAGTTTGGCGCGCCGCGTGTAATTGCGCGCGTGAACAACCCAAAGAACGAGTGGATGTTTAACGAGATGTGGGGCGTAGATGTTGCGGTTAGTACGCCACACCTGCTTACCGGCCTCGTGCAGGAAGCAGTAACTGTTGGCACCCTCGTACGACTGTTGTCAATCAAGGGCGGCAAGGTGAAGCTCGACGAGGTGACCCTCTCTGAATCGTCACCCGCGGTTAACAAAGAGATTGGTGAACTTCATATTCCACGTGATTCAAGCATCGTGGCCGTGGTCCGTGAAGAGCGGGTGATGGTCCCGCGTGAGGATTCTGTCTTGCGCGCCGGCGATGAAGTAATGGTTCTCGTTAACGAAGAGTCAGAAGAGGACGTGCGTCGAATCCTTATCGGCGGCTGAATGCCATCGTGGCGTTCAGCTCGGCAAGATTGTGTAAACGGGGTTCATCATGATGTGGCGCCCTTTGTCGGGGCGCGCTACACCCTCGAGTGTCAAGCAACGGCCGTTGATGACTCCCGGTATTGATCGTCGCCCACTAAAAATCGCGGTCACCTCACCGTGACCGTCGCTCAGCACCACTTCAAGAGTTGGTATGCCCGAGCGTGGGGCGACAACAGTTCGCTTGACTTCGCCTGCGACTCTCACGGGTGTTCGATCGACCACCAAATTCATCCGCACAACATCCAGCACTTCAAATTTGTCACGAAGGCGCTCAGTGTTTAGGTCGGTCAAGTCCGACGACTCCTCATGATTGCGCCTGAAAACTCCCATGGCCGAAGATTAGCCGTGGGGCAAACAAACTTCATCGTGCCTAGGCTTGAAACACTGTGAGTACACGAAAATTGATTGCAATGGCAATGGCATGTCTGGTGGCCGTGGTCATTGCTGGCGTTGCCAAGTTGATTCAAGTCGGCGGCGATGATGCGGCCGTCCCGATTCTTAAGGTTGGTGACTCTGCAACTGTCGGTGAGATGACGGTTGCAGTGATTGATATCCGCGAGACACAAACCCAGACAATTGTCACAGTTGAGATGGGCGGGGTCGCTGACCCCGACGGTGGCTCACAATGGCGCCTTCTTGCTGACGGCAAGCTCTTTGAACCCGTTGTTGGAATGGAAAAAGACATGTGTGGCGCAACCACAGTTGCAACGCAACGTTGCACTGTGGTTTTTGATGCACTGGGCGCTGGAGTCACGGTGGCTTACACGCGTGCTGGTGAACAGCGCAATTGGGCTGAGTAATCCCCAGCACGCCACACTTACCGCTAACAAGCCTTCTGGGGCTAGCGTTGAACTCGTTCGCAGAACGAAATTTTGCTGGATTTTCCAGCCTGTTAACGGAGGTGGCTTACGGCTGATCAGTTCGATCTCGTGGTGATCGGTGGCGGTCCTGGCGGTTATGCCGCTGCGTTTTATGGTGCGTCGGCTGGACTCAACGTTGCCCTCGTAGAAAAAGACACCATCGGCGGTACTTGCCTAAACCGTGGATGTATCCCAGCAAAGGCTTTTTTGGAAACTGCGGCAGTAAATCGCCATGTTCACCATTCATCTGACTTTGGTATCAACGCCACATTTCAAAGTGTTGACTTCGCGGTTGCGCAAAAACGTAAGCAAGGAATTGTTGACGGATTGGTAAAGGGCTTAACGGGCCTCACCAAATCCAAGAAAGTCACCTACCTTCTCGGTACCGGTTCGCTTGGCCCCAATCGCACGGTAACCGTGACGGGAAGTGACTCATCCACGACGGAGATTGTTGGACGCAATGTGATTTTGGCAGCGGGCTCGGTGCCGCGTTCGATTCCTGGCTTTGTGCCTGGTGGGCCAATCATGACCTCAGATGAGGTGCTCATGCTCGATCGTGTTCCCGCACGAATTGCAGTGATCGGTGGCGGTGCAATTGGATGCGAATTTGCCTCCACATTTGCCGATCTTGGTGCTGCGGTCACCATTCTTGAGGGGCTCCCAAAGATTCTTCCTGGCCTTGATTCGGACGTCGCCAATGTTGTGGTGAAAAGTTTCAAGAAAAAGAACATTGATATCAAGACCGGAGTGTCCGTTAACGGACACACGCCTAATGCTTCGGGTGGCACGGTGGTGCAATTCGGTGAAGGAGAAAATCTCGAAGTAGATGCTGTGATTGTCTCCGTTGGTCGGCGTCCGTTCGCTGATCAGCTTGGGCTGGTGGGCACAGGGGTCAAGGTCACCGATCGCGGATTCGTGGAAGCCGACGAGTTTTGTCGCACTGGCGAATCTGGTGTGTATGCAATTGGTGACTTGATCAATACACCACAGCTCGCACACGTTGCTTATGCCGAAGCAGTTGTTGCCGTGAAACAGATCCTCGGCGAGCGAGTTGCGCCGGTCATGTATGACCGCGTTCCGTGGGCCATCTATTGCCATCCTGAAGTTGCTTGGTCTGGGCACTCAGAAGAATCGGCAAAGGCGGCAGGACTCGACATAGTCGTTGCCAAGCATCAATTCCGCGCTAACAGTCGAGCGATGATTCTTGGCGAGCCAGATGGTTTGGTGAAGGTGATCGCCAAAAAAGACCGCGCAGGCAAGGCGGGACAGGTCGTTGGGGTGCACATGGTTGGCCCCTGGGTTACCGAACAACTTTCAGGCGGCTATCTTGCGGTTAATTGGGAAGCCACCGTTGAAGAAATCGCTGAGTTCTTCCAGCCGCACCCAAGCTTGTCGGAATTGTTCGGCGAAACCGTGCTTTCGCTGACAGGGCGCAGTATCAACGCCTAAGTTGGACACCGTGAAAGTTCTTGTGGGAATAATTCGTGACCAAGCGAAGTTCTCATTAGTAGAAGAAGGACGCAAAAATGGCTGAAGTATCACTTCCGCAACTAGGTGAAACGGTTACCGAAGGAACCATCACGCGCTGGTTCAAAAAAGTTGGCGATGCAGTCGCCGCCGACGAACCCTTGTTCGAAGTTTCAACTGACAAAGTTGACACCGAAGTGCCTTCGCCAGTGGCTGGTGTTCTGACCGAAATTCGCGTCGGTGAAGGCGACACAGTTCCAGTGGGGAGTGTGATTGCAGTCGTTGGTGCATCAGGTGCCGTCACTGTTGTTCCAACGCCCGAACCCGCTCCAGTGATTGAGGCTCCCGCGCCAGCTCCAGTGGTTGAAACACCAGCACCGGCCCCAGTAGTTGCACCTGCGCCCGAACCCGCTCCTGTGGTTGCAGCACCCGCACCAGCGCCAGTAGCGGGAAATAACGCAGGGATTTTGTTGTCGCCGGTGGTGCGGCGCCTCCTTAACGAGCACGGGATCAGCCCATCTCTGATTATGGGCTCTGGTCCTGGGGGTCGAATAACTCGTGAGGACGTACTCGATTACATCGACCGCAGTGGCTCACAACCAGCACCCTCTGTCGCACCTGCTCCCTCGGCGCCGGCAGCAGTGGCTCCTGTGGCGACGAGTGCTCCAGCTCCAGCACCGCGTCCAGTGGTTGTCGGTGGTGCGCGTGACGAAGAAGTGCCCCTGACCAAAATTCGTCAATTGACTGGCGCTCACATGGTGATGTCAAAAGGAGTCAGCCCGCACGCATTCAGCGTTGTCGAAGTTGATTTCGCCAACGTTGATCTGGCACGCACCAAGGTGAAGAACGACTGGAAAGCCACCGAAGGTTTCAGCCTCACGTACTTGCCATTCATCAGTCGCGCAGTTGTTGACGCACTCTCTGAATTTCCATACCTGAATGCATCTGTTGGCGAAAAGAGCCTGGTGGTGCATCGTTATGTGGATCTTGGGATAGCAGTTGATCTCGACTATCAGGGTTTGCTTGTGCCAGTGGTGCGTGATGCCGAGACCAAGAGGCTTCGTGCTATCGCACAGGAAATCAACTCGCTGGCCTCAAGAGCACGTGCTCGCAAGGTGTCACCGGATGAAATTTCAGGTGGCACGTTCACGATCACGAACAACGGATCAGCAGGTTCAGTGCTCACGATGCCAATCATCAACCAGCCACAAGTAGCAATTCTCTCGACCGATGCGATCAAACGCCGACCAGTAGTAGTTGAACTTCCTGACGGTAGCGAAAGCATCGCAATTCATCCCACCGGCAATCTCGCAATGGCGTGGGATCACCGAGCATTTGACGGCGCCTACGCCGCGGGTTTCCTGTCGCGTGTGCGCGAGATTCTCGAGACGCGGGACTGGCTCGCGGAGATCTGACCATGTCGGCCCCGCTGCGCGCGCGTTGGTTGGGGGCGGTTCCTTACAGCGAGGCGCTCGCACTTCAGGAGAGTTTGTTCGCCAACGGCTCTGAACAACACCTGCTGTTGCTCACTCATCCACATGTGTTCACCTACGGGCCGAATGCTGACCTTGCACGGAACCTCAAATGTGATCCGCAGGAAGTAGGAGCAGACCTGCTCGCAGTGAATCGAGGTGGTGACATCACCTATCACGGGCCTGGACAATTGGTCGCCTACCCAATTTTGAATGTGGGTGGGAAATCGAATCTTGCAAATGGGCCTGCAGACTCGGTTGCTCACGTGTGCAAAGTTGAACAAGTAGTCATTGACACTCTCGCCGAACTCGGATTGCCAAATGCTGGAAGGCTTGATGGATTTCCTGGTGTGTGGCTTGATGTCGACACACCCAATCCACGCAAAATTTGCGCCATCGGTGTGCGAGTTTCCCGTGGCCGTTCAATGCACGGTCTGGCGCTGAATGTGAATACGGATTTGGCGTACATGCGCGATCACATCATTCCGTGCGGAATCGGCGACCGTGCGGTGACCTCGCTTCACGAAGAAGGAATCAAAGTTGATATGCAGACAGTGGTTGACACACTTGTCGCTGTTGCCGCCCGTGCGTGGTCTGACGGAGCGCTTGAGAGACAAGATGTCGCATGGAAGCACCGCACCGAAGACTTAGCCCCATTTTCTCGTGGCATGGGGCCCGGCACTCGCGCACTGCATCGTCTTGGCGCCGCGGGTGTGAGTGAGAGTGTTGCGATTTCCGAACGCAAGCCTGAGTGGTTACGACCAAAAGTAGTTCACGGCGATGAAGTGATGAGTTTGAAACGGACCATCGGTGATCTTGGCTTGGTGACAGTTTGCGAAGAAGCCGGATGTCCAAATTTGTCGGAGTGCTGGTCGCAGGGAACCGCCACACTGATGGTTCTAGGTGAAAGATGCACTCGTGCCTGTGGCTTTTGCTTGGTCGATACCCGCAAACCAGATCTACCTGCAGTTGACGAACCACAACGCGTAGCCGAGGCGGTTATGCGGATGAATCTCGCGCATGTGGTTCTAACGATGGTTGCCCGCGATGATCTTGCAGATGACGGTATGGGGCACGTGGCGCGTTGCGTCGAGGCGGTACGCGTTGTTAGGCCCGAGACCCGGGTTGAAACACTGATTTCGGATTGCCGCGGCTCGTCTTCGCTGGACGTTTTGATTGCGGTGCGACCCGATGTGCTCAATCACAACATTGAAACTGTGCCTCGACTACAGCGTGCAGTTAGGCCATCGGCTGGTTATGCGCGCAGCCTCTCGGTTCTGGCGCGCTCGAAAAAGGCTGGGCTGGTTACCAAGTCAGGCATCATTGTCGGCATGGGTGAAACTGACGAAGAGATCCGCGGCGTACTTGCAGATCTTGCTGGGATTGGTGTGGACATCGTGACGATCGGCCAATACCTGCGTCCCACAAGCAACCATCTTCCGGTTCACCGCTGGGTTGAACCCAACGTGTTTGATGAATATGCCGCATTGGGTCGCGAACTCGGAATCTCTCACGTCGAATCCTCTCCGCTTACACGCAGTAGCTATCACGCCCGCGAGGCTGCCGAAGCCGCAGAGCCAGTTGCGGTCTCCATCGGGAGTCGTAGCTGATGGCCTTTGCAATTGACGCCAAGGTCGCCAACTCAAGACTTGACCGTTGTCGCGAGATCATGGCGCGTCGCGGCGTCGATGTCTTGTTGTTGTCAGTGGGTCATGATTTGCCATATCTGGTTGGCTATCACGCGATGCCTCTTGAGCGCTTAACGATGCTCGTGGTGCCGCGAGATGCAGAACCTGTGCTCGTGATTCCTCGACTCGAAGCACCACGGGTAAACGAATTGCCAGGAGTTTTTTCGCTTCATGCTTGGGTTGAAACCGAAGACCCAGTTGGGGCGGTCGCTGCGCTAGTGCGCAATGCCAATGTTGCTGCCGTGGGGGACCAGATGTGGTCCCGCTTTCTTGTTGAGCTCATTAACCAATCGCCACACCTTCGTTATTCGCGGGCCAATGAAATCGTTGGTGAATTACGCATGCGTAAGGACGCAACGGAAATCGCAGCACTCACAGCCGCTGGTCAAGCGATAGATCGGGTGGCGCGCCAACTTCATTCCGGAGCGATTCCGCTCATTGGTCGCACTGAGGCTGCGGTTTCGGCGGACATGTCTGCACGCATTGTCGCCGAGGGCCACGACAAAGTGAATTTTGCAATTGTCGCTGCTGGGGAGAATGCAGCGAGCCCACATCATCATCCAGGGAGCCGTGTGATTCGTGAAGGGGAAATCGTTCTATGTGATTTCGGTGGAACGATGAATGGTTACTGCTCAGATACCACCAGGTGCGTATTCACCGGTACACCGTCTCAAGAAGTTGCCGAAGCATACGCAGTGTTGAAAGCAGCAGAAGCCGCTGGGGTTCAAGCCGGAGTGGTTGGGCGAAGTTGTGAATCCGTTGATCAAGCGGCGCGTTCGATTATCGATGCAGCAGGTTTTGGTGAGTACTTCGTTCACCGAACAGGTCACGGCATCGGCATGGAAGAGCACGAAGATCCGTACATGGTTGCCGGCAACACACTTCCGATCGAAGCTGGATTTGCCTTCAGTGTAGAGCCAGGTATTTACGTACCTGGCAAGTGGGGAATGCGACTCGAAGACATCGTTGTTGCCACAATTGAAGGCCCTGTGTCGATGAACAATGAGTCCCATGACCTCGTAACGGTCGTCGCTTAGCGAATTTCGTCATTTTTCAACTACCGTCAATTGAGTGATTCGCCTTGATGCGTCGACCGTCTTGTTGCAGTGGGCAGTCGGCGGCTTGTTTTTCTCATGGTTCACGATTCGCTCCAATGAAATTGGCAAGGGCTACGCAACCATGTTGCGAATTTCATTCGCTGTTATCGCAGGTGGTGGCGCCACAGCGGGACTTCTGCTTGAGCCACAACTTTTCCGTGATTCAGTGGCGATCGCCGTCGCAGTCGTTGCTGCGGTAGGACTTTTCTATCGACCACGTTGGATTGATCTTGTTGCTGTCGCTATTGGGTTATCTGGTCTTGTTGTGGCGGCTATTGATGCTGGTGGCAATGAGGTGGTCTCATTAATCCGAATCTTGGTTGGCGCAGCGTTTCTAGGTGCGGTGACCGATGCAATGTTGCTTGGCCACTGGTATCTCGTACAGCCGGGGATGCCGCGAAAACTACTCAATGATCTGGTGAAGGTAGTGCTTTGGATTCTGCCTTTCGAAGTGGGAGCAATGCTTTTGCCCACAGGAATGGTGAGTGTGCTCAATGGCTCGGTCGACGATGGCTGGGATGGAACCCTCGGGTGGTTCTGGGTGGCATGTGCAATTACTACTGGTGTGCTTACTTTTGTCACCACAAAGGCCCTGAAAGAACGCAGTTATTCAGCCGTGATGGCCGCAACAGGGCTCATGTATCTCGCAATTCTGACCGCGTTTGGCACCGATCTTGTCGCCCGCGCGGTACTGGCCTAGGAGCAATATTGGACTCACGTGAATTTCTCGGGGTAGTGCAGACACATGACCCAAATCGTTGGGAGATTGAAGTCGTGCCTCGGTTGCAAACCCACGGTGGATTTTTGTGGGGTGGCGCCGGGCTTGCGTCAAGTGTCTACGCGATGGAGCAAATGAGTGGGCGCCAGCTTGTGTGGGCAACTGCTCAGTTTCTCTCGCATGCGCGACCGCCTGAAGTTATGAGCATTGATGTCGACTTATCTGTGGTCGGCCGCACAGTTACCCAAGCACGCACAGTTGGCCATGTCGCGCACAAAGAGATTTTGACCGTGAATGCCGCGTTGGGCGAACGCAACTTTGCGCACTCCGGGCAGTTCGTGGCAATGCCAGAGGTCCCACGACCAGAGTCGATAACGCCTTGGCCACCTGATCGTGACAACAAGAACACGATCAGCGATCGGCTCGATTTGCGGTTCGTGAAGGGTCGGCGCATGACTGACCGCGATGGCGTCATGGATGATGGGCGCACAATCATGTGGGCCAAAGTTCGAGATGTCGTTACCGGAGTCGACTCAGCTTCACTAGCGGTGCTGGCCGATTTTGTGCCCATGGGTCTTGGCATGAACATGGGCATCAACGGTGGCGGCACAAGCATCGACAACACGATCCGGATTTACAAGCTTGCCCCAACCGAGTGGGTTCTGCTTGATGTCCATTCCCACGGCGTTGCCAGAGGATTTGGTCATGGCATCGTGCACATGTTCGCCGAAGATGGAACACTGTTAGCAACTGCAAGCCAAAGCGTTTTGATGCGCACATGGGACGACAGTAAATAGGGGGAGCCATGGGAGAAATCGTGAAGCGTGCCGGTGTCACCATTCCATTGCCGGGCCATCTGCATTCACACAAAGATCGTCTGCATCAGCTCGCTGACGCGGGTTACACCGATTTGTGGTCGGCGGAGTCAGATGGTTCCGATGGGTTCACACCCCTCGCACTGGCTGCAGCGTGGGAGCCACGGTTACGTCTCGGAACTGCGATCATTCCTGCTTACACAAGAGGACCAGCATGCATGGCGCAATCGGTCGCTTCTATGGCGGATGCGGCTCCAGGCAGATTCGCCATTGGTCTTGGATCATCAAGCAACGTGATTATTGAGAAGTGGAACGACATTCCTTTTGTCGAGCCCTATCGCAAAACGCGAGACATGGTTCGCTTTCTGAAAGATGCCTTCACGGGCGAAAAGATCGTGAAGGAATACGACACTTTCAAGGTCAATGGATTCAGACTTGGAGTGCGCCCAGAGGTAAAGCCTGAAATTCTTGTCGCGGGCTTGCGCGAAGGAATGCTGAAAATGGCGGGTCGTGAGAGTGACGGAGCGATCATCAACTGGTTGTCACCTGATGATGTCCGAAAAGTTGTCGCTGCAGTCCACGAAGGTTCAGCTGGCGAACCGCGCGAGATCGTTGCCCGACTATTTGTGTGCCCGAGCGAAAATGCAGAGGTCGTGCGGGAAGCTGCAAAGTTTTTGATCGCGGCGTATTTGAATGTTGAGGTTTATGCGAAGTTCCACGAATGGCTGGGGCGTGGACCGCGCTTGCAGGGGATGTGGGATGCATGGCAGGCAGGTGACCGCAAAGCGGCTCTGGCGGCAATCCCTGACTCGGTGGTTGACGAACTTGTGGTTCATGGCTCACTTGCGAAGTGCCGCGAGACCATCGAGCGCTATTACGCAAACGGAGTGACCACAACCTCGTTGACCATTGTGCCGTTGGACCCAGCGATTAGCTATTGGGACAGCATTATTGGTCTGTCGCCGTCTGCGTCTTGAATCAACGCGTGACGAAGTACTTCGACTTCGGGTGGTGGCAGATGATTGCAGAGGTTGTCTGTTCGGGCTGATACTGCCATCCCGTTTCTTCACTAACGGCAACGCCAATGCGTCCCGCCTCGAGCAGTTCGGCAACGAGGGCGTTGTCTTCCAGATCGGGGCAAGCTGGGTATCCCCATGAATATCGACCACCCCGGTATTGCTGTCGGAAGAGTCCAGCAAGCGACGGACCGTCTTCGTGCACGAATCCCCATTCAGTTCTGATTCGGTGGTGCCAGTACTCGGCTAACGCCTCGGCCATCTCGACTCCGATGCCGTGCAACATCATGTAGTCCTGGTAGCGATTTGCAGCAAAGAGTTCGGCGGCTGCTTCACTTACAGGTGCGCCCATCGTGACAATGTGGAATGCGGCGTAATCAACCTCATCTGATTCGATCGGCCGGAAGAAGTCGGCAATGCAGAAATAGGGCGCTTCCTGCTGGCGTGGATAGGAGAACCGACAACGTTCAGTCGTGCGTGATGTATCGGTCCACACCACTAGATCGTTGCCATCGCCATTGACTGGAAAGTAGCCGTACACAACTTGAGGAACGAGTACGCCACTGGACTTGGCTGCCGCAAGTTGGGCGCGAAGTTGGGGGCGAATACGTTCTTTGAATTGTTCGTCAGTCTCGCCCGACTCGGGTCGGAACTGCCACTGGTTGCGAAACAGTGCTGTTTCATTCACGTACTCGGCGATCTCATCCAGCGGTATGCCCTTTACGATCTTTGAGCCGAGGAACGGTGGCACGAAAATCGTGTTGTCGGTTTCAGCTTCGGGAGAGCGACGCGGGAGATCAACGACTTTTTCGGCTTTCTCACTGCGGCGGGGAAGGTCGCGACCACCTGGAGCGCGACCGAACTCAGGATCATCTTCGCCGGTGCGCTTGATCTCCATGAGTCGATCAAGTGTGTGCAAGCCTTCGAATGCGTCCCGACCGTAAAAGACCCGACCTTGGTAAACCTCGCGCAGATCGCGCTCCACATAGGTGCGAGTTAGTGCAGCGCCACCAAGCAATACAGGGATGTCGGTGAGCCCTTGTGCGTTTAGCTCCTCAAGATTCTCGCGCATGATCAACGTGCTCTTCACAAGCAGTCCACTCATGCCAAGTGCATCTGCTCCTACTTCTTTCACTTTGGCGATCATCTCGGCAATGCCGATCTTGATGCCAATGTTGTGGACTTCATAGCCATTGTTTGTGCAGATGATGTCCACAAGGTTTTTGCCAATGTCGTGCACGTCACCCTTCACGGTGGCGAGCACCAGTTTTCCTTTGGCGCTCGAAGTGCCAGATTTCTCCATGTGTGGCTCGAGATGACCTACCGCCATCTTCATTGTCTCGGCACTTTGCAAAACGAATGGGAGTTGCATTTTGCCGGAGCCGAACAATTCGCCAACTTCGCGCATTCCATCCAGGAGAATGTCGTTCACGATGTCTAGTGGCTTGTGGCCCGCACCCATTGCCTCGTCGAGTTCCTCGGTCAGGCCATCGCGATCACCATCAATCACGCGCTGGCGCAGTCGCTGCTCAATTGGCCAATTCGATTTGTCCACCTTGGCAGCGCTAACGGTTTTCACGTCGGAGAACTGTTCAATCATTGCCATCAATGGGTCGTAGTCCTCCCGGCGACGGTCATAGATCAGATCGAGGCAAAGGTTGATCTGTTCTTCCGGGATTCTTGCCAGCGGCAGAATTTTGCTGGCATGCACAATCGCTGAATCAAGACCCGCCGCCATGCATTCGGCGAGAAAAACGCTGTTCAGAACTTGCCGTAAGCCAGGGTTCAGCCCAAAGCTCACATTGGAGATTCCAAGTGTGGTGAAACAGCCCGGAATTTCTTCCTTGATTCGTTTGATGGCAGCGATGGTCTCCATTGCATCGCGTCGCAGGTCTGCTTCGCCCGTGCCAAGCGGCATCGTGAGGGCATCAAAGATCAGGTCCGATGATTTCAGGCCGTATCGCTCGGTTGCAATCTTGTGCATCCGGTGTGCGATCTCCACTTTCCATTCAACATCTCTTGCCTGACCACGCTCATCTATCAACAAGCAGACAACTGCAGTGCCATATTCGGCAGCAAGTGAAAACACTCGGTCCATGCGTTTGCCAGCCGCGTCTCCCTCTTCGAGGTTGGCGGAGTTCAGAATCGGCCGACCACCAATGTGTTTGAGACCGGTTTCCATAACCTGTGGTTCGGTGGAATCCAACACCAATGGGACGCTTGCTTGGGTGGCAAAACGCGAAGCGAGCTCCTCCATGTCGTCGCGGCCGTCCTTGCCCACATAGTCGACGCAAAGGTCAAGCACATGGGAGCCTTCTTTGATCTGATCAGTGGCGATCTTTGTGCATGTATCCCAGTCGGCACTGTTCATCGCATCGCGGAAAGCCTTGGACCCCACTGCATTGGTGCGCTCACCGATGATCAAGAATGAATTGTCTTGCTTAATCGGAACAGACGAGTAAATGGATGACACACTTGGCTCGAGTTCGGCTTTGCGTGGTGCGGGGGAGAGGCCCCGCACAGCATCAACAACGGCCTTTAGATGTGCAGGGGTGGTGCCACAGCATCCACCAACAATTCCAATACCGAGATCTGCAACATGATGCCGATGGAATTCAGCGAGCTGTTCAGGCGTTAGGTCGTAATGAGTTTTGCCATCGACCACACTTGGGAGTCCGGCATTTGGCATCACACTGACGGGCATCGGTGAGTGTTGACTGAGGTAACGCAAGTGCTCCTGCATCTCAGCTGGGCCCGTTGCGCAGTTGATACCAATCACCGCGGGCTTCATCGCCGCAATAGAGGTGAGTGCCGCACCTATTTCACTGCCAACAAGCAAGCGTCCAGTTGTTTCGACGGTGACTTGAACCTGAATCGGAACTTCCTTGCCGATGTGTCGCATTGCGTAACGGCTACCGATCATTGCTGCCTTCACCTGCAAAAGATCCATCGAAGTTTCAATCAACAACAGATCAGCGCCACCTTCAATTAAGCCCCGTGCTTGCTCCTCGTAAGAATCGCGCAGGTCATCAAACTTGATGTGACCAAGACTTGGAAGTTTGGTGCCGGGCCCAATTGAGCCAGCAACGTAACGCGGTCGCCCATCAGATTCGTAGTCATTGGCGACTTCGCGGGCAATCGCTGCCGACGCATAACTCAACTCGTATGCACGCCCTGGAATTCCATATTCCGTGAGTACGGTGCTGAAAGATCCAAAAGACGCAGTTTCAATGGCATCAACTCCAACATCGAGAAATGCGGAGTGCATTGACCGAATCACATCGGGCCGGGTCACGCAGAGCAGTTCGTTGCAGCCCTCAAAACTTGGGCCACCAAAATCATCTGGGCCAAGGTCGAGACCTTGTACGAAGGTGCCGAATGCGCCGTCAAAGACGATTACCCGGTCTTTGACCGCATCGGTGTATAACTGGCGAGCCACGAATAAATAACGATAGTTGCTGACCTTCCAAACACCATTGGGGAATGGCAAAGTCCACGACACGCACTAGCGTCACATGTGATGAATCGACCAAAGGTCTACACGCGGGAAGGCGACGACGGGACCACAGGTCTCTTTTACGGAGGTCGTGTCCCTAAGGACTCTGAACTCCCACGCGCATATGGCACCGTGGACGAAGCGCAAGCAGTGTTGGGTCTTGCCCGCGCCGCCGCAGGCGTTGACTCTGAAGTGTCTCAAATCCTTATTCCTGTGATGAAGGACCTCTGGGTGCTGATGGCGGAATTGGCAACGCTTCCCGAGAATCGCGGCAAGCTTGAAGCGGGTTCCACTGCTGTCAGCAGCGACATGGTCGATCGGCTCGAGCGAATTATTGATTCACTCGACGATCGCTTCGAGCCCCCGAATGAATTCGTGGTGCCTGGTGGTAACACCGTTGCTGCTTGGTTGGATCTTGGGCGCACAGTCGTGCGTCGTGCGGAGCGTCATTCACTGGCTGCGGCTCCATCTCCATCACATGTTGTTCCGTATCTGAACCGTCTCTCTGATCTGCTGTGGACCATGGCCCGCTGGCAGGAGGGCACTTCATTGAAAGTGAGAACCATCAGTGACTGAAATCAAAGTGCTTGCAAGCGTTCCCACTGACGCAAAAGTTGTGGCAATGGGTGTATCTACCACGGGTCCAATGCCACGGGGTCTTGGCATGACCCGCAAAGATCTTTCCGCCCATGGATTTGATGCCAAATCGGGTCAAACATTTTTTGTGCCACGTGCTGGCGGTCATGGCACGCTGCTGGTTGGTCTCGGTGAATCCAAATCTGTGACTGCAAATTCACTTCGCAATGCAGGTGCTGCAATCGCGCGCGCCACCACCAAAGTTGAATCTGTCGCCACCACATTGTTGAACGACACCCGCGTGGAAAAGCGTGCCGCAGCACAAGCAATTGTTGAGGGCTATCGGCTCGCATTGCACCGTTATGTAGACCTCAAAAAGGACAAGTCAGGCGTTGCCAGCACCTCGCGTTTTGTACTTGTAACTTCAGCCAACGCTGCATCTGCAAAGACTGGTGTATCGCGTGGGCAAGCGACTGCAAATGCAACATGTTTTGCCCGCGACCTCGCCAACACCCCACCTGCACATCTAACCGCCCGAATGATTTCTGATCTGGCGGTAGCGCACGCTGCTGATGCTGGGCTGAAGGTCGAAGTCTTCAATAAAGACCAGCTCAAGCAAATGGGCTGCGGTGGAATGATTGGTGTGAACAAGGGGAGTGTTGAGCCTCCTCGTATGGTGCGTCTCACTTGGAAACCAAAGGGTGCAACGGGCCATGTGGCACTGGTTGGCAAAGGCGTCATGTACGACTCCGGCGGCATCAGTCTGAAGCCATCCGATCCGTCGCATGCGGTCATGAAGATGGACATGAGTGGTGCTGCAGCAGTGTTGGCGACCATGTTGTCGCTGAAGGCGCTGAATGTGAAGACCGCCGTTACGGGCTATCTCATGTGCACCGACAATATGCCCTCGGGAAGTGCACTGAAGCTCGGTGATGTGTTGACAATGCGTAATGGAAAGACTGTGGAAATTCACAACACTGATGCTGAAGGACGCCTCATTCTGGCTGATGGTCTTTCTTTGGCTGCTGAACAAAAGCCACACGCGATTGTCGACATCGCAACCCTCACTGGGGCATGCTTAGTTGCTTTGGGTGAGAAAGTTGCCGGTGCACTGACCAACAACGATGAGCTTTTCACTCAGATCAAAAAATCAAGTGAGCGTGTCGACGAACCCGTGTGGCAATTGCCGTTAGTGAAGGACTATCGCCGGATGCTTGATTCAAACGTGGCCGACATGCGCAATATCGGTGGGCCAAGTGGCGGAACCATCACTGCCGCTTTGTTCCTCAGTGAGTTTGTCAACGACATTCCGTGGGTGCATCTTGATATCGCTGGACCCATGAAAGTGGATGGTGATGAAGGCTGGATGAACCGCGGCGCTACGGCATTTGGCACACGCCTTCTGATCGACTTCGTAGCTAATTTCAAGCGCCGCTGATCCTCGCGGTGCTCGGTAGCCAGTCGGCGTGTGACTCCTGAAGATAGAGCGGCAATCGCGCGAGATTTCTTGCCGATAACGGCGGCAAGAAGCGCCTGACTTCTAGCCCATAATTGGCTTCGCGTGCGGCCCCGAACATGATGCAGCGTTGTAGTGCTCGAGTGAATGGATTGCCGCGTCCTGAATTGAATGTGAGCCCCAGTGCTGCGGCGGTGTCAATCAAGTTCAATTCATAACCCTCTGGATAGAAATCAAACCCAGCATCGATGCGTCGCATTAGCCAAGTAGTTGTGGGGCCAAGGATGCCTAGCCAAAACGTCTCGACATAATCACCTCGGATGTCGAATCCGATCTGATCAACCACGGGGTCACGCCAGGGAAGCACGACCAATATTCCATTTGAATCGAGCTGTAGTTGTTTCTTGTGTGTTGGATGTGTTGCGGTGTCGACCATGCCTTGAAGTGCATGGTGTGATTTCGGATCGGGAAACTGAGGAACAAAGCATGCCGCCTCAATAGGATTTGACTGTGTCGCCCATTGACGAAGCCCGCACCCTGGTTGAGAGTTCACAGCGGATTGTCTTTCTGACTGGTGCGGGAATATCAACTGATTCGGGGATCCCGGACTTCAGGGGGCCAAATGGACTGTGGACCAAGAATCCGAAAGCGGAGCAAACCGCAACGTTGTCGTATTACTTGAATGATCCAGAAGTGCGAATGATTGCCTGGCAAGGGAGACTCAACGCCGCAAATTGGACCGCCAAACCAAATCGTGGCCATGAAGCAATCGTTGAACTCGAGCAACGCGGAAAGCTCAGGGCCATCGTTACTCAGAATGTTGATGGATTACATCAAGCGGCGGGCAATAGTCCGGATCGTGTAATTGAAGTCCATGGTTCGATTCACAAGACTGTTTGTTGGGGTTGTGGTGACAAGCGCCCCATGCTTGATGTGCTCGAGCGTGTGCGTGCCGGCGAAGTGGATCCACCGTGTGAATTGTGCGGTGGAATTCTGAAAAGTGACACGATTTCTTTTGGGCAGAATCTGGTGCCTGAAGTAATTCAGTCTGCAATCGAGGCAGTAAATCATTCCGATCTGTTGATTGCTGTTGGATCTACTCTTTCGGTTTTTCCAGTCGCGAGTTTGGTTCCACAAGCACGTCAGATCGGTGCCCCTGTGATCATTGTCAATGGGCAAGTGACGGCGATGGATGACCGAGCGAACGTGCTTGTTCGTGGGCTCATAGGCGAGGTCCTACCCGCCATAGTCGGCGCCACTGGGTGAATTCCCGACTAATTAGGTAGCATTTAGGCATGGCAAGTTTCAGAGACCTCCTCGCTTCGGCACGTGCGTCGATTTCCGAGATCAGCACCGAGGAAGCGCAATCCAAAATTGATGCCGGCGGCGTGGTTGTGCTTGATGTGCGTGAGCCAGATGAGTTTGACCAAGGCGCGCTCAACAATGTGGTTCATATTCCACGTGGCCATCTTGAAGCTCAGATTGAGAGCCGTATCACCGATAAGACTGCGCCGGTTGTTGTGTACTGCGCAGGTGGTGTGCGCTCAGCGTTCGCGGCACAGACCCTTGCATTGCTCGGATACCAGAACGTTTTTTCAATGGACGGGGGCTTTGGTCGCTGGAAGGACGAAGGTCGGCCTTGGACCACGCCCGTCACGCTGACTGCCGAACAACGCAATCGCTACCAGCGGCATTTGCTGCTTCCCGAAGTTGGAGTTGAAGGTCAAGCAAAATTGCTTGGGGCAAAAGTATTGATGCTCGGTGCCGGCGGTCTTGGTTCGCCCGCGGCTTTGTATCTTGCCGCGGCGGGCGTGGGGACAATCGGCATCGTTGATATGGACGAAGTCGATGCTTCGAACTTGCAGCGCCAAATTCTTCACAACATGGATCGAATCGGTGATCGCAAAGTTGATTCGGCAAAAAAGACCCTGACTCTGATGAATCCTGACGTCAATGTGGTCACCTACGACACGCGACTCGCGGCGAGCAACATCATCGACATCATCTCGGG
>CAZXAX010000017.1:0-31193 GCA_964638795.1 uncultured Bifidobacterium sp. | reverse complement strand
CGTTGAATTACGGCAAATTTCGCGAAGTCTTCCTCGGTTGCACCTGTCTCGTGCATGTAACGGTTCATCATGAGCCCGGCCCACACGGTTGGGCTGAAGTTTCCAAAGGCCATGTTGTAGTGGTAATCCGACATGCCAGCCATCATTGAGCCCGCTGAACCCGAAGCCATTGCAGCAGAACTTGGCTGTTGCATCATGATGCGCCAAGCCACAACGGTGTCTGCTTGGCCGGTCGCAACCGCCATCCACGCATGCATCGCTGGGGAGATAAATGCAGGGGCAACGCCAACTGTGAGAAACCACTTCTGTGGGCCGAATCCGAGCATGTGCGCGAAATCTGTTGCGTCACCGCCCCAGGTGGCCACACCGTCAACGTCTTTGGCGCTGATTCCCGAGTCGGCGAGTGCCGCGAGTGCTGATTGCGCTGCGTGGTGTCGCTCCGACAATCCCGTGTTGCGTCCAACACCTGAATACCCAACACCAGCGATTGCTACTTTGCGCATCTTCACTTGGCACCTCCCGCTGGCTTGAAGACTGGAATCAAAAACGAATCGCCAAGTGGTCGAAAATCAACTTCTAGTTCCATATCAAATTTCAAATCTTCCTCATTAACGTCGACAAGATTGGTCTGCAGCATTAGACCCGGCTGCTCTACAAGTTCAACGGTGGCAATTAAGTAGGGGATCTTGTCCACGTAGTAGGGGTGGAAAGCCTTGTTGGCCACGGTGTATGAGTAGAGCGTGGCTTTGCCTGAGAGCTGTTTACCTGACAGTTTCATCGACTGACAGTTGGAGCACACGGGTCGCGGCAAGTGGACAAAGTGTCCACACGATTCGCAGCACAACAAAACAAGTTTGTGTTCTTGCGCACCATTCCAGAAGAACTCATTGCTTGCATCCACGTGGGGGAGCATTGGTGTGGTCATTAGTTAATTCACTTTCATAAGGTTCAGATTGTGGTTGGAATGTTGGGATCAGGATGTGGCTGCTCGCGGATAACCATCTCTTGGTTCATGGATGCGCAGGTCTTGCCTTTGATGTCGTGAATCGATCCGCGATATAGGCCGCGCCCACCAGCGATGCTCATCGGTGTTTGGTCAAGGTAGAACCAATCATCAACTAGGACTGGGTGATGGAACCATAAGTTGTGATCGAGACTTGGCCCACCACTTGTAGGCATGATGCGCATGTGAAGATCGCCAAAGCCAGTGCCAAGATCGCTCGCATAAGTGAGAATGCATTGGTGCAGGATTGGGTCTTTGGGCACCGGCGCACGAGTCTTGAACCACATTCGCGTGGGAATTGTTGCGCCCGGCATGTAGTCGTGAACGATTTCTGGTGATGCGAGGCGAATGTCGAATAATCCAAGTGATCGGCCCATTGTGTAGTGAACGGATGCGGGTTCCAAGGTCTCGGGGTGGGCTACACCTGTCATCAAGGTCAGATCAACTTCAAGGCCAATTTTCGGTTTTGCAAAGGATGCAATCATGCTGAGAATAACTTCATCGTCCTGCATCGCAAGTATCTGTCGCGTGGCGGATGATTTTCCGTCCCGCTTCATATAAACGTGCAAGTCGGTCGGCTTATCAATCGCTCCTGGGCTAATGAAATAACTGTGAAGTGAATGCATTACGAGATCGTCATTGAGCGTCATGTAGGCAGCTTTTACGCACTGTGCGTTGGTTACTCCACCGAAGAGAAAGAGTCGACCAGTTGGCCAAGGATTTTGGGCGCGAAACTTGTCGGTAGATGTTGGTTCCAGTGTCAACCAACTGATTAGGTCGTCAACAGTGTGGTTTAGGTCAACGGGCAATATGCCAGTGCCCGGACCATCTGGTGCTCGCTTCTCTTCCATCGTCCCCCCGAACCCTGTTGATTCTATTTGGGAATGCTGGTGGGGCCGATTCCGTCAGGAACCTTTGCTCTTATTCATGAACTCGTTGACTTTGGTTGCATGATCGGGGGAGTCAAACATCAAGTTTTGGGCGAGTCGATCCCAGTCGCGGGCTGCCCTGCGGTCCGAACCTGGCACTGAATCGATGAGAATTTTTGCGATCCCCACAGCTTCACCCGGGAAACCAGCCAACTTCTCGGCAAACTGCTGCACGCGGTCGTGAAATTCAGACTCAGGAATTATCTGGTGGACAAAACCCATCATGCGCGCATCTTCAGCATTCACTCTCTCGCCAGCCATTGAGAACCACTTTGACCAATGGGGGCCGACAATTCGTGTGAGTCGGGAAATGCCACCCGAACCGGCAATCACCGCCAGATTTTGAATTTCAGGAAGGCTGAACCAAGTGCGTTCTGATGCAAAACGAAAATCACATGACGAGGCGATTTCCATACCGATACCAATACAAGGCCCTTGGGCTGCGAGAATCACCGGCTTTTCAACGCGTTCAATTTCATCCCATACGTCGTGACGCCCTTGGAGGCGATAGTCGCGGCGCATGTTTGAGCCGCGCTTAACTCCATCGGTACCGACACCTCGCTCGCCACCCATTGTGCCGATATCCATCCCGGCAGTAAAGAATTTGCCGACGGCAGTAATCACAAGCACGCGGTGAGCGTCGTCATCGCGCAAGTCGTAGATGGCACGTTCAAGAACCTCAAGCATCTCGCGCGATGTTGCGTTCAGTTTCTCTTGTCTGTCAAACGTGATTGTGATGACACCGTTTTTCTCGGTGCGCCGTGCGTGTTCGGTCATTCACTCACACTATTTCGCCCCGAGCAATCTTGGCTTCGAGATCCCGAATGAGGTCGTTCTGGGCGCCCGCTTCAGGGCCTGCCATTGGTCGGTGGGCGCGCACGTGGGCAACCGCCTCTTCGGCGGGAATTCCAAGAATCATGAGAACCCCCACAGCAGTGGTGCCAGCGCGCCCAATACCCGCGGCGCAGTGAATGACAAAGTTCTCGCCGTCACGCAATCGATTTCCGATCTCGGAAAACAACTCTGCAGCGTGGTTCACGCCGGGAGCACTCAGATCGTGTACGGGAAACCAGATGGCCGCACCATTGCGGTTTTGATCAAGCCAGCTGACGTAGTCGTCGTAGCGGTCGGTTAACTCCGAACGTTGGACGAGACACACAACCGTGGCGTTGTCGGTTCGCGCACGAACACCGTGAACATCTGGCCCAATGTGGTGCTTGCCGCATAACCACATGCGACCAGAGACCTCAGGCAACGGGATTTCATGAATCCCGCCATCATTGGCGGCGTGAGTCAAATGACTACTTGCGTGGGAAGTTGAAGAGTCGCCGAGCGTTGTCTTCGGCAATCTTGCGCGCGATGTGGTCGGGTGTGTTCGCAAGTGACTCTTCGAGCATCTTGCGTGCATTCGGCCAGTTACTATCCGAATGCGGATAATCGGATTCGAACATCACGTTGTCCTCACCGATGAGGTCAATGTTTCGGATGCCGGCATCATCAGCAATAAAGCAACCATAGATGTGCTCGCGGAAGATCTCAGATGGCTTCTTCGCATCAGCCATGCCTGTGTAGATCTTGTGGCGCTCCCAGGTGTAGTCACAACGCTCAAGCATCCAAGGCATCCAGCCGATGCCACCTTCGGAGAGAGCGAACTTAACGTTCGGGAACTTCTCGAAGATGCGGGAGTTCACGAGTTCGATACAGCACTGCAGCGAGTTGAGACCGTATTGGGCGATAGTTGCAGTGAATGGACCACCGGGAGCAACGTTTGGCGCTCCGCCAGAACCAAAGTGCATCGACACGGGAAGACCAGTCTCATTGATTGCGGCCCAGAACGGATCCCAAGCTGGATCGTGAATCGACGGCATGCCAACGGCGTGCGGTGCTTCACAAAATGAAATCGTGCGCGAGCCGTTTGCTGCTACACGGCGAACTTCGGCGGCGGATGCTTCGATGTCCCAGTAAGGAACAATCGCCATCGGAATTTGACGCTCAGGTGCAGCGCCGCACCACTCTTCCAAGTGCCAATCATTCCAAGCCTGAATGCATGCGAGTGAGAGTTCTTTATCAGTGGCGTTGAAGAAGGTGCTGCCAGCAAATCCGGGGAAGGACGGGAAGTTGAGCCCAGCCCAAATTCCGTCTTCGTCCATGTCGCGGAGCCGCTCTTTGATGTCGTAACAACCCGGGCGCATATCGGAAAGAGCAGTGGGATCAAGGCCCCACTTTTCGCGTGGCTTGCCGACAACTGCGTTCAAGCCAATGTTGAAATACGGCCGGCCCTCAAACACCCAGTAGTCCCGACCCTGATCGTCGGTGTGCATCTTTGGCGCTGCATCTTTGTACTTTGCAGCGACTCGGTCTTGCCACACGTTTGGTGTTTCAATTACGTGGTCATCAACCGAAATGATCTGAACATCGGACCTGAGCATGTTTCCCCCTGATGGTTGGAGTAGTTGCCTAGGGACGCTATCGGGCGGTGTCGGTAGGCGTCTACCGGCCAGGTAATTAAATCCACTTACAGAGATTCGTTCTTGAGCTGTGCACGTAGCTCAAACTTCTTCACTTTGCCACTCATCGCGCGCGGAAAATCAGGAACCACGATTATCCGTTCCGGAGTTTTCTGGCGGGCCACCTTCTCGGCCACGAAATGGCTCTGAACGTCAGCAAGGTTGAGACTGTGACCTGGTCGTAGAACCACAAATGCACAAACTCGCTCGCCGTATTTTTCATCAGGCATACCAACCACTGCAGCCTCGGCTACCGATGGATGGCGCGCGAGGATGTCCTCCACTTCTTTGGACGCAATGTTTTCACCGCCGCGAATGATCACGTCTTTCTTGCGATCGGTGATGGTCAAGTAGCCATCTGCATCGATACGACCGATATCGCCGGTCAAGAACCAACCCCCAGGCAAGAACGAGACCGCGTCGAGAGCGGAATCCCGATATCCGATGAACTGCTCTGGTCCACGAACTGCAATCTCACCCTCGGCACCTGAAGGGACATCGTTGTAATCATCATCTACAAAACGCACTTCATTTCCTGGCGTGAGTCGGCCATCGGTGTGCATTCGCTTGTCCAAAGGATCATCTGGCGTGCCAGTGGTGACCACTGGGTGCTCACTCGATCCATAGGCGCGATATACAAATAGCCCGCCGTTGTGACTCTCCTCGACCAGTGCGGGAGGCACACTTGCGGCACCGACCATGTAGTTACGGATTGACGTTATGTCACGCCCATGTGCAGTCGCTGAGTCCATCAACGTGCGAAGAAAAATCGGTGCACCAGAAGTATTGGTAACACCAAACTTTTCAACGAGCATTGCCGCGTCGTCTGAGTTCCACTGGTCCATCAAAATCATGTTCACACCGAATACGAACATCCTCAGTTGGGAAAGCACGCCAGCAATATGACCGGCTGGGAATGCGGCCAATGCAACGGATCTTCCTGCTGTGTAGAGAAACGCTTCGATTGATTTGATCTCGGCGAGGAGTGTGTTGTGAGTGTGCTGTACACCTTTTGGTTCGGCAGTTGTGCCCGATGTGTAGACGATTACACACACTTGATCCGGGTCTCCCACGTGTGGATCAATCGGAGTGTCGGTCACGAGTGACGACCACGGCACGCCGATTCGTCCTGAATCATCGCCAATAATGATCACGTGCTCAATGTCGGTTGATTCCCGAACCTCGTTGATGCGCTCTTCGTAGTTGATGTTGCGCCATGCGGCAGGCACCACGAGTGCTTTGGCGCCAGATTGGCGGAGAATAAAACTGACTTCAGCAGCTCCGTAAATATGGATGATTGGAACGATGACCAACCCAAGGTGCATTGCGGCTTGGTAGGTGACCACGCCCTCCAGCCAATTCGGCACCTGGACACCAATTACGTCTCCCGCTTCGAGCCCGAGCGCGCGTAGACCGGTAGCCAAACGTCGGCTTAGGTCTGCCATTTCACCAAGGGTTGCTTCGCGAGGATTCTCGTCACTGTGAAAAACCATCCTGACATCGGAGTGTTTTTCGGCGCCCGCAAGCATTTCCTGGCTGAGCGTGCGAGCACCGTAAAAGCCCATGTCGTACCAACGCTGACGAAGCATTGCCAGATCTGATTGTCGATCCATATTCCCCCGAATCACACGCTGCGAGACCGATGTTAGGACGCCGAAGGAACAAAACTTGCCGCGCGCTTGTTGCATTCATTGTTCAAGGAGTGAAAATGCCAGCAATCAACATCGAAGACACTCTCGTTCTTCCACGAATGACCGAGCCGGATCCTGCGATGTCACGCGAGCGTTCAGTTGTGAAGATCACTCCTGGTCGGCGCGGTGTTGAAGGAGCGGGGTTTCCCGTCTATCGAGGATTCGCCGGATTGACCTTTGCCGACATCGATCCGTTTTTGATGCTTGACCAACTCGGTCCAGTGCTGAATGGGCCATTTGAAACCCAAGGTGCACCGTGGCATCCACACCGCGGGTTTGAGACCGTGACTTATGTGATCGATGGCGAAGTTGCACATCATGACTCGCACGGTGGTGGTGGTGTGATCGGCAGTGGTGACACGCAGTGGATGACTGCTGGAGCTGGCGTATTGCACGACGAAATGCCAACCGAGCGAATCTGGAAAGAGGGAGGATGGCAGCATGGAATTCAGCTTTGGGTGAATCTTCCAAGTTCGCTCAAGTTCTCGCCGCCGCGGTATCAACCTCTTTTGGCAACGGAACTCGAATTGGCTACCAGTCACGATGGTGGAGCACTTGTTCGAGTCATTGCAGGTGAGGTAGGTGGTATCAAAGGCCCAGGCTCTACTCACACGCCAATATCAATTGTCCATGTTTCATTGGCCCCAGGTGCGCAAGCACGAATTCCATGGAACAGCAATTTCAATTCAATGATTTACATGCTGACTGGCGCCGCCACTGTTGGTACTGAACGTCGAGTCCTGCCTGCGCATCATGTTGCTTTGCTGGGTGCTGGAGATCACATCGCGATTCAAGCTGATGACATCCAACCGACTAATCCATGGGATACCGGAAAAGCAGAATTTTTGCTGCTCGGTGGTCAACCAATTGGTGAGCCGGTGGTGCAGTACGGGCCGTTTGTGATGAATACCGAAGCTGAAATTCGTCAGGCTTTTGAGGACTACCAGGCTGGTCGACTCGGGACCATTCCCACCAACTAGCTACTCACACACCAAGAAGATTCAAACGAATCAACGCTGCTGTGGGCGCGAGATCCGCAACACCCTCGGGCAGTGAATCCAGATCAAACCAGCGCACTACCGTGCCTTCTTCGCCGACGAGTGGAAGATTGGTGTCAGCAAAGTATGCCCACGCAACATTCCAGTGCATGTGTGGCTCGGGATGGGTTGACATTGCGGGATGAACAATCATCACTGAGTCGGTAGCGGGTGACAGATTGAGTCCAGATTCTTCGAACAACTCACGCGTTGCCGCATCTCTGGTTGTTTCCCCAACCTCTACATGACCACCAGGGTTGCACCAGCCCAAACGTGGATGGTGAAGAAGCACGAGTTGCGTTAACTCTGAGTCAAACACCCAAGCTGTTGCGCAAACATGACCACGCTCACCGTCGTTGCCACGCAATGCTGATAGGAGTTCAGCGGAAGCGCTGGTTGGAATGCGAGTCGATTCAATCTCTGCAGCGATCACAGGATGAATTCCAGGAACATCAATTGTCGGGTGGGGGAAGCCCATGGTGTTTTCGGAATCAGTTTGAGCGGTTGACGAATGCCATGGCCTCGGCACGCGCCACAGGATCGGTGCGGTAGATGCCCCGAACCGCAGAAGTCACTGTGCGCGTGTGCGGTTTGCGCACTCCGCGAATTCCCATGCACGTGTGTTCTGCCTCTACTACGACAAGAACGCCCGACGGTTTCAGCATTTCGTCCATGGCATCAGCGAGTTGACTCGTGATTCGCTCTTGTACCTGGAGTCGGCGGGCATATCCCTCAACTAACCGCGCAAGTTTTGAGAGTCCTGTAAATCTCCCCGTTGCTCCAGGCAGATACGCAATGTGTGCGACTCCACTAAATGGAAGCATGTGGTGCTCACACATTGAAGTGAATTCAATATCGCGAACCATAACCATTTCATCGTGGTCAATCTCGAAAGTGCGCTCAAGGTGACGGCTTGGGTCATCAGACATGCCACTCAACAACTCGGACCACATTCGCGTTACGCGCGATGGAGTATCAAGGAGTCCTTCGCGGTCCGGATCTTCACCAACGGCAATCAGTAATTCCCTGACAGCGGCCTCGGCACGCTTTGCATCTATCTCAGGCACGTTTCAATACTTGCATAGCGACCATTCCGGAGATTCATCTGCCCGCGACTGCTAGCGTTTCGGGCGTTGTGAGAGGGATCGCTGATGGACCTGCTGAAAGTTGACGGCGTCACAGTCGAGTTTGGCGGCATTGTCGCTTTGTCGGGACTCTCGTTCAATGTGCAACAAGGTGACATCTGTGGCTTGATTGGCCCAAATGGTGCGGGCAAGACAACCGTCTTCAATGTTCTTAGCCGCATTTACGAACCCACACAGGGCTCCGTCAACTTTGACGGTGTTGATCTGCTCGGAGTAGAAGCCCACGACATTGCCAAGTTGGGGATCGGTCGCACTTTTCAGAACCTTGCGCTGTTCCCATCGATGTCATTGCTTGAGAATGTGATGGTTGGTGCACACAGTAAGGGTCGTGTTGGTTTCGTGCATGCGATTACCCGGTTTGGCGTGCGTCGCGAGGATCGACAACTCCGCGAAACATCCATGGCTCTCCTCGAAGCGTTTGGGCTCGCACAGTTGGCAGCTCACCCTGCAGCCGGGCTGCCTTTTGGAACCTTGAAGCGAGTAGAGATTGCTCGCGCCCTCGCTGCCAAACCGAAATTCGTATTGCTGGATGAACCAGCGTCTGGCCTCACTCACTCAGAGGTTGATGAGCTCGCCGACACACTTGTTCGCGTGCGCAAGGAATTTAACTTGACGGTGCTTTTGGTGGAGCACCACATGTCGATGGTGATGAAGGTGTCCGACAAGATTGTTGTCATGGAGTTCGGACGCAAAATCGCCGAGGGGACTCCTGCTGAAGTGCGAGACAACCCCGAAGTGATTCGTGCCTATCTAGGAACCGACGCATGAGTGAGATCTTGCGCACCCACGACCTTCGAGCAGGCTATGGCCTTATCGAAGTGCTACACGGAGTGAACATCAATGTTGATGCTGGAGAGATTGTTGTAGTTCTCGGTGCGAATGGTGCTGGAAAGACCACGATGATGCGTGCGATCTCAGGAATGATTCCACGAACTGGTGTGGTTGATTTCCTCGCCGATGACATTGCACATCTGTCCGCCCACAAGGTGACCGCACGCGGTATTGCCCATGTGCCACAGGGCCGTGGCACGTTCCCCGAACTCACTGTTGAGGAGAATCTGCGTATCGGTGCGCATTCTCGGCGGGACTCATTTGCTGCCGATATCGATTATTGGTACGGAGTGTTTCCACGCTTGCAAGAACGTAGATTGCAGCGCGCTGGAAGTTTGTCCGGTGGGGAACAGCAGATGTTGGCGATTGCTCGCGCGTTGATGTCGCGGCCAAAGTTGCTTCTTTGTGATGAGCCAAGCCTTGGTCTTGCTCCGCTTGTGACACGTGAGTTGTTCGAAGTCCTGCAGAGGCTCAATGCTGAAACGGGTCTTTCCGTGCTTTTGGTAGAGCAAAACGCCAACCTCGCACTTGAAATTGCATCGCGCGTGTACCTCCTTGAAACAGGTGAAATTGTGAGCAGTGGCACTCCAGATGAGTACAAGAACAACGACGCAGTAAGAAAGTCGTATCTGGGGCACTGACATGTCACGTTTCTTCCAATACCTCTTTGATGGATTGTCGAGTGGTGCGATTTATTCTCTGCTCGCACTTTGCTTGGTGGTCGTGTACCGCGGAACCGGATATCTCAACTTCGCACAGGGTGAGATGTCGATGTTCTGCACCTTCCTGGTGTGGAAACTCAACGACTGGGGAATGCCACTTTGGCTCGCTGCAATATGCGGAATGCTCATCGGGTATCTCGGGGGCGCCACAGTTGAGACCACACTTATTCGGCCCGTTGCAAAGCGGTCGCAATTTGCCGTGTTTGTGGTTGCAATCGGGTTGTTTCTCGGGCTGAACTCGCTTGCCGGCGCGATCTGGGGGGCGCCGCCACAAGAAACGATGCCCAGTTTGTTCCCCAATAAGCCCGAGGATTTCCAGCGAATTTTCGGTGCTTCGTGGCGTTACCAATCAATCGGGATCTTGATTGTTGGGCTAGTGGTTACTGGCTTGTTGTTCGCACTGTTCAACAAGACTCGATTTGGGCTCGCCATGAGAGCCGTGGCGAGCAACGCTGACTCGGCGCGTCTAGTTGGTGTAAACACTGGCCGCGTATTGGCTGCATCTTGGGGTCTTGCTGCAGCAATTGGTGCACTAGCGGGAACGATGGTGGCGGGAACGACCGGTGAAGTTGTGCCTGGGCTTATGTTCTCGTACTTCGTTTATGCATCCGCTGCAGCAACTTTGGGTGGTTTTGATTCGCTCGGAGGTGCCGTGATCGCTGGATTGACTATTGGCGTTGTAGAGAACATGGCAGCGGGCTATGCGCCAAAGTGGATTGGTCAAGAGATGCGACTCGGTGTCGCACTATTGATCATTCTCGGTGTTCTACTCGTCAAGCCGACCGGATTGTTTGGTGAGCAGAAAGTGTCACGGGTGTAACCATGGCACTTGTAACCATCAAACGAAACAGCCCTCAGCACATCGCGATTCGAGTGCTCGGAGTACTACTTGTTGTTGTCGCCGTGTTGTGGGTGCCAACCAAAATGACCACCGGCAACATTGACTCAATGACCAACGCGCTTGCGCTAGTCATTGCAGCTTCTGCATTGAATTTGGTAATCGGCTACACGGGATTGATTTCAATCGGCCACAGCGCTTTCTTTGGTATCGGCTCGTACGCAACTGGGGTCCTCGTGAGCAAGTACGGCTGGGGTCATGGATGGTCGATGATCTTTGGCGCCTTACTCGCGTTTGTTTTTGGTTTCATCGTTGCGTTGCCTGCGTTACGTATCAAGGGCATATATCTCGCATTGGTCACGCTTGCAGTGGCCGTGCTGTTTCCCACGATGATGAAGTGGCCCAAACTTGAATGGCTCACAAATGGAGCACGCGGTATCAGCGGTATTCGCTACGAAGAGTTGCCGTCGTTGCCATTTCTCGGCGAACTCAAAGGTCGAGATGACCGCACGGTGTTTTTCTATTGGTACGCGATCATGTTGGTCATCGTCACAGTGCTTGTCTGCCGCGGGATTGTGAAGAGTCGAATGGGGCGCGCCCTTATTGCGATTCGCGATAATGAAATTGGCGCGGAGGTCATGGGAGTCAATCTGGCGACCACGAAAACGATTGTGTTTGGCGTGTCCGCTGCGCTCACATCACTGGCGGGCTCATTGTCGGTTGCCCGCACGGGTGTGGTTACAGCTGATGGTGCAAATCTCACACTGATTGGATCGATTGTTTTCTTGGTGGTCATGGTGGTGGGTGGTGCAGCGACAATTACTGGACCAATCATCGGCGCTCTGGTCTATGTCTGGGTGGACAACTACACACGTACCGCAAGTGCCTCAGGTGAAGGATTAATTGGGTGGCTATTTGATTGGTCGGCGGTCTCGCCGGCTTCGATCATCCTCAGTGTTGCGCTCATTGTCCTCATGTTTGTGGCGCCTGATGGTGTTTTCGGGCTTGTTCGCAGGCTGGTTCGACGCGTCGCCGTTATTAGGTGACCTGGCTAGTCAATTCAAGCGCTCGCGGGTAGCGTATTGGTCAGTCTGATTGCAATGGGGCACAGACAATGGAGGGAAAATGACTAGCCGACGTATTCGACTCGTGTCAGTTTTTGCCGCAGGGGCACTTTTGTTTGCCGCTTGCAGTGACAGCGACGATGGTGGTGGTAGCGATACCACTGCATCTGAAACCACTGAGACCACAGAAGCACCGTCCGGTGCATGGGCAGTGAGCACAGAAGATTGTGCTGACCCAGATGCGGCCGTTGCGCCAATCTCGGGCACGCTCAAAGTTGGAACGGTTGTTCCACTTTCTGGTGGTACCGCAGCTTTGGCATTTGCGCCAGTTGCTGAAGGCATGAAGGCGTATGTTGATTACGCCAACGAGAACAACCTCATTCCAGGTGTAACCCTTGAGCTTGCTATTGGTGACGATCAGTACAACAAGGACCTCACTCCAACTGCAGTTAACGATCTTCTTGACGGTGGTGTACAGGCATTCACCGGAATCGTTGGTACCGATGGCAACCTCGCGGTGCGCGACACTCTGAATGAAGAGTGTGTGCCACAGATCCAGGTGCTCTCAGGATCGCCTTCGTTCAAGGATGCAGAGAATTATCCGTGGACCACCCCGCAGCTCGCGCCTTACGACGTAGAGACCAAGGTGTACGCCAAGCAGTTAGCGGAGATGTTCCCAGAAGGTGTGACCGTGGGTCTTTACCACGTGAACACTGAATTTGGCCTCGCATATGCAGACACCTTGAAGGAAGTTGCCGCTGAGTACGGAATTGAGATTGTTGAAGAGCAGACCATCGAACCAACCGAAACTGCACCTCCGACTGCTCAGCTGAATGCACTTGCAGCATCTGGTGCTGAGGCGATCATTGCAGTGCCACTTGGCTCGCAGTGCCCAACCTTCATGAAGGAAGTGGCAAATGCCAAGGCCGCAAATGCTGGCTGGGACCCGAAGGTATTCATCACCAACACCTGTGCATCACCACTGATTCTCGGTGTAGCCGGTGAGGCAGCCAATGGTTTGTACACATCGAACTTCCTCGAAGACATCGGTGATCCAGCTAAGGCGACAATTCCAAACATCAAGACCTACCTGGACTACATGACCGCTCGCGGCCAAGGTGACATCGTCACCACTGCTGCGGCTGGTTGGAGCACGATGGAAGCAGCAGTGGCGATTTTCGCTCAGGCTGCGGCTTCTGAAGCAGGTTTGACCCGTGCCTCGATCATTGAGGCTGCACGCAGCCTTGAGCACGTGCCGATGCTGGGTCGTGATGGAGTTGTGTTGAAGACCAATGGTGCAAGTGACCAGGCAACCGCTGAGTCACTCACGGTTGTTCAGTACAACGCCGCTGCGAAGACCTTCGCAGACGTCGGTTCATTGATCTCAGACTTCGAGAGCTAGATCCAAAAACTAAAGGCCCGGATCCCTTTTGGGGTCCGGGCCTTTTTGTTACTTCTTTTTGGCTTTTTGTGCGCGCTGTCGTTCACGGCGCGCAGCACGCTTTGCATCTTGAGCAGCCTGGTCAATTTCGCGCACCGGGGCGTTAACCGGTGCCTGACGCAGTTTGAATCTTTCATCGGCAGCGATGAGTTCTTTGAAACCACGAAGGCTCATTGAGTACTGCACAACCATTAACTGCACAGCGCCTAACCCAAATTCAGACACAAGGTCAGGCAGAACACGCTGGAGTTCTTCGAGAGTGGGATCTTCTGAAGAATCCCCAAGTACTTCAATGCATTTCTGAATACAAGCGTCGCCCAGAACAATGCCTACGTTGTAAGAGGACATTCTCCGGTTGGAGCGAGCACGCAGATTTGCGGTCAGCTTCTCATCATCGTCAAATTGCGCAATTGGGAAACCCAGAAGGCTCGCTAAGCCCTCGCGCATTTCCTCATCGAGGGCACGGGCAAGACCAAGAAGATCTGAATCTTCTAGCGCGTCAATCACCGCACCGAAACGCTGATCAAGGAGTATTTGTTCTCTTGAGGTGTTCACGGTTCACTTACTTGTTGTTGGGGGAATTGAAGAATGCTGATCGCTTGGATCAGACGGCGCGCACGTTTGTGGCTTCGGGTCCTTTGCGACCTTCTCCAAGTTCGTATTCAACAGTTTGCCCAACCACAAGGGTACGACGACCAGTGCCTTCAATATTGGAGAAGTGAACGAACAGATCGCGTCCATCTTCTTGGGAAATGAATCCAAATCCCTTTTCGTCGTTGAAGAACTTCACAGTTCCTGTTGCCATTGCCTTACTCGCTTTCACAAAAAGCCGAGTCGCCTCGACTGCCGACAAGCCTAACCACATTTCAAAGGCCAAAAATCCCTACTGAACGAGTGCGTGCAACTCGCGTACTCGAAAGCGGTAGTCAGTGGTAGTGGAAATGTCGGGGAGTGGGCCGCCGATACCGGCATTCGAACTCCAGGAGACCTCCCAGACAGTTGTGGCGGACCCGTGGAAGTAGCCGTCGCGTGACAATGAAGAAGAGTGGGTATAGGTGTACATGCAAGGCGAGACCCTTCGATCGCCATAAACCTTGAACCACATGGCTCCGGGGCCATCACACGTCACTGGACCCGAGCCAAAAACACCATCACCTGGGGTGAAAATCAAATCCCTAGGTTCAGCCTCGGTTGTGGCAGTGAGCACTCCGGTGGGTGTTGGAACCCATGCCGTCACTGAAAACTTCACCCACATTGCAGCTGGAACCCAAAACCATGTGCCAACACTGACTACAAACTTGTCGTGTGGCGGCGCTGTAGCCAACGGAAGAGATGGAATTAGGCGTTCAACCCTGTTGCGCGAGATCGAACCAAGTGTTTCTCGATCGATCTCTGGAATCCAGTACGCCTCCCAACCAAAAGGACAATCGCGGAACCAGAGTTTGAAGGTGAAATCACCAGAAGTAATCGACGGTGGCTCCAAAGGTGGGCTTGAAGTGTTTTCATAATCAAAAAAGGGCCGCCATGTACATCCCGATTCATCGCGCCCGTCACTACCTGGCGGTGTGCCAAAACGAACCATTGCACTGATCGAGTCAACATCGGAGTCCCCCGCCGCTTGGGCAGTTACATGTGACTCACTGAGAGAGAAGATTGAGCAAAATGAGCAAAGGGCAATGAGGGAAGCAGAAAGTGAACGTGGGCTGAACCCGCGCATGACACCCCCGTGAAGCACTAATCCCGACTCGGCCGCCACCGACAGGGAGAATGCTGATCCGCCCAGCATTCAAGAGTCAGGATGCCTCTAAATGCGAGATATTGCAACACACATTGATGCAATTTGGCTCTGCCTTTCTGGGACGGACCCCTGAGTCGGTAGAATTTCAAATCCCCTTATTGAAGGATTCCGATGAGCAATCAGCATCCCGACCTTGTGGACGAGCAGGCATTTATTGACTTTGCGTACGCCTGTCTCGAGCGCAGCAGGGACGACGCTTGGAAACTGAGAGATCTAACCGAAGCTGGGCCCGGCGGCACTTTTCAGAATCGGTTTGAGCGCGATGCGTTTGATGAACAGCTGATTAATCGCCTGGGTCAACTTGATCTCGGAAATGCAGCTTTGGTGTTTGGGCGCATCGACCGTATAGAAGGCGATGACCTAGAAAGTTTTCACATCGGTCGACTCGCGGTCTCGGATGAAAATCGCGAACCAGTTGTAGTGGACTGGCGAGCTCCAGTTGCCGAGCCGTTCTACCGCGCCACAGGTCGTAATGCGATGGGTCTTGCACGCCGTCGTCATTTTGTCGTTGAAGGCGGAAAGCTTTTTGGAATTGAAGATGAGTTGTTTGGCGAGGGGCATCTTGGGGTTGGACACGATGACGGCTTAGTGCTGACCAACGAGACAGGTCTACGCGGGTACAACACGTTGTTGGCATCAATTGAGCGCGGCCGCACGGGACAGCTCGGTGACATCGTGGCCACAATTCAGTCCGAGCAGGACGAGATCATTCGTTCCTCGAAGTCGGGCGTTCTTGTGGTCCAAGGCGGACCCGGCACTGGTAAGACGGTCGTGGCATTGCATCGTGCTGCGTATCTGCTTTACACGCATCGTTTTCCACTCGAGGATCAAGGTGTTTTGGTAATTGGCCCGAACCGAGTTTTCCTCCGCTATATCGAACAAGTGCTGCCGTCACTTGGTGAATCTGGGGTTGAACAAGTTGTGCTGGCCGATTTGATCCCTGATGCAGAATTCGGTGCAGTTGACTCTTTGATTGCAGAGCGCGTGAAGGGCAGTGACCGCATGTGTGCGGTTATCCACAAAGCAATGATTGATCGCCAGCGCCCCCTGAAGGAAGATCTTGTCTTTCCTTACCGCACTGGATTTATTCGTCTCCGCAAAGAGGAGACAGCCCGAATCGTTAAGGCGGCACGTCGCCGTTTTCGCACCCATAATGCCGCGCGGCGGTGGGTTGAGAACGAAGTGTTTGCAGCACTAGCTGCCACTTGGCGGACTGATGAAGATGTGATTGATGACGTAAAGGACCAACTGCGCGGACACTCCGATCTGCGGATGGCACTTGAGCGCATGTGGCCGGTGTTGTCGCCTACGCAGTTGCTGCATGACCTGTTTGGTTCAAAAGCGCTTTTACGACTGGCCGCTACACCAATTCTGCATGAAGACGAATATCTGGCTTTGTTTAGGGAACGCGCTTCATCACTTGAAGAGGCGCGCTGGAGTAATGCGGATGTTGCATTGTTGGATGAAGCGCGGGAGATTCTTGGACCAAAGCCCGGCAAAAATGGAAAATCAGATGAGTCCGATGAGATTCGTACTTTCGGACACGTAGTGATTGACGAAGTGCAGGATCTCACACCGATGCAGTTGCGAATGGCGTCGCGGCGTTCGCTTAATGGTTCAATGACCATCGTGGGCGACATAGCTCAGGCCACGGGACCACTTGCTCCTCGCGATTGGGAAGACGTTCTTGCGTATCTGCCCAACAAGAAAGAGCCACGCGTGATTGGATTATCGGTTGGGTACCGAATTCCCGGTCAGATCATGGCTATTGCTGACAAAGTGATGGCCGTGGCGAGTCCTGGATTGCGTGCACCCACTGCCGTGCGTGAAGGTGACGCAGCGCCTGCGATTGTGACTGTTGGCGAAGGCGATGATCTCGTGACTGCAGTTTTGCAACAGACGGCGGTTATGGAGGCAGAGGTTCCGGGTCGCAATCTTGCAATTGTCTGCCCCGATTCGATGGTGGCTGAGATCGCTTCAGCATTGCGGGCTAGTGGAATCGCACACGGCCACGCTGGACTCCACGGAATCGGACACGACATCAATGTGGTCCCGGTGAGTCTTGTCAAAGGTCTGGAACTTGATGGCGTAGTCGTGGTTGAGCCCGCAGCGATCGTTGCCGATCGGGCAATGGGTTTGCGTGGCTTATATGTTGCGCTTACGCGTGCCACGCAACGACTAACAATTGTGCACAGTAAGCCCCTGCCAGAGGCGATGCTCTAGATCAGAGCTTTTCGAGCAGTGATTCAATCACTGCTGGCAAGAACTTCTGCACTTTGTCGGCATCTGCGGGCCGCTTGCGCGTGACGGCAGTATTGGCAAGACCAATTAGTCGCGAGAGTGGATCAACATCATCAGTTGTGAGGTTGCCAAAATCTTCTTGAACGACTTTCCAGTTTGCATTGATGTAGGCAAGTCTCTCTTTGGCGTCAGCTGAATCGTCGACAATTGCATCACCGAGTCCGGTAACTGCACTCAGAATGTTGGCTAGCAATTCCTCGGTGGTTCCTTTAGGCAAGGTGGTAGTGGTTGACACCGTGGTTGTGGATGTGGCGCCGGTGTCGTAGGTGGTTGAACAGCCAGCAATCAAAGCAATAGAAACTGTGAACAGGCAACTTTGTATCACACGTGTTTTCATTTGATTACGCCTCGACAAAAATTCGAGCGACTGCGTAAGGATCAACGGTCACATCTCGATCTTGCACGGTTACTACGCGGCCACCATCGTTGGTCTCATCGACGACGCGGCCAGCAGATCCGGGTACCAAACCATTTGTCTCAAGAAAATCCAACATGCCAGGAGTGAATTCCAACTCTTCGGGAATTCGTTTAACGGTGAAGGTGTCACCAGCGGCAATCTCACCGAGCCGGACCAACGCCCCAACATTTCCTTTGGTGCCCGGGATTGGATTGCCGTGCGGGCAGGTCGAAGGGTGACCGAGAACGCGGTTCATTGCTTGTTCCACTTCGTCGCTCATCACATGCTCCCAACGGCCAGCCTCGCGATGGGCCGTGGCAAACGAAAGCCCGAGAATCTCGGTTAGGAAGCGTTCCGCGAGCCGGTGTTTGCGCACAACTCTCTCGGCGAGTGCAAGCCCTGAATCCGTGAGATCAATTCGCCCGGCATCGAGCGTGATCAAGCCCTCGCGCTCAAGGCGGTGAATCATCTCTGAGACCGAGGGTCTTGAGACTCGAAGACGTTCAACAATCCGGGCTTGGATGACCTCAAAACCGTCCTCCATGAGCTCAAAAATGCATTCGCAGTATTCCTCGAAGGCTGGGTGGTGCTCACCGGGGTTCGGCATGCCTTAGATGATACTTCCGGTGTGTACCCTTCGCCCATGGCAGATGACACTGTCCCAGCGCCGTTGGATCGGTTTTCACCTGCCGTTGCGCAGTGGTTTACCTCTACATTTTCGTCGCCAACTGATGCTCAAAGTGGCGGTTGGCATGCAATTAAGGATCACAAACACACTTTGATCTGTGCCCCAACTGGCAGTGGCAAAACGCTCGCAGCGTTCTTATCGAGCATCGATTCGTTAGTGAGCACGCCACCACCGAGTGCAACTGCACGTACTCGCGTTCTGTACATCTCGCCATTGCGAGCTCTTGCATTTGACGTTGAAAAAAATCTGCGTGCACCGTTGGCAGGAATCGCACACGCGGCAGAAAGACTCGGACACGTGTTCCACACTCCAATTGTTGGGATGCGCACAGGTGACACCAGTGCAAAAGAGCGTCAAGCTTTGGTTCGGAACCCACCCGACCTACTAATCACCACCCCAGAGAGCCTCTATTTGATGCTGACTTCAGCAGCACGCTCCACTCTGGCAAATGTTGACACCGTCATTATTGATGAGATTCATGCAATGGCAGCAACTAAGCGTGGAGCACATCTCATGTTGTCGCTAGAGCGCCTTGAAGAAGTCTGCACAGCACCACCACAGAGAATTGGTTTATCGGCTACGCAAAGACCATTGGAGGAAATCGCACATTTTCTTGGCGGCTACACATCTGATGGTGTGCGCCGCGAGGTCGCAATTGTCGATGCGGGTGTGCGCAAGGCGCTCGATCTCCAGGTTGTTGTTCCAGTTGAAGACATGGGCGATCTGGGTCGGCCCCAACCGCCAACACTCGGTGGGCTTCACAGTGGCCCGGCATCGGTTGCGCTGGCGCCACGGCGCACAAGCATCTGGCCAAGTATCTACCCGCGCATTCTTGAGTTAATCCTCGCGCACAAGAGCACGATCATTTTTTGCAATTCACGTCGTCAATCAGAGCGTCTTGCCGCAAAGATCAATGAACTTGCCATTGAGACCGAAGTGCACGAAGAAACCGCAGGCGATCTGGTGCGTGCTCACCATGGCTCTTTGGCGCGTGAACAACGCGTCCTCATTGAAGATCAATTGAAGCGCGGGGAAGTGCGCGCGATTGTTGCAACTTCAAGCCTGGAACTCGGCATTGACATGGGCGCTGTAGATCTCGTTATTCAGGTTGAATCACCCGGTGCTGTGAGCCGTGGACTGCAGCGAGTTGGCCGCGCAGGACACCAGGTTGGCGAGCCAAGCCGTGGGCGCATGTTTCCCAAACACCGTGGCGACCTAGTTGAGGCTGCAGTTGTCGCCAAACGCATGGTCACTGGTGAAATCGAAACCACACGTTTCCTGCGCAACTCCCTTGACGTTCTTGCACAGCAAATTGTTGCCCACCTCTCCATTGCAGGTGAGATGGAAGTGAGTGCACTCGCACTCATGGTGCGTCGCTGTGCGGGCTTCCACGAAATATCCGACGAACAATTGAATAATCTTTTGGATCTACTCGCTGGGCGTTATCCAAGCGATGAGTTTGCGAGTTTGAAGCCTCGCATTGTGTGGGATCGTGTGAACGGAAAAATTCGTGCCCGCGAAGGAGCGCAGCGCTTGGCAGTCACCAACGGTGGCACGATCCCAGATCGCGGATTGTTCGGCGTGTTTTTAATTGATGGCACTCGCGTCGGTGAGCTTGACGAAGAGATGGTTTATGAAACGCGCCCTGGTGAGACCTTCATCTTGGGAGCATCAACCTGGCGCATTGAGGACATCACATTTGATCGGGTAATCGTGAGCCCCGCGCCAGGAGTGCCGGGTCGGATGCCGTTTTGGCATGGTGATCAGCCTGGGCGGCCCATTGAGCTTGGCCGCGCAGTAGGTGAATTCATCCGTACCGTGCGTGACACCAAACCCACCGAAGCGATCAAACTGCTGCAAGACCAACACTCATTAGATGAGTTGGCGGCACAAAATCTGCTTTCGTACCTCACTGAACAAGCAGAAGCAACCGGGGTGGTGCCTGATGATCGAACGATTGTCATCGAGCGATTCCGTGATGAGATCGGTGATTGGAGAGTGTGCCTTCTCTCACCATTTGGCACCCCTGTGCATGCGCCATGGGCAATGGCAATCGAGCACATGCTGGGCGAGCGTCACGGCATCAAGGTTGAAACCATGTGGGGTGACGACGGGATTGTGCTGCGTTTGCCAGAAGCGATTGAGAATCTCGAAATCACCGATCTACTCCTAGATCCACTCGAGATTGAGGAGCTAGTTGTTGCAAATCTTCCTCGCACTTCGCTTTTTGCTGCGCGCTTTCGCGAGTGCGCCGCGCGCTCACTCCTGTTACCTCGCCGTCGCCCCGACCAGCGCACCCCTTTGTGGCAGCAGCGTCAGCGTGCAGCCGACCTTCTCGCTGTTGCGGCGAAATATCCATCGTTTCCGATCCTGCTTGAGACCAGTCGTGAATGCATCCAAGACGTTTTTGATGTGCCTGCATTGAAAGATGTGCTTGGTTCATTGCAGGCACGACGCATCCGGGCTGTGCAAGTGGATACGCCTAAGGCGTCGCCGTTTTCTCAGAGTTTGTTATTCAATTGGATTGCCGCGTACATGTACGAGGGTGACGCACCATTGGCGGAGCGTCGGGCGGCTGCCTTGGCTCTCGATCGCGATTTGTTGGCAGATCTCCTCGGCGCAGATGAGCTGCGTGAACTGCTTGACAGCGAGGCAATTGAGGCAGTTGAACTCGATGCCCAGTGCCTGAGCGACGGTCGTCGCGCACGCAATATCGATGAGTTACATGACGTGTTACGACGCGTTGGTGATCTAACCATCGAGGAGATCACTGCGCGCAGTGAAAGCGGTGTTGCAGATGGGCTGAGTTCTCTGCTTAGCGCGAAACGCGTGATCAGTGTTGCTGTGTCTGGGGAAACGCGGTTCATCGTGGCCGAAGATGCAGCTCGGTATCGAGATGCGTTGGGTTGTGCTTTGCCTTTGGGGCTCCCTGAAGTTTTCACTACCCCAATAGCACGGCCACTGGAGGAGCTCGTCGCGCGCTTTGCGCGCACTCATGCGCCATTCCACGCCGCTGACATCGCGCGCAGGTTCGCCATAACTGAAGATCGCGCGTTATCGGTGTTACTTGCTTTGGAATCTTCCGAACGAGTGGTGCGTGGTGAGTTCCGACCCGATGGTGTTGAACGCGAGTGGTGCGATGTCGACGTGCTGCGTATGGTGCGGCGGCGATCACTGGCGAAATTGCGCCACGAAGTCGAGCCCGTTGAGCAGTCGGTTCTTGCTGCATTTCTGGCTACTTGGCACGGAATTGGCCAACCCAGAGTTGGGATGGATGCACTCGTAGAAACAGTCGGCGTGTTGCAGGGAGCTGCAATTACCGCTTCAACACTTGAGACCTTCGTTCTTCCTCGCCGGGTGCGTGGATACCGCGCGTCTGATCTGGATTCACTATGCACCAACGGTGAGGTCGTGTGGATAGGGGCTGGCGCGATTGGTTCAAGTGATGGGCGAGTGCGTATGTATTTTGCCGATCAACTTCCACTCTTGGTTCATGGTTATGAATTGCCTAGTCCTCCTGATGGTGAGGGCCACAATGCCATTCGAGCGCTACTTGCTCAGCGTGGGGCAAGTTTTTGGGGGTCAATCAAGGCGGCCTTGCCCAGCCATTCCGATGCGGAGGTCTTGGCAATGCTTTGGGATCTCGTGTGGGCGGGTGAAGTGACCAACGATTCGTTTGCAGCGTTACGCGCATACCTCGCTGGTGGCAAAACTCCCCGTGCATCAAATCAGCGACGCGCATCTGGCCGAGTGCTTAAAGCACGCCCTGCGCGACTCGCTCGGGTTGGTCCGCCCGCAGGTGCCGGGCGTTGGAGCCTTGTGAGCGAGTTGATCGGCGAGCCCACTCAAAATGCAACTACGGCCGTGATGCACGCTGTTGCCACACAGTTGCTTGAGCGCCATGGTGTGGTCACCCGTGAAGCAGTGCTCGCTGAAGGTGTTCTTGGTGGCTTCTCTGGCGTGTATCCAATCTTGCGGTTGATGGAAGAAAAAGGCCAAGTGCGTCGCGGATATTTTGTGAATGGTCTTGGTGCGGCACAGTTTGCAGTTGTTGGTGCAGTGGACCAATTGCGGTCAACTCGTGACACATTTGTTTCGCTTGCACATGACTCAGAACGCGCAGCACCAAATTTGCTCGCGGCCACCGATCCAGCCCAGCCATATGGCGCAGCCATTGACTGGCCGCACACCGAGGGTCGTCCTGCGCGAGTTGTGTCTGCCGTAGTGATTCTTCGTGATGGGGAGCCGCTTGCGTGGTTTGATTTCCGTTCGCACAATCTCTGCACGTTCACAAGCGCCGATCACGCAGCTTGGGCGACTGCGCTCGCCGAAGCCGTGAAAAATGGCGAGCTTCGTGGAGCCGAAATCCGCAAAGCAAATGGTGTGTCGGTCAGTGAGATTTCAGAACTGACCCAAGCATTAGCGGCTGCTGGCTTCGTTGAAAGCTACAAAGGCTGGGTGTTTCGCTGATCGCTGAGTAATTCAGCGACCCACGCTGCGAAGTCCAGCCCACGCGAACTGGAATACCTGCTCGGCGATGGTTTCGGGGTTGAATCGCTTTCCTTCGGCAAGGAGATGCTGGCTCACGCCGATGGCTAACGCAATCAGTCCAAGTGCCAGTGTGCGCTGGTGTTGGGCGTCGATTCCCGCAGTAATTAACGGCGCGATTGCTTCGGCGAGAGAAGACTCGAGCTTGCGGGTCATCGCTGTGAACTCAACGTCTGTGCGGTCGTTGCTTCCAAACAACAGCTGGAATTCACGCGGATGTTCGGCCACCCAAGTGAAGTATGCAATGAACCCGAGTCGGGTCGTCTCTTTGCCGGAGTCGGTGTTCTTTGTGGCCTCGAGTACGGCGTTAGTGATGCGGTCACCGACATCATCAAGCAATGCAACGTACAGAGCGCGCTTTGAATCAAAGTGTTGATAGAGAACGGGCTTTGTTACACCCGCTGCCGCAGCAACATCGTTCATTGATGTTGAGTGATAGCCACTCTTAGCGAAAGCATCAATTGCCACTTCCAGTAGTTGTTCGCGCCGTGCATCAGCGCTCAATCTTGAGGCAGTTGTGCTCATCGGTAACCTTTGCCACTTTCTTCATTCTCAGTCGCTCGAACTGCATGCGTTAGGACAATTGATGGAGCGAGAAGTATCGAACCAACAACCATGCACACGGTGATCACGGTAACCATTGGCTGCGTGAAGCCGAGTGCAAAAGCCATGACAAATACCGCCATGGCAATCGCATAGAGAAGATATCCAACCCGATTGGCAATCAGTGCATACTTTGCAATCTGCTGCCGGCGCTCGCGTACCGAGTCGATTCCTGGTTGGGGGAGATTCATCGCCATTAAGTATTGCGCCTAAAGGTTTGTCGGCAACAACCGTGAGAGGTTTTCGTAGAAGAAGTAGAGACAAATGAGGAATGGAACAACTAGGCCACCAACAGCGGCGAGAGTGGTGTGCTTGAACCGCGTCGAGTAGCGCCTACGAAGACCCAAGACCAGCGCAACAATTGCCAAAAGTGACAGAGTCCAACCAATTACGTGTGGCCACGCCGCTGAATCGTGCCACCATCCTTCGGCAAAGGCTTCTTCGGAGTTTGTTGGTGCAACAGTTGGCTCATCACCTGACTCGGTCTTGATCTTCACGGGTGGAGACTTCTCTTTGACCAGTTTTGAATAAACGATGTAACGCTTGTCCGAACTGAATTTGGGATGGCAAGTTGTCAGTGTGAGTGTTGCTACGTCGGGTGTCGGGTTGGCAATGACCTCAACGCTTGTTGGTTCGACAATCTCATAACCAGTCACTCTGTAAGTGAAGTGCCCGTACGTGGTTTCAACCTCAATTTTGTCACCGACTTCCAACTTCTCAATGTCTCCAAATGGAGCGTCGTATGTGCTGCGGTGTCCGGCAACGGCTGCATTGCCCAGTGTGCCGATCATTGGAGTAGTCGGATAGTGGCCGGGCCCAATCTTTAGATCGCGGTAACGGACACCCTCAACCACATAAACATCAAGATTCATTTTCTCGATGGATAGGTAAGCGATTACGTCTCCTTCTTCAGGATCTGGAATCACAATTTCTTTGGGCTCGGTTGTTGAGGTTGAAGGCACGGTTGTGGTTGTCGAAGTAGAAGCAACAAGTGAATTGAATTCATTGGCGAGGGTGCGTTGGGCCTCTCGGGTCTGAATTCCGGTACCCCAGAGTTGATAGGCGATCAACCCAAGCAACAACAGGCCCGAAACGATGAGGGTGATTCCAATGCCGCCGATTATGCGGCGCCAATCGACCTTTATCGGCCGTGACCAGCGTTTAATCGGTGGGGCAACTTCATCGATGGGGGAATCCACGCCTTGCACGCTATTAGGTCGGCGTGTTGTTTGGGTAGCGTTGAACCTGCCCATGCAGTCTGTTGTTGCACTCCGTGGTGCTGTTGCAGTGTTGGGTGATTTTCCAGCACTTGCCGGCGCCGATCTCACTGTGAATCGTGGCGATGTCATGTTGTTGCAGGGCCCAAACGGCGCAGGGAAAACAACACTCTTGCGAGTATGCGCCGGTTTGCTCCCCGTGGTGCGAGGTGACGCTCATGTACTCGGTGTCGACATCACCAAAGACCGTGCTCTGGTACGACCGCGTGTGGGTCTCTTGGGTCATAACAATGGCTTATATACCGATCTCACTGTTGAAGAGAATGTGCGGTTTTGGGGCGCACTTGTCGGTGCAACGTTGAGCGAAGTTGAACATGCGATAAATCGAATGGGACTCGATGGTCGTTTGCGGACAACACAAGTTGCAAAGCTTTCAACCGGTCAGCGCCGTCGCACGGCACTTGCCGGACTCGTTGTGCGCCGCGCCGAACTGTGGCTACTTGACGAACCACATGCTGGCTTAGACGCGGCAGGCCGTGATGAATTAGATGCTGTTTTGCGATCTGCATCTGAAGCTGGCGCCACCGTCATTGTTGCCTCGCACGAGTTGGAGCGAGCTGGGTCACTTGCCACACGTGTAGTCAGTGTCGTTGGTGGAATGTGCCACGAGGTCTCAAGATGAATGCCGTGATGGCCCTTGCTAAGGCGGTTGCAACGAAAGATCTGCGAACAGAATTTCGCAGTCGAGTCGTTACGAATCAGGTGTTGCCATTTGCTGGGGTTGTTTTGCTTCTATTCGCATTTGCAATCGACAGTGATTCCACTCTTGCTCGCGTTTCGTCAGGGCTGGTTTGGATGACCACACTTTTCTCGATGCTATTGGTCACCCAGAGATCTTTTGATTTGGAAACAGCAGATGGGGCACTAGACGCTCTCCGCGTGGCAGGTGCAGACATGCGTGGAGTTTTTATCGGGAAGTCCGGAGCTCTCATCGTGCAACTTCTCGCATTGGATGCGGTGCTGTTTTTCTTGGCCGTAATCCTGTTTCGCGTTGAACCACCCGCAGCGGGTTTGGGGTTGCTTGTGGTGACCACGGTGCTGGCCGCAGCAACACTTGGATTGATCGGTGTGACATATGGCGGGTTGGCTGCCAAGGCAAAAGGTCGTGAGACTTTGTTGCCGCTTCTAATCCTTCCTGTGGTTGCACCGGTGGTGATTGCAGCTACCAGGGCGACCGAATCAGCCCTGGGTGTTGGTGGTAGGAAAGTGAGTGAAGGATGGCCATGGACAGGACTACTCGGCTTCACCGCCATTGCGTTTGCTGTGGTCGGCTTGTTTGCATTTCCAGCATTGGTCGAAGAGTAGGAAGATAGAGGAATGTCAACCATGGCTGCGGCCGACGGCGTCGCCGCAACACCCCCCACCGGAACTCGTTTCACGAAGTACCTGGGTGGCGTTACCTTGGCGGGGGTCGCCTTGTTGTTGCTTCTCGGATTGGTTTCAACTCCTGCGGATCAAAATCAAGGTGATTCTGTACGGATCATGTACGTGCATGTTCCAACGGCATGGATTGCGTATCTCGCATTTGTAGTAACGGCCTTTGCCTCGGCGATGTATCTATTCCGCAGTGCCCACTCAATTAGCTGGGACCGCATTGCTGGTGCATCTGCGGAAATTGGCGTGCTCTACATGGCGCTCACTCTGATCACCGGAAGTCTCTGGGGGCGCCTCACCTGGGGTGTGTTCTGGGAGTGGGATGCGCGCCTTACAACCACCGCATTCTTGTTTGTCACTTATATCGGGTATCTAGCAGTGCGCCGCCTTGGTGGCACCCACGACCAACGCGCGAAACGATCGGCAATTGTTGCTCTGCTTGCAGTACTGGAAATCCCGTTGGTGCACTTCAGCGTGCGAATTTGGGCGTCGTTACACCAAGAACCAACCGTGTTGCGCGCGGGCGACGTGAAGATGGATGGGCTGATGCTGTTCACCCTCTTTTGGGGCGTGGTCACCTTCACCTTGATGTTTGTTTGGCTCGTAGTGCATCGCCAGCGTGTCATCGCAATGGAGGATGCAATTGAATCCCGCGGTCTTGATACGGCATTGGAAGCACGTCGTCGCGAAGGGCAGGCAGTCTGATGGATGACCTCGGCTTTATTGCAGCTAGTTATGTGCTGAGTCTTGGTGGTGCCGCGTGGCTGGCGTTTTCATTTCTTCGGCGCGCACGCAAGTTGGATAAGCAGATTGATCCAAAGGACAAACCTTGGACCTAACACCACGCACCAATTCGGAGTCGGCTTCAATTTCGCGTCCACGTAGACGCTGGGGAGCAGTGCTGGTTTTAGTTTTGGTTTTAGGAGTGGGCGGTGTGATCGTCACCCAATTCTTGTCCTCAGCAATTGACTATTACTGCAATGTTGATGAGATAGATCAGCGCAGTGGTTGCGAATCAGGTCGCCGACTGCGAATTCAAGGCATCGTCGATGCACAAAGCGTCAATTCTGACGGCGTATTCACAAAATTCTCAATCAGCTTCAACGAAGAAACCGTCCCAGTTGAGTACGAGGGCGAACCCGGCGGCATCTTTGACGAATGTGTACCGGTTGTTGTTCATGGCGAACTCAAAGAGGGCGTTTTCTACGGTGATCGTGTTGAAGTCAAGCACTCAAATGAGTACAAAGCCGAAAACAAGGATCGCATTGAAGAAGCCGAGGAACAGTGTTCGCAGCTGAGGGCTTGAGTGGCCCACTGGGGCGGGCCGCACTTTTAGTTGGTGTTGTTTGCTCTGTATTCGGAGCATTGGCATGCATTATCGGTGCCAAGCGCAATGACTTGAACGTGTCGCGCTTGGCGCCACGTTTTGCTTTTGGTGCAGTCGCCGCATCAGTTGCGGCATTTACATTTATGGAATACGCCCTGATAACTCGGGACTTCTCGCTCGCATACGTGCAAAAAGTCGGCTCGCGTTCGACTCCTGCTTTATATAACTTCACGGCCGCGTGGAGTGCGCTCGAGGGTTCGATTCTGATGTGGGTGCTGATCTTGGCTGGCTTCACAGGTGCCATTGCATGGAAGTTTCGTCAGCGTCGTGATGATCAGCTCGTTACATGGGCGCTCGCTGTGATGTTCATCGTGCTGGCATTTTTCTTTGTGCTTTCATTTGGGCCCGCAAATCCATTTGCAGGAGGAGCTGCTGGTGTAACCGATGGTCCGGGCCCGAATCCGTTGCTGCAGAACCATGTACTGGTGTTGTTCCACCCACCGATTCTCTACCTCGGTTATGTGGGCATGACCGTGCCATTCGCATTTGCAATTGCAGCATTGATAACAGGACGCGTAGGTGAAGGCTGGTTGCTTGAAACTCGGCGATGGTCATTGTTCGCTTGGGGATTTTTGACCCTCGGGATCATTCTTGGCTCTTGGTGGAGTTACGAAGTGTTGGGCTGGAGCGGCGTATGGGCGTGGGATCCAGTTGAGAACGCAAGTTTCATGCCTTGGCTCACAGGCACCGCATACATCCACTCTGTGCTGGTGCAGGAACGCCGTGGCATGTTGCGTGTTTGGAATCTCTCATTGCTGATCGCAACATTCTCGCTAACCATTCTCGGCACATTCCTAACGCGATCCGGGGTGCTTAACAGTGTGCATGCGTTTTCCGAGAGCAACATAGGCCCTTATTTGCTTGCGTTCTTCTCTGTAATCGTGTTGGTCTCAATTGGGCTCATTAGTTGGCGAGGTGACCGCCTCCGCTCGCCTGGAACCATTGACTCACCGTTTTCGCGAGAGGGTGCATTTCTGGCGAACAATGTGCTCTTTGGCGTGTTCGCTTTTGTTGTGCTGTTGGGAACGGTATTCCCGTTGGTTGTCGAGGCTCTCCAGGATCGACGCCTGGTAGTGGGCCAGCCATTCTTTGACCGGTTATCAACACCAATTGGAATTGTGATGCTCACTTTGATGAGTGTTGCGCCAATTTTGCCTTGGCGAAAAGCCAGTGAAGAAGTGCTTCGTGAGCGACTCTTTTGGCCAGCGGTGTGTGGAGTGCTGGCACTTGCTTTGAGCGTCGCGCTCGGAGCAACTGGTCTCGCGCCGTTGCTGGCTTTTGGTCTTGGTGGATTTGCCGCTGGCTCTGCAGGGCGACAGTTAGCAATTGCTACACGACGCCAAGGGCTCCGGGGATTAATCGGACGTGCCAACGGTGGAATGATCGTGCACATTGGTGTGATCTTGATCGCCGTTGGTTTGACTGCCTCAAATAGTTTCACAAACAGTCAGGAATTGAAACTGGTTAAGGGTGAGGCCGCAAGTTTTGCTGGACACACATTCGAGCTCGTGGGATTCGAGGAAACCGAAGACGATCGCAGCACCTCAATCAAGGCTCTAGTGAGCATCGATGGGGGTCAGGCTTATGCTCCTGCAATCCACAAATTCACCAACATGGGAATGAACATCGGCACGCCGTCGGTGAAAACAAGTTTGACCAAAGACCTGTATCTCACTCTCGAACCACCCGTAAAGCCTTCTGAGAACGAGGCGCGAATCAAAGTATTCGTCAAGCCACTGATTATCTGGCTTTGGATCGGCGGGCTCCTGATGGGGCTCGGAACCATACTTGCTGCGTTCCCTGGGCGCCGCCGCAGACCAACGGATCCGACTTCTGCACCGATTGCTGCAACCGACTCGATCGGGGAGGGTGCGGGTGTCTGAGCAATCAGTTCGTAGACCAGTTCGCGCCGTGGCATTGGGAGTTGGGGCAATTCTCATTGCATTTCTGGTTGTCCTTGCTGTTACCCATTCCGGAGCAAAGGAATCTGCAGAATCAAATCTTCTTGGGAAGCCAGCGCCGATAGTTGAAGCAGAGCTGCTTGGTGGCGGGAAATTCAACCTTTCGTATCGCAAAGGCTCGTGGGTGATACTCAATTTCTTTAACTCGACGTGTGTTCCATGCGTGCGGGAACATCCAGAGCTGGTGAAGTTTGCCGAAGCAGAATCAGCTCAAGATGAACCAGCCGAGATCTACACGGTTATCAACGACGATTCAGATACTGCAGTGAAAGCGTTCTTTGACAAGAACGGCGGTGACTGGCCGAAGGTGAAAGACGATAACGGCACAATTGCAGTTGCATTTGGAGTCGCAAAAGTGCCCGAGACCTGGATTGTCGATCCCAACGGGTTTGTCCGTATGAGGATCACCGGTGAAATCAGCACGGATTTCTTGAATGAGACAATGAGCAACTTCAGGTTGCAAGCAAGCGGTGCGGGATGAATCTCAAATCAGCGAATCACAGCATCAAGCGCTGGCCTGGGTGGCTGGTTTTAGCTTTAGCAACTTTTGTCTTGCTGGCAGTTGGGATCGCAGCTGAGAACGGTCCACAGACTCAGCAGGATCGAATTGATGCGATTAGCAAAAGGATTGCGTGTCCAACTTGCCAGGGCGAAAGCGTCTATGTGTCGCGCGCATCATCTGCGGAATCGATTCGCAATGAAATTGCCCGTCAGGTTGGAACGGGTCAGCTCAGCGACGATGAAATCGTGGCCTACCTTGAAGATTCCTTTGGGGGCAATGTGCTTCTGGTTCCGCGTAGTACCGGTGTCGATGCATTGGTGTGGGCGCTGCCTGTGGCTGTGGCTGTGGCAGCGATTGCTGGGTTGGCTGTGGCATTTCGACGCTGGCGCTCACAGTCGCTACTCGTAGCGACCGACGACGATGAGGCCATAGTTGCCGATTTGCGCAAGGAAGCACAGTGACCGAGGCCGAGATAGTTGCACTCGAAGAGGAACTTGTCTTCCTGTTGCGCTCTCTGGATGATCTTGATCGCGAGCGCGTTGCGCAGGACGTTGAAGATGCTGATTATGAAGCTCTGAGAAGCAGTTACGTGGCGCGAGCAGCAGAGGTGCAGCGACTCCTTGAGGGCAGCACTGGATCAAAGCCAGTGGCGCAGAGTTCACGACGCAAGATCGCAATCGGCATGGTCTTGGTGTTAGCAATCGCAAGCACTGCCGGCTGGTTTGTGGCGCGCGAGAGTGGCCAACGCCTGCCGGGAGATTCTTTGAGTGGCGGCATTGTGATGTCCAACGCAAATTTGTTGGCCCGCGCGAGTCAGCTTGGATTTTCCGATCCGGCGCAAGCCATCTCTCTTTACACGCAGGTGTTGGATCTTGATCCAGACAACGTTGAGGCTCTCACGTATCGGGGCTGGATCCGCGCACTCTCTGCACGCGACATGGAGGGAGAACAAGGTGTCTCCACTTTGCTTGAAGCATTCAAAGATCTGAAACGTGCAGTTGAGATTGACCCGACATACCCTGACGCCCATTGCTTTCTCGGGATTGTGCAATTTCGCTATCTCTCAGATGCCGAAGGCGCGAAAGCCTCTCTAGACCTTTGCATTGCAGCTAACCCACCGGCTCAGGTGCAGGGATTTGTTGATTCGAT
>CAZXAX010000016.1:28464-31610 GCA_964638795.1 uncultured Bifidobacterium sp. | reverse complement strand
ACAAATTTTCTGGATGTCCATGCCATGACCATTCCGGCCGAAGAAATGTTCTGGCCTCGAGGTAGCGGATTTGACTCTGAATATGCAGGGGGTAGCAAAGTTCTGCGGCTACCAAATGGTGACCTTGCGATGATCTATCACGGCGAACATCATCCATGCACCGGAGATCGCGCCGAAGTCAATGTGGGACTCGCCATCTCAGGCGACGATGGCGCCACTTGGCAGAGACGCGGCAAAATCCTCTCGGCAACGCCATACGATTTCGAGTCCTGTGAAGAGCGTCAGTTCTTTGGTGCTGGAAGTTTCAGCGGTGTGGTCAGCCCCGATGGCAAATATCTGTACCTGTACCACCACATTTGGCATCCGGAGCAGTCGTGCTACGTCACTGTGTCGCGTTCAGAAATTGCATCAGGACTCGGCCCGGGCGCATGGTCTCGTTACTACCAAGGGAGCTGGGATCAACCTGGTCTCGGCGGACTCGGCAGCGACATGTGGCGGGAACCACCGGGTCAAGACAATTGCATGGCGGGCATTCCAAGCGTTAGCTGGAACCCCACTTACAAGATGTGGCTCGCCGTTTTCGTCACATTCAAGGGCTTTGCATATGCGTCGTCACCAGATGGACTGAACTGGTCTCGGGCCCGAATGTTCATGCGCGGTGTCACTCTCGTGGCACCTGAATCGCTAATCGATCACGAGCAGTACATCTACTACCCATCACTTATCGATCCACGTGCGAATCAGGACGGGCGCACGAACACGAAGTCGCTCCTTATCTACGCCTTCGGAGGGTGGACGGCCGCTCACCATATGGTGGCGAATCGGGTGGAAATTTCCGCCGTGCAGGTCGCCGCACCCGACACCCTGCCACCCACGGGCGCGGATATGGATGTCACGAAAACAATCCTCGCGGCATTGTGTGCATGCGCTGCGGGATTCGGCTTTTTCAGTCGCATCAGAGGCTCAAATCGACCATTAGGCAGCTCGCAAACCCAAGCCAAATAACGTTTTAGTCGGAAATCCACCACTTGTGCCCTTGTGCAATTTAGGTTACTGAATTGCAGGTTCGTCCTGCAGAAAGGGGTGGTACGTATGTACACATTAGGAGCATTCCTGTTATTGGCAGCCCTGCTCGGAGCGGTGACCGCGGTCGTCGATTCGGTGCTTGGCCTACTCAAAGTTGATGCAGTCATCAAAAAGATCCCCGTAGTCGGGGCACACTGGGGGCTCGCTGTGGCGATCCTCATGGTGTGGCTACTCGGCGAGCGCGGCATGGGTTATCCCGCCGAAGGCTGGGGCGTCATGATGGATGACACATGGCTGAACATCGTCGCTAACGGCGCGATGGTTTATGCCGCTGTTCCGCTCAAGGATGCAGTGATCAGCATGGTCAACAGAGGCCTTCGCGCCTAGTTACCAGCACATCTAGTGAGAGCCCGTCGGTGCAAGCCGGCGGGCTCTTTCATTCCCCGGCACGTTAGGCGTTGTATTCAGTTAACTGCACTAGTGGATTTTGAAAGCCAGCGTGTGGCTGCAGTTGTCTTGCTCGTTCCCGTAACTGCAATCACAATGAATTTGCCTCTTTGTGCTTCTGCAAGCGTCAATGTTGGCTGGTCTGAATCTGGAATAGTTTCGCATGCGGGTGGCACTGAACGCGTTGCTGAGACAATTTTTGCAGTGCAGGAATACCACTGATACGTGAAGGAGGGCACGGGGGTGCCAGTCCAGCGACCTTTGTTCGCCACAAGTTGCCGCCCGACAATAGGTGAACCTGAAATCGTTGGCTTCTCAACTGCCGTCGCTCGCTTGGGCCAAACCACTGCTACTGCTGCATTGGTGTTGCTGTTGTTCCCTCTGCCGAGCTGACCTGAGCGATTGAAACCCCAACACACGAGGCTACCGTCAGCGACTAACGCACAGGTGTGGTAACTGCCTAGTGTGATTTGCGTGACTGTGCGCAGATTGAGTGCCCCGCGATCGCTGGACGTTGGAAGATTCTTTTTGGTGTTGTTCCCAATCCCGAGTTGACCATAACGATTTCTGCCCCAACAAGAGACTGTTCCGTCGGAGAGCAACGCACAGGCGTGGGCGGTTCCAACCCCTAGTTCAATTACTCGTTTACCTGCAAGGCTGCCACCATCGACCAACACCGGAATGTTTGAGTCGTTCTCATCGCCGGTTCCGAGCTGACCCGAATTATTCTCACCCCAGCACGAAACTGTGCCTCCAGCAATCAACGCACAGGTGAAGCTAGATCCAGTCGTGATCTCGGTAACAATTTCACCAGTAAGTGCGCCTCCAGCAACCAGAACTGGGACTTCACTCCTTTCTGTGTTCCCGATGCCAAGTTCCCCTGCAAAGTTCCATCCCCAGCACGAAACTGTGCCTCCAGCAATCAACGCACAGGTGTGGTTCGTGCCGGTAGCTATCTGAGTCACGACCTTGCTCGAGAGCGCTCCACCATCGACCAACACCGGAACTTCACTGTCATTTCTGTTTCCGGTACCTAACTGCCCTTCGTTGTTATCACCCCAACAGGCAACAGAGCCGTCTGCAATAAGTGCACACGTGTGATCGAAGCCAACAACTATTTGAGTCACAGTTTGACCCGCGAGTGCACCACCATCGACCAACACCGGAACTTCACTGTCATTTCTGTTTCCGGTACCTAACTGCCCTTCGTTGTTTTCGCCCCAACAGGCAACTTTTCCATTGGTTAGCAATGCGCAGGTATGCGGGCCCGTATCTATTTGGGATACATGATTGCCCTCAAGCGCTCCATCTTTAACCGCAATGGGTAAGTTACTGTCCGCAAAAAACGTGCCATTCCCAATCGCCCCAGCGTGGTTGTCACCCCAACATGCAACGTCACCAGTGGCAAACAATGCGCAGGTATTTTCAGTACCGGCCGCCACTGCCGATGGGGACAGGTTGCCGATCGATTCGTCCACAGCTAAGGCCGTCAGCGAGCCCGGGCCACCAATTACAGCAAATCCAGCTAGGGACGTCACGATCAAGAAACGACACAACTCTTTGATACACCGCATGTTTTGACCTTAACAATTCCAAAGAGCGCTACTAAACACGGCAAATTGAGAAAGGGAAAGCTCGTGGAAATGAGAAATTCCACATTCGAAGGCCCTGCT
>CAZXAX010000016.1:26487-28364 GCA_964638795.1 uncultured Bifidobacterium sp. | reverse complement strand
ATTGAGAAAGGGAAAGCTCGTGGAAATGAGAAATTCCACATTCGAAGGCCCTGCTGAGTCAATTATGTTCGTCTTCGGGAGGCGGCGCCGGAAATCGAACCCAGCCCAAAAGTCATAGCAAACTGGTTTGCGTGGGCTTTCTGAGCGTTAACGTCGCGTAACGTCTCAGCAGAAGACATTGTTTGCGGACTTACTGTTACCCCCAAGCCCCTGTCTTTTATGTATCCGCGAGCCCCGAGGCAGCCCTTTGGGATAGAGAGAAGATGGGGAGCTCGGTGGGAAAACAAAACAAGTCTTCACGACCCAGTCAAACTCACGGTTGGTCTAAATTCATTCTTTGTTGCGCGAGAACGGAATGCGAGACTCTTTCAGCCCCCAACCAAGGCTCTGTACTTGACCTATCCCACGTCTTGTAAATTTGTGAGCGGAGCACAGATTTGAGTCACGTAAACCGATAACTCAGGCCCAAACGGGATGAGGTACCAATCTGTTTCCCACTCTGAGACATCATTGTAGCGTCCATCAATATAGGATTGCCCATTATCACGCGCAGAGACAATCCTTGCCCGTCGATACCGTTGTGAGAATTCAAAATCGTACGTGAAGTCGTAGGAGCCAACTAAGGGGTAGCCGGTAATATTTCCATCTGGATCCTCGCCCTTAATAATTGTGCGTACCTGAAACAGCTGGCCATAACCAACAGTCCAGAAAATCTGCTCTGGGTCAGATACCTCAGCGTAATCGACACGTTTACCGTCCACGAAGTAAGTTACGAGGGCTTGAACTGGGGTTTCATCTGGCGCACAATTGGTCGTGATTGAACCAGTCCAGTTCTCCGGAAAAGACAAGTTATAAGTGTACGACCGTAATGAAGATCCAACTAGTCCCATGAGAGTCGTCGTACCTGAACCTAAATTTTCAGCCTGCGAAACAGGACCACGAACGTTGGAAGGCGCCAAAGTATTTGAGCCTCTCTCAACCATCAATTTCTTGATGGGAGTTTTCCGCGCCTTTGCCACAGCAATATCAGTCTCGCCTGGACTGCAGAGCCTCTTCCTCAAAATTTGACCCTCATCTGTCAAGCAGATCTTCTTGCCCGCAGAACGAGCGTCTACATAATGATTCGCTTGCCAACCAACCACTAGTGCCACAACTGTTGCGCCTAGCCGAGCCCACATCTTTGCAGCCATAACCCACGCCTTTCTTTCGTCAAATAAGGTTTGACCAATTTGACTCGTTTTGCGTACCGCGAGCAAGGATGTTCATCTAATGTTCGTCTTTGCTGGAGGCGGCGCCGGGAATCGAACCCGGGTACAGGGCTTTGCAGGCCCTTGCCTGAACCACTCGGCCACGCCGCCATGCCTCTTTCAAGGCAAAGATCACCCTAGCCCACGCACCCCGTTGAGCCATTGGGCGAAACACGCAACTAGCCCCAATAGAGTGCAATGCATGTTTCGACGCCTTGCATTGCCCGTAGTCATTTCCGCAGCTGTGATCTTTTCGGCTTGTTCGGAGTCCGAAGGTTCTAAGGACTCAAGTGAGTCCACGAACTCCTCGGCAGTCGCTCCTGAGACACCACTTGATGTCGAATACATCGAAGCTGGGCCCGAGAACGTGGGCGTGACCACACTCGCACTACCTAATGGCGATGCCGTTGAGGTTTGGTACCCAACCGATGTGGTCGCTACCGGGCAAGTGTCATATGACGTACGCGATTTCGTACCCGAATCACTGAAGGCGCTGTTAACCGCAGAAATCCCCGCGAGTTATTCAATCGATGCCACACGTGACGCTGATGTCAAAGCAGGCAAGTACCCGGTGGTTCTCTTCTCGCATGGGTTCTCTGGGATGCGCCTGCAGTCAAGCTTCCTCACATC
>CAZXAX010000016.1:15630-26387 GCA_964638795.1 uncultured Bifidobacterium sp. | reverse complement strand
GCTGCTCCCGCGATGCCAGACAAGCCTTCGTTCTTTATTGCTGGCACCCTGGACGAAGTTGTCTCCCCCACTGAGGTCACCCAGGTTGCGTTTGAAAAAGCACCATCGCCATCGATCTACTGGCTAGTCGATGGCGTCGGCCATAACGGTTTTGACGACTTCTGCACATTTGGTGACGGGAAGGGAATCATTGGAGTAGCCGAGGCTTCTGGTCTTGGCCCGATTCTCGACACGCAACCACAGTTCCGCAAACTTGGTTCTGATGGATGTCTTCCACCAGCGGTTTCGAGTGAAATTGGTTTCCCCGTCATTCGCCAAGCAGTTACTGCATGGCTAATTGACCTCTTTGGAGGTTCTCTTGACACCACGCGAATTCTTGAGGTGGAGCCGGGTCAATACGGAGTGGATGTAACAATCACCGCAAAGTGATCTAGTTGCGGCGCGAGGCGTGGAAGATCGTGCGCGTTCCGCCGTCCAACAATTTGCTTGATCGCACGTCAAAGCGTGCCTTCAACAAATTTTCAAAAACAGCGAGTGTGTAATCAGAGTGAATTCCATCGCGTTTATTACGCAATAGACGCTGCACCATCGGGTCATCATCGTGTGGAAATTCAATCACTAGCTCAGGCGTGAGTTCAGCCAACATGTCGATCTGCGAACCAAGCGGAACATTGTGTGTAATCGCCATGTGGTGAATCACGGCTAGATATAGGACCACGTCGGGATTGCCGCGACCAAAGAAGCCAGGGCGCTCCATCCCCCGCCAGCCAACACCGCCACCGGAATCAGCAAGGTCGATATAGAGCGGCAAAATCTTGGTGTTCTGTTCGCTCTTCAAAGATTGATACAAGCGATCAACGACTAGCGGGTCGGCATCAGCAGCCACCACTGAATCGGCGTGCGCAGACGCAATGTGAGAGAACCGGCCATCGTTGCAACCAAGATCCCAAACTTGTGACCGATGTTGAATGGCAACTGCATCGCGTACGAAGCGTTCCTTCTCGTCAAGGCTCGACTCCACATAGTGCCCGCGCTCGGAGTATTCACTCCAAGTTGAACGTTTGTCATTCAACGACATCTTTTTGATGGTCTTTGTGAGCTTCTCCATCGTGGCGATGAGAATCTTTGGATTCATTCCAGCAGCAGAAGCCTCTTTGCGTATCTCTACATCGCTATTTGCGAATCTTTGTTGTGCCATTGCGTGAAACACGACATTCGTGAGACGACCACGCCGTGGAGCCCAAGGCTTGCCCGCCCCGAGCAACTTGCGCATGGTTACAGGATCGATGCCATTTACTGAGCCACGCAAGAAAGGCTGAAAGCCCACTCCAAGGTGTGCCTGAAGCATCAATGGGTAGAGGTAAAGCTGACAAAACTGCAAATACCCATACCAAGGATCGGACGGCTGGCGAACTTCAAAACTTCCGGCATCTATGAACACCGGCTTCGAGCCAACAAACTGCACGTTGTAAGGGGTTGCGTCTTTTACGCCAACACCGTTTTTCAGCGCAGTTTTTGTGAGCTTGAGTTGCAACAACGCAGCATCGCGCAACATTGAAAAAGTCCACTCGTACGGATAAGAGATGAACGGCAGTTTGGGATGCCGCATCACTGTGGCCCAATCACCGTCAATTGGCGCGCTGGCTGGTGATACGAAATCGGTGGCAATCAAGTCACCCCGTTTTAGCCACTTTTCTATGAAAGGCTTCGACCAAACCGCGTCCAGATCGGCTTTACCCATTTCGGTGAATGCGCGATAAACCGCGTCATGGCCGACAAACACTCGGCTTAGCGGGTCACGGAAAGAACCCGGATCAGCCTTGAATCCGCTCAAGGCGAGGGCTACTCGTCGTCTTCGTCGTCCGAATCGTCTTCGACGCTTTCGGACTGCGACATCGGCTTACCAGTGATCTTGGACTTCAGGCGACGAAAGCCCATCTTGCCGGTCAGAGCCAATCCAGCTGCACCACCGGCAATAGCCGTGACGATCATGCTTCCGGTGCCCGGATCAAGGTAAGAGAACATGGTTAACAGTCTACTTCTAGAAGATGAATTCTCGGATCATCTCCGCCAGTTCAACTGGGGTATCACCTTGAACGCTGTGGCCCGCCTCAGCCACACGCACCACCGTGGGGTCCGCAACGGTCTCGAGGAACATCTCTTCATCAGCATCATCAACCACCGACTGCGGGCGCATTCCGCGTACCAGAAGGATCGGCATTGCTGCCTTGGCAAGGACATCCCACATTGATGCGAACCCTTCCATGGGTTTCTTATCCGCCATCTTCTCCCCCACGCTTGCGTCGCCATGAAGGCGGTATCTCCATACCCAAGATCCATCCTCTTGCTGAATGGCATTGTGCAGAATCCCCCGACGCAGTGATGCCTCGGTGCGAGTTGGATTGTGTTCAATCGTGCGTGCGAGCAATTCCTCAAAGGATGGAAATGTGCGCGGGCCATTGATGAAATTTGTAATTGCTTTGGACTTTTCCTGATTTACTCCTGGAGTCACATCGACCAACACGGCCTTACGAACGAGTTCAGGCGCCACGTGCATTAAAGCGATTGTTGTCATTCCACCGAGTGACATGCCAATGACTACCTTCGCGTTAGGTGCCAACTTACGGATCACTTCTGCCACATCTTGTGCATTACCAAATAGATCAGTCGGTCCTGTTGCGCGAGTGGTGCTTGGGCCGTCGGAGTGACCGTGACCCGGAAGGTCAATACAAATCATTGGAACATCAAGTGCGAGACCAACTGTGTCCCAAGTGTGAGCATTCTGTGCTCCACCGTGCAGAAACACCAGCTCGGGCTCGGCACTTCCCCACACCAACACACTTAGGCGACGGCCCGGCTCAACTTCAACAAACTCGCGCCGCACAGTAGGTGGCTTGAACGGAATTCCGTACTCCTGTGCATTTTCGTGGAAATACGAGAACTCTTCGTATGCGACTTTTTCAACCATCATCAAACCCTAACCGTGTTCTCCACACATACATTCGCCATTACCAACGGCTAAAAGTTCAGCACTCCATAAATGTGAACGCACATCAACAACCACTCGTGCCACAACATCAGTCATGGGCGATGTTTGGTCGGTGATCAACAAAGAACAATCGCCGTGCATGACACGAATTGCACCCGCACAACTCACCGCAGCATTGGCTGTCGATTCCAGTTCTGGATCCGACAGCCGAATAATTACCGCATCACCCACGCTCACACCACGGGTTTGGAGTGCCGCCACCCACTTAAGGGTCAGTTCAATCTGGGTGCTGTTGTGATTCAGACTGCAGCACCTGCGTTAACAAGCAAATCCCGCATTTGCGACGGGCCAAGTGGGAAGTCCGTCGGGTGTACACCAAGATGCTTGACGGCATCGTGAATGGCGTTTGCAACCGTTGGCGGTGAAACTATCGCTCCACCTTCGCCCATGCCCTTGTAACCACCGAGTGAGTTCGACATCGTTTGGATGTGACCGTATTCAATGTCAGGAATTTCAGGAGCTGTTGGCACCAAATAATCCAGGAATGTAGTGGCTAGCGGGTTGCCGTCTTTGTCGTAGATCATGTGCTCAAACAGCACGCCGCCAATTCCCTGCACCACACCACCGGCAATCTGACCTTCAACCACCATAGGGTTGATCATCTGGCCACAGTCTTCAGAGACGATGTAGCGCAAAATCTTCACCATGCCCGTTTTGGGGTCAACTTCGACGGTGCACGCATGCGTGGCATTTGAATAGGTGAATGATCCAGCGGGCTTGTATCGAGCGCTGACTTCAAGACCCATTTCCATGCCCTCAGGAAGCATCTCAGGCATCATGTAGGCCATTGCCGCAATTTGTGCAAACGGGAGTTGCTTGGCGGGCGTTCCCTTTACGGAGACCACACTGTCGTTGACCTCAAGGTCATCAACATTGGCCTCAAGTGTGTGTGCAGCAATCTCCAGGATCTTCGCCTTGAGCTTTCCAGCTGCGGTTTGACACGCACCACCCACGATCACCGCGGTACGGCTGCCACCGGTACCAGGACCAATCGGGGCAGAAGCGGTATCACCTTGCATGATGATGATGTCGTCGATGTCGCAGCCAAGATGCTCAGCGATCACCTGCGGCATAGTTGTCTCGATTGAGTGACCATGACTTCCGCTCGAAAGTGCAACAAGAACTTTCCCATTCTCATCCATTCGCACGTTTGCCTGGTCCGAGCTCAGAATGCCAAAAGCAATTGCCGAAGGCTCGATGTAAACACCAACTCCGAGGCCCAGCAGGCGGCCTTCTGCACGTGCCATTTCTTGCTCGGTACGGAACTTTGCGAGATCCAGCATCTCCATTGCCTGGTCAAGGGTCTCTTCAGGTGTCACCACGTCATACACGAGAGTTGTGCAGGTTGTGTATGGCAGGTCGGACTGATGAATGATGTTGCGACGACGGAACTCAATTGGATCAATTCCGATTTCAGCAGCAACGTGATCCATCATCTGTTCACGGGCAACTGTTTCCATCATCCATGGGCCGCGATAAGGGGCTTTCCCGCACGTGTTAGTGAAATACGAAGCTGCCTGAGGAATCACCACTGGCATCTTGTAAGGCCCAGGGAACATGCCAGCCGACATGCCCGCTCCACCACCAGCACCTGGCGGGTATGCGCCAACGTCTTCAAGGAAGTTAACTCGGCAACCCATGATGTCGCCGTCGGGCGTTACTGCCATCGTGACGTCAACCCACTCTTCGCGAGCTTGGTTAGCCGCAATCAAACTCTCGCGGCGGTCTTCAATCCACTTAATCGGGCGATCACCGAGCAGGTAACCAGCAATCATCATCGCTGCCTCATCGCGGCTTACCATCATCTTTTGTCCGAATCCACCACCAACATCGCCGGCGATCGCCCGAATCCGCTGCGCTGGGAATCCGATCAGGCGCGCGCAGAACGAACGCACTTCGTGTGCGTTCTGTGTTGCGGACCAGATCGTGATTTCGCTTGCACCGCGATCATGCTTAACGATGATTCCCCGTGGCTCCATCGGCACATTGGTCGCACGAGCCTGCTTGAAGCGACGTGTTACCACGTGTGGCGCAGAAGCAAACATCTCATCAACAGGCGGAACTTCCATGTAGGGCATGATCCCTGAAATGTTCTTGTTGAGTTCGTGGTGCACCTTCATGTCGGGATTAGCCACCGCCATATCCAAACCAATGATCGGCTCTTCAGCATCAATGTCAACAATCACGAGTTCGGCAGCATCTTCTGCCACATAACGATTTTCAGCAATGACCATTGCAATCGGGTCACCCACGAAACGAACATCGCCTGGAGCAAGAACTGATGCAGGTGCGTGCGCATTAACAGGATCGTCAAGCGCGGGGCGTGGCCCACCCATCGTGTGCCAATACTCCTTGATATGCGGGTTCAAGTCGTCGCCCGTATAGATGGCGATAACCCCAGGGACCTGCAGAGCCTCGGAGATGTCAAGGTTTGTGATTTTGCCTCGCGCGATGTTTGAACGCACGAAGGCGACATGCGCCATGTTCGGAAGTTGCACGTCATCGACGTAACGACCTTGGCCGGTCAACAGCCTTGGATCTTCTTTGCGCTTAATGGATTGGCCGACATAACGCCCAGCTGCTTGACCGCTCATTTCGCACTCCCCTGAATTTCCTTCTGTGCCTGACGCGCGGCATTGATGATTCCCATGTATCCCGTGCAACGGCATAGGTTGCCTGACAATGCTTCTTTGAGCTCGTCATCACTTGCGTTCGGAAAGTCACGCAGATAGGCGGTCAATGAAGTGACGATGCCTGGAGTACAAAACCCGCATTGAAGACCATGGTTGTCCTGCATCGCACGTTGCACCACGCTCAACTCTCCTGGTGCTGGCGCAATTCCTTCAACAGTCGTTATTTCGTGGCCAGCCGCCTGCACGGTGAACATGAGACACGACCGAACAGCTTCACCGTCGAGAAGAATCGTGCACGCACCGCACACTCCGTGCTCACATGCCACATGTGTGCCGGTGAGACCGGTCTTTTCACGAATGGCATCGGACAGCAACATTCGGTCTTCAACGTCAACAGTGTGCTGTGCACCATTGATGTTCAGAGTGATATTTCTGCTCACGACTGAGCCTCCTTCAGGGCTTTGGCAATTGCGCGGGCCACGATGGTTGCCGCAACCGACTTTCGATAGTCACCCGATGCATGAACATCATCAGATGGTGCAAGATTCATCGCTGCGAGTTTGCCAACAGCTTCTAGATCAGCGGTTGCACCACCAGCAATGAGTGCTTGCTCGGCTTCTGATGCGCGTACTGGGGTCCCACCAACTCCGAATAGGGCGATGGCGGCTTTAGTGACCTTCGAGCCATCAACCTGCACTGCAGCTGCCACACCTACGAGTGCGAAGTCGCCGTGTCGGCGAGCTACTTCTTCAACAACGAATCCACACTTCCCCGACCAGATCGGGAAACGCACACCGGTGAGAATCTCGCCGTCGACTAACGATGTCTCCCAAGTGGATACGAAGAAATCCTTGGCTGCAATTTCACGACTCCCATTCGGGCCGACTGCCTCAATCGTTGCATCCAAGGCGAGTGCCACTGCCGGCAATTCACTTGATGGATCAGCGTGAGCAATCGAGCCACCAACGGTTCCACGGTTGCGAATTTGAAAATGTCCGATGTGTGGAATCGCCTTGGCAACAAGTGGCGCAGACTTAACGACCTGAGGATCATGCTCGGCGGTGGACTGGCGAACCATTGCACCGATTCGAAGAGAGTCACCATGGACAGACACCTGGTTGAGCTCGCTTACGCCATTGAGGTCAATCAGATGTTCGAATGACGCAAGCCTGAGTGACATCATCGGTACAAGGCTTTGCCCACCCGCGATCGGCTTAGCTGCATCACCGTGCTCGTCCAGTAGCGCTACTACTTCTGAAACTGACGTAGGCAGATGCATCTCAAATGGAGCTGGTTTCACTTTTCCCCCTTTGGACTGCCTGGGATTATCTCCCTGACATGGAGTCACAATATCGCAGCATCAGCAGTCTTGGCGTAGGCAACCAGTCACCCGGTGGTCAATAGAGTGGGTGCACAAGAACACATGTGGGGCACACGAGATGACGACGCCGACCAGTCCGCGCACAACAAAGATTCACACCAACGGACTCAACCTTGCTGTTGACATTCGTGGCGATGAATCAAACCCCAAGGTGATACTCCTTCACGGAGGTGGGCAGACCCGGCACTCTTGGGGTGTCACCGCTGAAATCCTGGCGGTGAATGGCTGGTGCTCGGTCACGGTTGACCTCCGGGGCCACGGTGACTCCGACTGGCCCGCAGACGGTGATTACATGCACTTTGCATTCCGTGACGACATCATCGGACTTGCTGAGCAATTCGACTCCCCCGCCCTTGTCGGGGCATCTCTTGGCGGAATGACCGCAATGCAAGCAATCGGGGTTACCGGTCCGTCACTTGCACGCGCACTGGTTTTGGTTGACATCACACATCGCATCAATGCCGAAGGTGGCCGCAGAATCGGAAGTTTCATGGCATCTGGCAGTGAAGGTTTTGCCTCGTTGGAAGACGCAGCCGATGCAATTGCTGCCTACAACCCCCATCGCCCTAGACCTTCAAACCTAGAAGGACTCAAAAAGAATCTGCGACTGCGTGAGGATGGGCGCTGGCACTGGCACTATGACCCACGATTCATCAATGCGGTACGCATACCAAAAGAGATGACATCGGTACCTGGCGGACCCGCAGCCGAAGCGGCGCGCAAGATTGGAGCTTTTGGGACACCAACGCTTTTGGTTCGCGGGAAGATGAGCGACATCGTGGATCCCGAGCATGTACAGGAATTACTCGAGATGATCCCTCACGCTGAGAGTGTCGATGTGTCTGGCGCAGGCCACATGGTTGCTGGCGACAGCAACGACTTGTTTAACGATTCGATAATCGACTTCTTGAAGCGCAACCTAAAAGGTTGAGACCGCCTACTTCGCAGGGCGCCTCGGCGCAGAGCGCAAGAGCCCGCCTTCGGGTGCGATGTGACGCATGATCGTCGACTGACTCGCCGTTCCAAGATAAGTGCCGTCGTCAGCCCACATGTGTGCAAGCCCATGTGCAAAACCACGCCGCAGATCAAAGACATGGCAATCCATCATCACCCACTCAGTCACACAGCGACCGCCGTAACGAACTGTGTTGTCAATGCTGTTCCCATTGACATTGGCGCCGAAAGCATCTCCATAAGCCATCGGCATCATGTCTCCGATTGCTGCAATGTCGCTTGCATTTACGAGGCGGGGCCCATCGGCCACACGAACATAAAAGACACTGTTACCGTCGCCTCGAACGTCGGTGATCTCGTCCCGCGTTCTTCCTTTGGAGATCACCATTGTCATCTTGTCGAACATTGACGCCATATCGTCGCGCGCCATCTCTTGTGATCGACACTGATCAACTGGTTCGGCAGTCGGTTTGTGGACTGGCGTGCCCTCTACCTCAAAGTCTCGTGATCCGAGAGCAACGAGAGCGGTAAGAACTTCGGTATTGCCTAGGAGCAGGGTGGCTCGCGCTTGGGTAATTCGGTGCCCAACAACTTCAAGTGAGAGCCTGATATCGATTTCTCCTGGTGGCTCTGCATAACTCAGATATTGCGCAGTTGACCAGATTGCCTGCCGGCCCGTCACCGACTCAAGTGCGTCAACCGCGATTCCCATCCCAATGCCACCCTGCAGAGCGCCACCAGGGGTGATGTTTTCGTCCGCCAGTGTCAGTTGCCAATGCATTGGATCCGACGTAGCCCGCAGCCCAAAAGCATTCACCATGCATTTCAGGTTGGCAAATAGAGGCTCATCCCACAAAACTTGGCGCATGGAACATGTGATTACTGATGCTCTCGCCCTCACTAGGGCGCCGATTTTCGAACGGCTCAGTGACACAACTTGGCATGGCGCACCTCGCGGCGGCGGAACCGTGATGGGAAGCGTGATGATTTGCCAGTCATTACGTGCAATGGCAGATGTGTTTCCGAATAAGTTCGCACATTCATTTCATGTGCAATTTGTTGGCCGGGGTACGAGCGACAAAGCAGTGAACTACGAACTCGAAGTCACCAGTGACGCAAAGAGCACCAGCACCGCAGTGGTGCGGGCATTCCAAGATGGCTCTCCACTAGCGGTCATGTCCATCAGTGCTGCCGTGGCACCAAAGTCAGAAAAAGAGCGTTGGAGCGCCGTAAAAGATACAGGCGGCCATGATCGCGACCCCTCTGAGGATGCGGAGGTTCGTTGGTTTCTCGGGCCAGCGGGTTACATGGTGAGCAAAGCACTTGGAAACATCCGTTACTTCCCTTATTGGTTTCACTACCGCCGTGACACCAATGACGAACACGACCGCATCATCGCTGCGGCGTACGTATCAGACCAAGGAATCAGTAACACGGGATTTCCTCCGCACGTGTCTTTGGCGGATTCAAATTTCAACCTCACACTCAACCATTCCGTCTGGTTCCACCATCCGATCGTGGTCGACGAATGGGTGATGGTTCAATCAGAATGCACCGCCACCGCCAACGGGCGTGGAGTCGCCCACGGTTACATGATTTCTGAATCAGGCCAACGGATCGCCACCTTTAGCCAAGAAGTTCTGCTCCTATCGCCGAATTCGGCAATCATGGCTGACCGCGTCAAGGAATGACCGCGCAAAATCCGCAATAGGATCAGACTCCATTGAATGGGTCATCGAAAATGACTCACTATCTGACAGGGGAAAACATGGGAGCACTTGATGGCCGTATCGCAGTTATCACTGGCGCGGGTCGGGGCATAGGTCGCGAGCACGCATTGCTTTTCGCCAAAGAGGGCGCAAAAGTCGTAGTTAACGATCTCGGCGGAGCAGCAGACGGCGAAGGTGCCGATGCAACACCAGCGCAGCAAGTCGTAAACGAGATCAAGGCACTCGGCGGCGAAGCTGTGGCCAACTATGACGACATCGCCGACTGGGAGGGTGGCCAGCGCCTCATCAACACAGCGATTGAAACCTTTGGTGACATTCACGTACTCGTGAATAACGCTGGAATCCTCCGCGACCGCGTGATCGCAAACATGACCGCCGAAGAGTGGGACGCAGTTATTCGCGTCCATCTGCGCGGGCACTTTGTACCTACGCGATGGGCAGCCGCTTACTGGCGTGAGCAAGCGAAGTCTGGCAAAACCGTAAACGCGTCGATCATCAACACCTCGTCCACATCGGGTTTGCTCAGCAACCCTGGTCAATCAAACTACGGAGCAGCCAAGACCGGAATTGCCACGTTCACTGAAATCATCGACAAAGAGCTTCGCAAATATGGAGTGCGCGCAAATGCGATTGCGCCAGCCGCTCTCACTCGACTGACTGCACCTCTTGGTGGTCGCCTCAGCGAGAAGCCTGAAGGCTTTGACAAGGGCGATCCAGCAAACATCTCACCGATGGTTGCCTACTTGGCAATGGCAGACTGCCCAATCCATGGCAAGGCATTCTTTGTCTATGGCGGCGAAGTCCACCTATTCCAGCCGTACACGATTGTCGACAAAGTTGCAGTTGATCATCGCTGGAGTGTGAGCGAATTGAAAGCTGCCGCCGATAAGTGGGGCGACATTGAATGGAACCAATCAATTCCAATGTGATTTTGCGCCCGCGTAGAAACCGGGCGATCAAATGATGCGCGAGCCCTTCGCCGACCAATAACGGTCGCGGAGGGCTCGTTT
>CAZXAX010000016.1:0-15530 GCA_964638795.1 uncultured Bifidobacterium sp. | reverse complement strand
CTTGGTGGAAGTTTGAGCATGCGCACAAACATCGTGGGGACAAACTGCGCATGAGTGACTCCATGTTTTTCAATGAGTTGAAGTGCGTCAACCTCATTGAAATGTTCCATACACACAACGGTCCCGCCATAACGATGCACCGCCATTGACCACCCCATCGGGGCAGCGTGGTAGAGCGGTGCTGGATTCAAATACACCGTTTGTTCGTCATATGCCATTGGTGTGGTCATGAACACGGCAATCGGCGCTGCGCTACCCGCTGGCGCCCTCGTGTGTCCGCGTTTCACACCTTTTGGTTTGCCGGTGGTACCCGATGAGTACATCATCGGATGGCCCTCGAGTTCTTCGTATTCAGGAACGTCAGACATTGTTGAGGCGATCGCATCCAGATCTTCATGCCCGTCAATTGATCCCGAAACGCAAAACCGTCGCCGCACATTGGGTGTGAGACGTGCCACTTCTGATGCAACTGCAGCGAACTTTGGCGAGGTGATGAAAATCTCAGCACCACAGTCATTCAAGATGTAGGCGATTTCCTCAACTGTTAGTCGCGTGTTCAGCGGCGTATAGCGAATCCCGCTTCTTTGACATGCCCACATGACTTCATAGGTATGGATTGCGTTCTCCAACAGCACACCAACGGCGGAACCAAAACCCATGCCGGCCTCGGCCAACGAATTTGCGATACGAACCGATCGCGCATCGAGTTCGGAATATGTGATCTTGGCACCATCGCCATTCATCACGACCGCAACCCGGTCGGGAGACTGACGTGCGAAGTCGGCTACGAATGCCAAAGCTGTGGGTTTACTCGTGAACGGTGATCGCGCGCTCCGGGCAGGAGGCGGCACCGAGGCGGGCCTTGTCTTCGAGTCCAGCAGGCACTTCCATGTCGCGCACTATGCAGTGGGCCATGTCATCAAGCTGGTAGACCTCGGGCGCCATGGCGTTGCAACGCCCGTGGCCTGAACAAACTTCTGGATCGACCGTGATTCGCATGCTGTCCTCCTAGCAACTTCTTGCGCCAACTATAGGTCTCAGGGGACAAGACAACCCGCCCGACGATAGGCCGACTGCGTTCGGCAAATTCGTGCTCTTCGTGGTAATAAGTAGGAGCACTTTTTGATGATGAGGGGATTCAAAATGCAGTTGAAAGTTGGCGAAAAGCTTCGTAGCACGGCATGCACGACCGAGATGATTGTGGTCCGCGCCCCGGGCGGCGACGTAGACCTCCGTTGCGGCGGCCATCCCGTGGTTCCAGGTGCAGATAAGGACACCAAGAACGACCTGGCCGCAGATGCCTCAGGCGGCACCCAGACTGGCAAGCGTTATGCCGACGACGAAATCGGTATTGAAATTCTCGTTACAAAAGCCGGCCAAGGAAGCCTTGCAATCGGCGGTGCACCTCTTGAGCTGAAGCAAGCCAAGGCACTTCCAAGCTCGGACTGAGGCAAGAGCATGAACATCATGATGCTGCTGGAAATGGCAGCAGAAGCGTTCGGTGATCGTGTTGCTATTGGTGACAAGACCACTGGAATGACCTATGCCCAACTGGCGGATCAAGCTGGAAAAACCGCAGGTTGGTTACGAGAGCAGAATGCAGATCGCCTCATCTATGTAGATGAGTCCGCCCCAACTCTGCCAGTTGCCTTGTTTGGATCATCATGGGCAGGTAAGCCGTTCGTTCCGGTCTCATATCGACTCCAAACAGATCGCCTCAACACCCTCATTCAACGCCAGGCCCCCGCTGTGGTTGTTGGTGGCGCCAATGTCTCGTCGCTAATCAATCCTGCTGATGGACTCACGATTCTCGCCAATGCCGAGTTCTCTGCTTCTTGGAGTCAAGTCACTCCACCAAGCGCGGACTGGTCGAGCGAGCCCGAAGACGTTGCAGTGCTCCTCCACACCTCGGGAACCTCAGGGGACCCCAAAATTGCGGTACTCCGCCAGCGGCACCTTGTGTCTTACGTGCTCGGCTCTTGTGAGTTCATGAGTGCCGAAGAAGACGAAGCATCGCTTGTGAGTGTGCCGCCGTATCACATCGCAGGAATATCCGCGATGCTTACTGGCGTTTATCAAGGGCGTCGCATTGTTCAGCTTCCTGCTTTTGAAGAAAACGAGTGGGTGCGTCTTGCAAGAGAGCAAGAGATCACGCACGCGATGGTTGTTCCAACAATGCTCGCGCGCATCCTTGAAGTGCTCGAAGATGGCAAGGGTCTTCCATCACTGCGCCATCTTTCCTACGGTGGTGGACGCATGCCGTTACCGATCATTGAGCGGGCGATGGAGCTCATTCCAAACGTGAATTTCGTGAATGCTTACGGCCTCACCGAAACCAGTTCTTCCATCTCGATCCTTGGCCCCGAAGATCACCGTGATGCGATGGCCAGCGATGACCCCGCGGTTCGCAGGCGCCTCGGCTCTGTTGGTCGACCATTACCCAGTGTTGAAATCACAATTCGTGACGAAGACGGCAAAGAAGTACCGGTCGGTACTTCGGGCGAAGTATGGGTTCGAGGTGAACAGGTTTCTGGCGAATATGCCAAGCAAGGTTCGACCTCATCAGATGAGGGTTGGTTCCAAACCAAAGACGGTGGCTTCTTCGATGAAGGTGGCTTCTTGTTCGTAGAGGGCCGAATTGATGATGTGATCGTCAAAGGTGGCGAGAACCTCTCGCCCGGCGAAATTGAAGATGTATTGCTGGATCACCCAAGTGTGCGCGAAGTCTGCGTGATTGGGCTCCCAGACGTTGAATGGGGCGAGATAGTCGCAGCGGTCATTGTGCCCGCAGATGGCACTGCGTGTGACGACGACGAGTTAAAGCAATGGGTGGCAAAGCATCTGCGCTCAAGCCGCGTGCCCGCTCGCTTTGAGTACCGCGTCGAACTCCCCTACAACGACACTGGCAAAGTACTACGCCGCGTGATTCGCGAAGAGCTGAAGGCCTAAGCAATGTCAGAAACACCCGAGAAGAAGAAACGCGGTGTGAGACTGGCTCCCGAAGAAGCTTGGGAAATGGTTACCAACTCGCACACGGGTATTTACACCACACTCAAAAAAGATGGGACTCCAATTGCTCTGCCAGTTTGGTATGTAGTTCTTGACAACATCATTTGGATGAGCACGCCGGAGCGATCGAAAAAGGTAACGCGCATCAAGAACAATTCGCGCTCTTCATTCCTCGTTGAATCAGGTGAACTCTGGCGCGAACTCAAAGCCGTTCACCTCACGGGCACTTCAGACATGCCTGAAGTTTCCGATGAATTAGCGCAGCGAATTCGCGAAGCCATGGATGTCAAGTACGGGGCATACCGGACCAAGACCTCCGCAATGCCCGATAGCGCAAAGGCCACTTACGCCAAATCAGTCACCATCAGGTTCACCCCCGATGAGCGCATTGTCAGTTGGTCCAATGCCCAGATAATGGGCTGAGCACTTCCAATTCACCACAACTACTATCGCTAAATGCCCTTTGGCCGAGATACAGATGCGATAGTCGCCGGGCGCGACACGAACGGATCACTTGTCAATCCGTTGACCCCCTCAACCACTTGGGAGTCAAACAATCTCGCTGAGATGGCAGCCAAGGCAACTGGCATGCGTGCAGGTGGCCTGTACAGCCGTTATTCAAATCCAACCGTGCGGTCGTTCGAAGAAGCGATGGCCGTACTCGAAGGTGCTGAATCCTCACTGGCTTTCGCCTCCGGCATGGGCGCAATAGCGTCGACGATTCTTGCGCTCTGCTCCAATGGCGATCACATCGTGGCGCAAAAACAGCTTTACGGTGGCACACGCACATTCCTCGAGGCAGCATGCCCGCGCTTTGGCATCGATGTCACCTTTGTCGATGGCACATCACCTTCTGCTTTTGCTGAAGCAGTGCGTCCCGGCAAGACCATGCTTGTTATTGCCGAAATTCCTTCGAATCCGATGCTGGACATTGTCGATCTGGCGGCACTCACGCAAATCAAGGGTCCCTTCAAACTCGTGGACTCCACCGTGGCTACGCCACTTGCATTACGCCCCATCGAACACGGCGTAGATCTTGTGGTGCATTCAGCAACCAAAGGCATAGCTGGGCACAACGATGCAACTCTTGGCGTCGTGTCTGGTGAGGCCGAGCTGATTGATGCAATTTGGGCATATTCAGTGGTTCATGGTGCAGCACCATCTCCGTACGATGCGCACAACGCATTGCGAGGCATCAGGACTCTGCCTTTACGCACAAAACATCAGAGCCAATCAGCATTGACCCTTGCACGAAAATTGGAGTCGCATCCCGCGATTAGCCAAGTGCGTTATCTCGGATGCGAATCGCACCCTCAACACAACCTCGCCAAGAGCATGCTTGACCAAAGCTGCACGATTTTGTCTTTCGAATTGAAAGACGGTCTTGCAGCGGCCACCAAAACCATGGACTCACTTAAGTTGATACGCCTTGCGACTTCGTTTGGTGGGCCCGAGACACTGATCTGCCATCCTGCAACCAGCACCCATGCAGGCACCGACCCCGCCGAACTCGCCGCTGCTGGCGTATCGCCTGGACTCTTGCGCCTCTCAGTTGGCCTCGAGGATCCTGAGGATCTCTGGGCGGATCTGAGTTCGACTTTTTAACAGCCCGACTCAGGCGTCGATCATGCGTCCTTGGTTGTAGTCGTCGTAGGCAGCTAGGTCCAAGAAGCCGTGACCGCAATAGTTGAAAAGGATCACACGGTCATCGCCTGCTTCTTTAGCTGCCAATGCCTCGTCAATTGCCCCACGGATTGAATGTCCACACTCTGGTGCTGGCAAACGGCCTTCAACTTTGGCAAACATCGCTGCCGCCTCGAAGGTCTTCGACTGCGGGTAGGCAATCGCTTCCATACGACCCGAATGCACAAGCGACGAGATGATTGGAGCATCGCCGTGATAGCGGAGTCCACCGGCATGAATGGTCGGTGGCATGAAGTCAGCACCAAGTGTGTACATCTCCATCATCGGAGTCATTCCTGCAGTATCACCGAAGTCATATCCATAGGTTCCCTGGGTGAGGGTTGGGCAGCTCAGCGGCTCAACTGCGAGTAGGCGCACTTCTTTATCCTCCATGAACGGCAGGGCAACGCCACCAAGATTCGATCCACCACCACACGGTGCAATTACAACATCGGGGCGCTTCTCACCCGCCATGGCCAATTGCTCGCGAGCCTCCAAACCAATGATGGTCTGATGAAGCAAAACATGATTCAAAACTGATCCAAGTGCATAGTGCGTGTCATCGCGACTCACCGCATCACGCACGGCATCAGAAATCGCCATGCCTAGCGAACCAGGCGATGATGGATCATCCACTGGTGAAGGCACACACTCAGCACCCCAAGTTTCCATGATGATTTTGCGATATGGCTTAGCTTCAAAACTGTTGCGGACCATGTAGACCTTTGCGTCGATCCCATACTGGGCGCACGCAAACGAAAGTGCAGTTCCCCACTGCCCTGCTCCCGTTTCGGTGGTCAATCGCTTGATGCCTTCTTTGGCGTTGTAGTACGCCTGTGGCACTGCGGTGTTCGGCTTATGTGAGCCCGCTGGAGAGACGCTCTCGTCTTTGTAATAGATACGTGCTGTGGTGCCAAGAGCTTGCTCGAGTCTGATCGCACGACGCAAAGGTGTTGGACGCCACAGGCGCAACACGTCGAGTACCTCACCTGGGATGTCAATGTATGGCGACGCCGACATTTCTTGCTCAATTAGTGCCATCGGAAAAAGTGGCGCAAGATCATCGGGGCCAACTGGTTCTTTAGTGCCGGGATGAAGCGGTGGCTTCAGAGGCTCAGGCATCCGCGGCAAGGCATTGAACCACGCGGTGGGCATCTTCTCGGCGGCAAGGTTGTACTGCATTATCTCCCCTTCAAAGCATCAATTGCTCTCAGGTGAGGCTAGCCAATCTGTCGGGCCTGGTTGTCCGTCAGAACTTCTTTGGCGGACGCGGAATGAACGGGCTGGTCACCTTTATGTATTCGGCGTAACCCTCGCGTCGCTTCACAAGCGACTTCTCCAAGAGCGTCACACCTGACACTCGGCGCAGGAACAGATGCATGAGGGCTGCACCCACCAAGCCCCAAGGGGACACGGTTAGAGCAATGATTGCCAGGCCCCACCATACGCAGGCGTCTCCAAAATAATTGGGGTGTCGTGTGTATCGCCACAGACCACGGTTCATCACTTTCCCCGCATTTGACGGGTCGGATTTGAACCGTGTTAATTGAGCATCACCAATCGCTTCAAACGCCAGACCAACAGCCCACAGAACGGCTCCGAGGACTGCCAACAATCCAATGTCAGAATCGGATTTGGTCATCACCAACTGCACCGGCAAAGAGACAACCCACATGATCGTTCCCTGCAAACCAAACACCGTGAACAAACTGATTAATGGAAACCTTTGGCCCCACCGCTTACGCATCGCCACATAGCGAAAGTCTTCACCTTTGCCGTGATTGCGCCATGTGAGGTAAATCGCAAGACGCAAGCCCCAGATCGTTACCATCACCAACGACAAGGTCGATAAGGCCGAGGTCGTGTCACTACCCAGATACGTAACCCAGCCAACAACAACAAAACCAAACCCCCAAATGAGATCCACTATTGATGCATTCTTCAACACAAGGCTTACGAACCATGTGCCGACCATCAGGATCGCAATTGCAACCGCTGCAGCCACCAACGCATCACCGTGATTTGCGAGAGCAAACATCATTCCTCCATTAGTGCCGCAACGCGGCGATCATTCTCCACCCACAGTGTGTCCAACCATTCGACTGGATCCACATCAACTGGGCGATCAACGGCTCGTAAATCAAATTTCGTCGCACCCACACCGGATTCCAGGCGGCGGATGATTCCCTTGAAGGTGTCGAGGCCGTCAAAACCCGAATGCGCACAAACCACAACCGCTGCATGGGGTTGTTTCTTCAAAAGGGCAACGGTTCCTGCCGGGCGTGGAGGCAGCAGATGCTTGAGTTCGCGCAATCGGGCTTCTCTCGCGGGGCTTCTCGTTGCGAGTTCGGCGAGTCGCTTTGTGCGCTTATCAGGATTTGAGCGCGTGCCTTCAGGGAAGATCACTACCGCATCACTTGCGCCCATACCATCTGCGAGCTGTTCCAGTTCTGCAACTTCAGTCGCGGGGTCATTTGCCTCACGGTTCACGAAATAGTTAGGTAGCCGATGACCAACGATGTCTAGACACGGATCAAGCGCCAACTCTCGTTTCAGTACATAACGAGGCTGCCGACCTGCGAGGTTTCCGAGCACCCATGCCGACACAAGCGAATCAGCCAAACTCGCGTGGCGCGCTAGGACAATCAATGGTTGATCTGGCAGATTTTTTTCACCCGTAACTTGCACCTTGATTCCGCAAGTGGCGCGAAGTGACTTCATCAACATCCCCGCCCACCAGCGTTGGAGTGCGTAATGGGCAGCCACATTGCGCCGCAACCCCGCACACCACAAAAGTGCGGACACCATCACTCCACAAATCTCAAAGGTTGCCCACAACACTCCAAATGCGAGTAACCGCACGTGGGGGAAGCGGAATTTGAGGCGAACGGAGTCGTAAAGACCGGCAGCGATTATCCAGACCGGGGCCGACGCGAGCAGAACGAACCACAGCAGACACACACCACTGATCGAGGCGACACGACGCCCCACTGCCGATTTACGACTTTTTGTTGATGCCATCGACGCCCCCGAGAGTTCGATGGTTTATCTTTTCACGCTTTTTCGTCCTGATGCGCGCTCTAACTGCGGCCATTTCGGGGGTGTCGGCGCGGGCTTGCAGAAGCTCCATCCTTGCTTCACGCAAAAACTGCTCCCGATGAGCTTCAAGTTGCGGCGCATCGATATTGGCGTTGTTGATCATGGCCGCGAGTTCAAATACGACACCACCGTGGTAGGGCTTGAATCGGAGAACTCGCTCATATTCACCAATCCAAAGTTGCAAAACAGGCAGGCTCGTGCTCTCGACCCGGCGCTTGGGAACAAAAATTGAAAGAAATGCCCCAGGCCAACCAAAAAGACAGCCACCAATTGCAGCGCGCGTGAGAGTAGGACTTGAAGTAACACCGCTCTCACCCATCGGAATCGCTTGAGCGCGCACATCGCCCAAGGGAATAATCTCGCCGTTGATATTGAGCGCTCGCTCATATAGCCAAACCCCTTCAAGTTTGGTGAGCGGCATTCCAACGGGACTCTCCCAGCGCTGCACCTCGAGCTGTGCTGCACGAACGATAGGTAGACGGTCGGTGGTCATACGTCGCAATTTCCAGCGCGACCAAAGGGACACAAACATACCGACCACATGTGCAAGTTACAGCACCCCTGCAACAAGGTTGTCAGGCACCCACAGGTACCATCTGCTTATGCGAATCGCACTTCTGACTGGTGGCGGCGACTGCCCAGGGCTAAATGCGGCCATTCGTTCGGTCGTAAGGCGTTCATGCGCGATCCACGACGATGACGTGATCGGCTTTCACAACGCATGGCAGGGTGTCATGGGGCTTGATTACCAGCGCCTCACCCGTGACTCCGTTTACGGAATTCTTGGCCGAGGCGGCACGATCCTTGGCACCACCCGTGGCTCTCCGTATGACTACGAAAATGGCCCAGAGATTGCTCGCAACAATCTTGAACAACTAGGTATTGATGCATTGATTGTGATTGGCGGCAATGGCTCTTTAACCGTGGCCAGCAAACTTGCACGGGATGTCGGAATCAATGTGATCGGCGTTCCAAAAACAATTGACAACGACATTGTTGGAACCGATTACACGTTTGGCTTCCACACCGCAGTCCAAACCGCAACCGATGCCATTGATCGTCTGCAAACCACAGCAGAAAGCCACAACCGCGTAATGGTTGTGGAGGTGATGGGACGCGACACGGGTTGGATTGCACTTCAGGCTGGCATCGCCGGTGGTGCAACATCAATTTTGATTCCTGAGATCCCCTTCGATATTGAAACGGTCTGCAACCAAGTCGGTGCGCGCCACAAACGCGGTCGGTTTGCATCAATTGTCGTGGTTGCCGAGGGCGCAACGCCGCGAGATGGAACACTCCCTGAGATTCAATATGAAGTCGATGCGATTGGGCGTCCCAAATTCGGTGGAATAGTCAACTTGATTGCCCCCGAGATCGAAAAACGCACTGGTTATGAAGTACGAGTTGTACAGATCGGACACGTGCAACGTGGAGGCTCACCAACCGCATACGACCGAGTGTTGGCCACCCGATTTGGGGCCGCTGCAGTAGACGCAGCACATGACCACAATTTTGGAATGATGACAGCATTAGTAGGCACCGAAATAACTCTTGTGCCGATCGGTGTCACCGAGGGTAAGACCAAGCAGGTTGATCTTGATTATTTTGGCGATTTGAACGAATCGTTTTGTGGCTGAATTCAGCCGAGATTCTTCTTAGCCTTTTCCAACGCCTTTAGATCAAAAGGACCACCAAGCATCACAATCACATGGTCTGCTCCGATGGCGGCATAATCGGCGAGTTTGTCGACTTCATCGACGCCTACGCAGACAGTCTTTTCTATTTCAGCCGGATTGCGACCGACCTTGGCGCACCACTCTTCGAGTACGTCAAGTTTCTGGCGGAAGTGCTCTGGTGGGCCAAATGTGTTGTAGAGATCGGCGTGTTCTGCGACCAGGCGCAGAGTTACTTTCTCACCTCGGCCGCCAATCATGATCGGCATCTTGCCGTTGACCGGGCCAGGGTTCAGTTTCGCCAAGCGGTCCTTAATAACGGGTATCCCAGCTTCAAGTGCACGTAAACGTCCAATGGCAGTACCGAATTCATATCCATATTCGTCGTAGTCGCGCTCAAACCAACCCGAGCCAAGACCAAGCACAAAGCGACCGTCGCTGATGTGATCAATTGTGCGCGACATGTCGGCGAGCAACTGAGGGTTACGGTAAGTGAAACACGTTACGAGCATGCCAATTTGGGCGCGCTTGGTGTCTGCAGCCATCGCAGACAAAAGCGTGTAGCCCTCAAAGTGGGCAGCATCTGGGTTGCCGTAGAGAGGATAGAAATGGTCCCAGGTCCAGATTGAGTCGATTCCCATCTCGTCGCATGCGCGCCATGCATCACGGAGTTCTTTCACAGTTGTTGCTTGTGGATGTAGTTGTGCACCAATTTTCATGGCGTCAGCCTATGCCTAAACCGATGTCAGTCCTCAACAACAAAAAATGAAGCGGTCGCAGTGGCAACCAGTTTGCCGTCGATTCCCTCCATAGTGCATTCCGCTTGGATCACACGACGACCGGGCTTAACAACAGAGGCCCGCGCAAAGATTGTGCCCTCGCGGATCGGGCGCAGATAGCGCACATGAAGGTCAACCGTGGTGAAGGCCCTGCCTGAACCCATCAAACCTGTGATCGCTCCCCCCATGGCGTTATCGGCCAACGCAGCATAGACACCACCATGCACGATCCCATAAGGATTGCGATGCACGTCATCAATTACGAGTTCGCCCGTGGCGCCGCCAGCGCCATCTGGATTGATTTCCATACGTAGAAATGGGGAATCACCGGCTTGGGGCATCTTGCCAATCTAAAGCGTTGAAGACCATGTAATCGGAATGCAAAAGGGGCGGGTCATTCGACCCGCCCCTTCCACAAATTATTTGCTGTTACTAGCCAGCCGGTGTGGCGTAGGCATCAGCGGCGTTGTATTCCTTCACATCGCTGAATACACCCGATGCATCTACGACGCCGACCAAGCCGGAGCCTGAGCAGACATTCTTGACGATCGGGATTGCCTTGCCGTCACAGGTTGCGGTACCGCCACCTGAGAAGTAGAGCGGAACATCAACGATGCCAGCCATGTGTGCTTCAATGCTCGTTGGATCGAATGCTCCTGTGTAGCCCTGGAAGGCTGCCCAGATATTCATGATCACTGCGAAGCCGTCAGACACAGATGAGGATTTCGCCGGATCTGGATCGATGTCGTCTGCGCCGTACTTGGCAACTGCAGCTGCGTAGATTGCCGCTTCCTCAGCTGATGGGTTCTTCGCAGCCTGCGAGTAGGAACCAGCAAGCACGTCGCCAGCTTCCTGAATCACGGAGTCGGTAACACATACTGAGATGACGAACTTCTTGAGGTCAAGACCAAGTGCCTTGTAGGCCTTCAAGAATGACGAGCAGAAGCTTGCGTCACCAGTTGCCATAAGCGCGTCAGCACCACCTGCAACTGCAGTTTGCATGGTTGCAGAGAAGTCAGGGGTGCCAAGCGGCACTGCCACAACTTCGTAACCCACACCTGCGTTACCGAAAGTGATTCCACCAAGAGCCTTAGCGGCACCAGTTGCTGCAGGAACGTCGGTCACCATGTGAGCCAACTTGGTAACTCCAGCTTCTTTTGCAGCAAGTGCGAAAAGTCCCAAAGTTCCGGGGTATCCACCGGTCAACGCAAATGCGTGTGGTCCGGTCATACCTGGACCCGATGAAGAGCTGTTCAAGATGCTTGGAATTCCAGCCTCAGCAAAAGTGTTCACCACAATCTCTTCTTGTGCCTGGTATGGCTGAGTGTAGAAAGCAACTCCAGCTTGGACTGCTTCGGTTGCACATGCTTGGTTGTCAGCAGGTGTTCCCTTACCAGCGCAATGCTTGATTTCAATCGGGCGACCGTTCAAACCACCGAGGTACTCGTTCACGTAAGCAACGGCGATATCAACACCTGCATGCGTGTTAAGGCTCTGCGCATTGGAGTCGCCGCCTTCTTCGTTGATGAGGCTGATGACAACTGGATCACCAGATGCAGGATTGGGTTCACCAAGTGCATCGTCGGCCACAGTTGTTGTGGTCTCCTCGCCAGCAGTTGTGTCACTGCTGCCACCGTCGTCGTCGGAGCACGAAGCCGCTACGAGAGCGAACGCCGCGAGTCCGGCAACCATGAGACGACGCGTACGCGCCGCTTTGAGTTTGCTCACTATTTTCCCCTTTGCTTAAGCGGCGAGCCCGATGGTCACGCCGATGAAAATTAATAGTAACCCATTTTCGCGTGACGCGCGACACGCCACTTTGACTGTTTGTTCAGCCGTGGGCCGCCCCGAGATACGCGTCTTCCATACGCTTGGGGTTGGCCTTGAGGGCCGCTGCTGATTCCTGCAGGACAACATCTCCGTGCACAATCACGACCGCACTATCGGCTACCTCCAGCGCCAGACGCACATGTTGCTCAACAAGCACAACACCAGCGCCGGTTTCATCGGCCACTTGGCGCACAAGGGGTACGAGCTGCTCCACGATCACTGGCGCAAGCCCCATGCTCATCTCATCGATCAGAAGCACCTTCGGACCCTGCACAATTCCGCGCCCCATTGCCAACATCTGCTGTTCGCCACCGGACAACATTCCAGCCTTGATGCGTGAGCGCTCACGTAACGCAGGAAACAGGTCAAGGACTTCATCAACCGTGCGACCGCCTTTGCGATACGCCAGTTTCAGATTTTCAACCGGGTTTAACTGTGTGAACAATGCGCGGTTGTCGGGGATGAGTACTACCCCGCTCTCATTCATCTTCTGTGCGTTGGCTTTTTTTTGCACAACACCGTTGACTGAAAGTTCACCACCCAATGGATCCAAAAATCCGGCAAGGGTGAGTAGCAGTGTCGTCTTACCAGCACCATTCGGGCCGAGCACACAGGTAACTTCACCAGGCTTCACTTCCATGTTGATGTTGCGACCAACGGCAAGTGAGCCATACCCAACATTCAAATTTGCAGTCGAGAGCAACGCAGTCATCAGATTCCCTCCACTGAAGCGCCAAGATATGCAGAAGCAACTTGGGGATTAGATCGAATTTCTGCTGGCGAGCCGGTGGCAATCAGCCTTCCGAAATCAAGCACGAAAATCTCATCGCACAAGCTGAGCACCAGACCCATGTCGTGATCCACTATCAGAATCGTTACGCCAGTGTCGCGAATCTCACGCAATCGATCCGCCAACCAGAGACTCTCTGCGCTGTCAAGACCCGCAGCTGGCTCATCCAACAAAAGCAACTTTGGCTTGCAGGCGAGCGCACGAGCGATTGAAACAAGTTGGCGTTCGCCTTGTGACAATTCGGCAACTCCACGATTTCTTTTCGCAGTCAACCCAAGCATGTCGAGTAGTTGCGCAAGTGAAGCCTCGGCTTCTGCGACACTCTCCCCTGTAACCTGCTGACTGACCGCAATGTTCTCAGCAACGGTGAGATCCTCATATAGGTCCACACCTTGGAACGTGCGCCCAAGACCCGTCGCTACACGTTGGTGCGGCGCTAGACCATCAAGTTCTTTGCCATCCAATGTGACGCGACCTGTGTAGCGAGCAAAACCAGAAATGGCGTCCATCGTTGTGGTTTTGCCAGCACCGTTTGGTCCAATTAGTCCCGTAATCAGTCCGGAGTGGACATTGAACGACACATCGGTCACGGCCGACACTCCGCCATATCGCACCGAAAGTCCACTGACCTCGGCAATGATGGGACCGCGCACTCCAAAAGCATTCGCAGACGTACCGCTTGCTCGCACCACTGCCACTTCGGATTCGGCAATCTTTTTAAGGCGTCGCTTTTCCAAGAACTTGTGAGTTGGTGCAACAACACCTTCAGGATTGCTAATCACGTTGAAGATCAGACCAAGGCCGCTGATGATTCCGAACCACTGGGTGATACTGAAACTCTTGTCGATCAGCGTGAAGATGAAGCCACCCTGAGCCAAGAGTCCTGCGGTAATGCCACCGTAAATGGATGTGATTCCACCGATGTAAACAACTGCAAGTACACCAAGACCGGCAATCGCACTGTACGTGTCAAAGGTGACGATCGACTGCTTGTAGGCGAGCATCGACCCACCGAGTCCAGCGATGAACGAGCCGATGGCGAAGGCTATGATCTTCACTTGAACGACAGAAATACCTGCTGCCGCTGCCGACTTCTCATTGGCTCGCACCGCCAGCATCGCAGCGCCAAGGCGTGAATTGCGCAGCCAAGCAACACCAACACCAACGAGCACGAGAGTGATCAACACCATCAAACAAAACGCCAGTTTCGGATAAGTGAGGCCGGTACCGACGCTCAGATCAATGCCGAAGAACTTTGCGTCTTTGATTGGTGAGCCAGTACCCCCATCGTTGTTGTTGAAGTCCATATTTCGGAACCAGCCCGATTCGAGGACAACCGCGAGTGTGAACGTGACAATTCCTACCAACAATCCGCGGATACGAAGTGCAGGGAGACCAACCACTACACCGATGACCATCGCGACCACACCCGCAAGTATCGGCGCGATCGGAAAAGGCACACCGAGCCCTTCGGTGAGATGCGAAAGGGCAAAACCGCCAGCTCCAGCCAGTGTCAGCTGTGCAAGTGAAAGCTGGCCCGCAAAGCCGGTGACTACCACCTGCGATAGCGCAATCATTGCCATGATCATGGACACCGCGATCGATCCGCGTGTGTTGCCATCGGTAATCATCAAGGCAATTGCACCAACAGCTGAAAAGACAACTGTTGGTAGCAGAACCGAGTACGGGCGTGGTGACTTGCCGAGCGATTTCTCCATCAGCGTTCCGCGCGTAGGAAGCGGCTTTGAGTTAACGAGGAGCACCACCAGCACAAGGATCAGTGGCACAAGTTCCGAGTTGCCAGATGAGAGTGTCCACGACCACTTGAATCCAAGGAATTGGGCCTCGGCTTGCAACATGCCAATTGCGATGCCGCCAAGAACCGCCGGGGTAAGCGCCGTAAATCGCCCAAGTACGGCTGCAGCAAGTGCGGGCACGATGAACAACGTGTAGATGCCTGGCTGCAACGGGGTCAGTGGTGCGATCAATATTCCAGCGAGACCTGAGACAGCACCAGAAATCGCCCAGTTGATGATGGCAATTCGCTCTGGCTTCAAACCAGAAACCACTGCACCAACTTCTGTTTCTGCTGATGCTCGAGTTGCCAAGCCAAATCGAGTGAAACGAAAGACGGCAGCCAATGCAACAGCAACAGCCACGATGGTCAGTACCAAATAGAAACGATCTGAGTTAATGCGAAGGCTCCCAAGTGTCCAAGTGTCTTCAGGGAAGATTGCCTTGACTGCCTGGATGTCGTTTTCTTTGACCGAGCGCATCATTAAGCCCGACATCAAAACCATCACTCCAATTGATCCCACTGCTTTCGCAGTTGGAGAAGCTGCTCGCATATTGCGGAAAATCGCGACGTAGAGAATCACGCCAACCAAAGCGGAAATCAGAACTGAAACGATCAGCGCGGGCCACATTCCCAACCCATCGCCAATATCAATCTTGGATTTGATACCCGGGATCGGGTTGTAGAGGTATCCGTTACGCAGGAATGAATAGGTGTATGCGCCATAGATCGCCAGCGAACTTGTGGCGAAATTCAAGACACCCGAGCTGCGGTAGGTAACTGCAAGCGCAAGTGCAAGCGCTCCAAATACTGCGCCGTTGCCCAAGCCCAGCATCATGAAGTTCAAATGATCCATTTACCCCGACCCCTAT
>CAZXAX010000015.1:29595-34524 GCA_964638795.1 uncultured Bifidobacterium sp. | reverse complement strand
GAAAGCGAAGTAGTGACCGCGTTTTCGACTGAGGCAAAGGATGCGATCATCACACTTGTCTCAACAGGCAAATTGTGCAGCTGGAGTTCCAGGCTCGTAACGATTCCAAATATCCCCTCAGAGCCGCAGAGCGGATCAACGGTTGCATTCTTCACGCTTTCACCGGTTCCATAAACCGCATCGACATTGTTGGTGTTTTCTCGCATTGCGCCAAAGCGCAGATGGTTGAGGCCACTGGCATTGGTTGCAAACATCCCACCGAGGGTCGCCGAGTCCCGTGCTGCAAGGTCGACACTGAAACGTAATCCCACGGCCGCACAGTGGCGTTGAAGGTCACCCAGTGTTGCCCCCGCGCCGACCCGAACTGTGTTGTTATGTATGGGCTCGATTGAATCCAGCAGTGCAGTGGTCAGGACAATTCCGCCACGTAGCGGCACCGAGCCACCCACCAACCCAGTATTTCCACCTTGGGGCACAACCGCGATGTGTTCGGCGATGCAGAGTTGCACCACTGCAATTACTTCGGCGTGAGTACGTGGTCGTACAACCGCCATTGCCTGCCCTTGAAAGCGGCCAGTCCAGTCAGTTTCGAAACTTGCCCGAACTTGTGGGTCGGACAACACATTGTCGACGCCAACGATTGTGGCCAGGTGAGCGAGAAAGTTTGATCGGGCCACGATCAAAAGTTAGCGGCGATGGGGGATAGTGATCAGGCGTTGAAGTTAAGGCGCAAGCCTGGTCGTGACCAGCGACAGGAAATCAGGCGCCCAGTCAATGAAAGAGTGATGAAAGCGGTTTGCATGTCGGGGCCACCAAAACAAATGTTGGTCACCGCATGATCAAACACACTTTCAGGAAGACTGTGGACTTTAAACGAGCCATTGGAGGTATTCACTTCGGTTATTCCGCTGTGAATAAGCGTTCCAACCAGCACATTCCCATCAGCATCGACTGCAAGCGAGTCCAATCCCATCGCGCCAGGAAGACCCGTTACCAGTGTCCACTCCTCAAACTTTGATTCACGAAAGAACGCGTGCACACCGTGTCCGGGTGATTGCTGCAAGACCCCAGGCGCTGTGATTCGGCGACGATGGACCATGCGGGTGTGGGTTTCGGACCAGTAAAGCACGGTGCCATCGGGTGAAAGACCAATCCCATTCGGGCCATCCACTTGTGGCAAGGGGCAGCTAATTGCGGATCCGTCTGGTTGTGCGTAGTAAATCGCATTACCGCCGAGGTCGGTGAACCAAAAGCCACCATCAGTATCAAACACGATGTCGTTTGGTGCTGTTAGCAGATGCCCATCACACTCCGTGTAGAGATCGTGGAACTCACCTGTTTCGATATTCACCTTCTGGATGCGACCACGATGTGAAGCATCCGGGGTCATGCCACCGTTGTTGCATACATAGACCCAGCCGTCTGGTCCGATTGCAGCACCATTTGGTCCATCACCCAGTTGCGCGACTGCAGACTTTGTGCCATCTGTTGCGATTCGCGTTAAGCGACCACCAACGATTTCAACAACGAGCAAGCTACCATCGGCGAGCGCAATTGGTCCTTCCGGGAACTCAAGACCCTCAGCAAGGATCTTGATGTCCCGAAGATCTTGGGTGTCGGCGCGACTCATTTGGGTGCGAAGCGTGTGCCGGCATCAACGCGGATTGTGCCACCGTTCAACATTGGGGTTTTCACAATGGTCATTGCAACGTTGGCGAATTCATGGGGCTTGCCCATGCGCTTTGGAAATGCAGCATCCTTGCAGAGCTGTGCGGCACGCTCGTCGTCAATGCCAGCGACAATTCCAGTTGCAAACAAGCTCGGCGCAATCGCATTCACGCGCACTCCGATATTGCCGAGGTCGCGTGCCATAGTGAATACCATTCCCACGATGCCGGCTTTGGCTGCTGAATATGCAACCTGACCAATCTGGCCTTCAAAGGCAGCAATTGATGCGGTGTCGATGATGACACCTCGCTCACCGTCGGCATTTGGTTCATTGCGCGACATGTGTAACGCCTGAATGCGGTTGAGGTTGAAAGTAGCTACGAGATTGAGATCGATATAGCGCTGGAAGTTGTCAAGCGGGTAAGCACCATCTTTGCCAACGGTGCGCATTGGCATTCCACCACCGCCACCAATTGTGTTGACCGCAATATGCAAAGCACCGTGTTGGGCGACTACGTCGTTGATCGTCTGCTCAGCCGCTGCATAGTCAAGCGCATCAAGGGCATGGAATGTTCCACCAATTTCCTTGGCAACTTCGGCTCCCTTTGATGACGGCAGGTCGAGAATCGCAACCGTTGCACCTTCTGCTGCGAGTTGCTCTGCGGTGGCCTTTGCCATGCCGGATGCGCCTCCAGCGACAATTGCTACTGAACCTTTAACTTCCATGAGTTCCCCCGTTTGGTGTGAATCTGAACTGATTCAGGCTAGGTCAGCAGCGACCACAGCACCCGATTCGGCGAAGCCCTTGATGCTGGACTCATCAAATCCGAGCTCACGCAGAATCGCAGCACTGTTCTGGCCAAGTACTGGTGGTGGTGTGTCGAGAGTGAGCTCGAGGTCACCGAAGTCCCACAGCCCGCCAACCTGTCGCATCGCGCCGTAGGCGAGATGGTCATAGGAAGCAACAAGGCCCGCCGAGGTTGTCGCCTCTCCGAATAGGAACTCTTGTAGTTGATCAAGACGAACGGGTTCGCAGGGAACTCCAGCCTGCTCCAGTTCAGCAAGTGTCGAAGCACATGTGCGTCCGGTGAACGCAGATTCAACCGCATCGAGTGTGGTCGCACCAGCAACACGACACAGCGCATCCATCTGATCAGTGGTGCGAGCAACAACGGCGATCCACCCATCACTTAGTTGGTAGATGCGGTCCGTAGGCGCTACGCCGGTCTGACGATTGTCAAGACGTGGATATGGGGCCAACTTCCCATCTGGCAACACGAGGGTCTCGCTGGTAGTTAGCAACGCGGCCCCGAGCAATGATGCAGAAACGGTTTGTCCTTCTCCGGTCTCATCGCGGCGCATCACGCCAAGCAATGTGGCGACAACTGAAGCCATCGCGCATTGGTGATCCATCATTCCGAATCGATGCCACATGGGCTGGTTGCCTTCGCCGGCACCTTCGTATTCCCAACCACATGATGATTGGAATAGTTGGTCATACCCAGGCCAGTCCTTTCGCGGGCCGATTGGGCCATAGGACGACGTGTGGCAATAAACCATTGCGGGATTGATCTTGCGCAAGGTGGGTTCATCGATTCCAAGTTTTATTGCTGCTGGCATGCGGATGTTGTGGTGAACGATGTCGGCCCACTTCACAATGCGCTCAAGAATGTCTCGCGATTCAGGCTTCTTTAGATCCACTGCGATGTCTCGTTTGCCACGCTGGCAACCTGCAAAAACTCGCTCTACGTAACGCATCTGATCACCAGTTGTGGTTTCAAGCTTGATCACATCGGCTCCAAGATCTGCCATCAACATCGGGGCCAGTGGCCCAGCGAGAAAGTTGCCAAAGTCAAGAACCTTGAGACCAGCTAGAGGAGCATTGCCCCCTGCAGACTTCGAGTTTTTTGCGCGTGGTTTGTTCGACCAAGTTGCACCCGCGTGTTCGTTGAGTCGGGGAGCGGCCGAGGTGACCTTTGGGGCAGGTTCGGTCATGTACGGGATGCCTGCTTGTTGGGTCTTACCGAATTGTGGATCGTCGACATCAATCACGTATCCATTGATTCGCGCTTGTTCGTCAAAGAAGATCTCTCCCATAGGCATCGCTGCTTGAGCTGGCACATCATGGGTCCAGAATTCGTTCAGCCAGTCTTTGCTTGGATGCAACTTCATGGCTGCACGGTTGGCACCAGAATTTGGATAAGCCATCGATGACTTAAAAGTTTCGTTGTATTCGGCGATTTTTTCGGGTCCGAATTCTTCAAAACACTTCTTCATCATCGGCACGTTGTCGGGTACGCCCATGAGGTGGATCCATACGCCGTCGGCACATTCAAAAAGGGTTGCTGTGCCGTCCTTTGGAAGCCCCATGGCGAAAGACGGCGACGGAGTTTCTGCAGTGGCCCAGTGCATGGTCATTGGAATTAATGCACCCTGGAACAAACTCGTATTGGCTACACCACCACGACCAACCTTGCCGCGATGAATGAGGCGCGAAAGAATGCCGATCGTGGAAAGGTAAACGGCACCCCAACTGCCCAACGGAATGCGCAAGTAGATCGGACCATCGCGGTAACCGCGCTGCTCATCCATCAAACCCATTCGCGCCATTACGAGAGTGTCCTCTGCGACACGATCCCGGTCTTCATGGCGCTGTGGATACCCAGCGATTCCACTTACAACGAGCTCAGGGTACTTTGCGGTTAACGATGCATCATCGAGTCCAAGACCTGCAGCCTGCGCGGGTGTAAACGAATGAATCAATACATCAGCATCTTTTAAGAGGGCATCAAGTTGTTGAAGGCCTGACTTTGATTTGATGTCAAGCACAACGCTGCGCTTGCTGCGGTTCCAGGTGGCAAATCCTGCACCGCTGCGCGCGCGATCGCCATCTGGCGATTCGACCTTGATTACTTCGGCGCCTGATTCTGCCAACAAGCGTCCAGCCAGCGGCCCTGCCAAACCTTCGGCAAGTTCGACTACGCGAATGCCTTCAAGTACACCTGTGGCCATCGGTTCCCCCCGTTCCAATTGTCCGTGCCCTAAACCATAAACGGAAAGGACTTAGCGCAAGGAACGGAGAGTGTTACCAGGCGCGTTGCGCTGTTTTACTAGGCGCGTTGCGCTGTTTTACTAGGCGCGTTGCGCTGTTTTACTAGGCGCGTTGCGCCATTGGCACATAGTTGCGCTCGTCGGCGCCTGTGTACACCTGGCGTGGACGGCTGATCTTTTGTTCCTTGTCCCCGAGTAGCTCACTGAAGT
>CAZXAX010000015.1:14679-29495 GCA_964638795.1 uncultured Bifidobacterium sp. | reverse complement strand
ACCTGGCGTGGACGGCTGATCTTTTGTTCCTTGTCCCCGAGTAGCTCACTGAAGTGCGCAAGCCAGCCTGCGGTGCGTGGAATCGCGAACAGCACGGTGAACATATCCACTGGGAATCCAAGTGCCTGGTAGATGAGGCCCGAGTAGAAGTCCACGTTGGGATAGAGCTTGCGCTTCACGAAGTACTCGTCTTGAAGTGCAACCTCTTCGAGTTTCAGTGCCACGTCGAGCAACGGATTCTTGCCCGTTACTTCGAAAACGTCGTACGCAGTCTTTTTGATGATCTTGGCGCGCGGGTCGTAATTCTTGTACACGCGGTGACCAAAGCCCATCAGCTTCTCGTTGCCGTCTTTAACGCTCTGAATGAACGCTGGGACATTGTCGAGGGTCTTAATCTCCTCGAGCATCCGCACGACAGCTTCGTTGGCTCCACCGTGCAATGGCCCGTAGAGGGCGGATGCTGCTGCGGCGGTGGCTGAGTATGGATCGGCATTTGAAGATGCCACCACGCGCATCGCAGTGGTTCCACAGTTCTGCTCGTGATCAGCATGAAGAATGAACAACACATCCATGGCTTTTGCCAACACCGGATTGACATGCGAGTCATCACCGATCTTGAACATCATGTTCAAGAAGTTTTCGGAGTAGGTGAGCGAGTTATTTGGGAGCACGAAGGGCAGACCAGTGCTGAATCGGTAACACATCGCCGCAAGGGTGGGCATCTTGGCCACTAGGCGCAGTATCTGGCGGTCAAGGTTCTTCTTGTCGAAGATCTCCTTGGCATCGGGATAGAAAGTGCCAAGTGCGGCTGCAGCAGACACGAACATCCCCATTGGGTGAGCGTCGTAATGGAAACCATCAACAAAACGCTTGCGCATGTTCTCGTGAATGTAGGTGTGGTGAGTTACGTCGTAGGTCCACTGTTGGAGCTGGGCTGCGGTTGGCAGGTCGCCGTTTAGTAACAGATAGGCAACCTCGAGGAACGTTGACTTCTCGGCAAGTTGCTCAATTGGGTACCCGCGGTATCGCAGGATCCCGGCGTCACCGTCGAGATAGGTGATCGCGGATTTGCAAGCGGCAGTAGATAGATATGCCGGATCGTAAACACGCAGGTCCGCGTCAAGTTCGCGAAGTGCGGTTGAAGGAAATGAACCGTCGGTGAGCGGGACTGTTACCTGCTTGCCGGTGCGGTCATCGATGATGGTGATGGTTTCAGCCACCGAGAACCCCTTATGTGCTTATGGAGGGCTTCCTCCCCCCGAGGTTCAGGTTATACGGCTTCACATACGAATTGTTAAACGACGATTGCAGCAACCAAAAGGCACTGCCTAAAGGTCAAAGTGGCGAATTGTCATGCTTGCGCTTGATGAGCTTTTCGCGCTTATCGGCAAGCATCGCAAGTGCAGCGACAATCTCGCCACGGGTCTCAGCGGGTGTGACCACTGAATCAACAAGGCCACGTTCGGCGGCAACATACGGATTGAGAAGGCGCTCGGCGTAGTCGGCCTCAAACTCGGCTTTTTCTTCGTCGGTGGCCTTGCGTTGGAGGATCGCCGAAGCCTGCCCGGCGCCCATAACCGCCAGTTCTGCCCATGGCCATGCCAAGCAGAGGTCGTTACCCATGCGCTTGGAATCCATGACGATGTAGGCGCCGCCGTAGCTTTTGCGAAGGATCACGCAGATGCGTGGCACCGTTGCGCGACCGTAGGCAAACACGAGTTGGGCGCCGTGGCGGATCATTCCTCGCCACTCAAGATCCTTGCCTGGGTAAAACCCTGGGGTATCAACCAGGGTGATGATTGAAATGTTGAACGCATCACAAAAGCCGACGAATCGTGCGGCCTTTTGTGATGCTGGGATGTCCAATGTGCCCGCGAGAACCATCGGCTGATTGGCAACAATTCCCACAGTTCGTCCGCCCATGGTGGCAAATGCGGTCACAACATTTGCAGCCCATCTGGGTTTTAATTCGAGATAATCACCGTCATCGACGATTGATTCGATCACGTGGCGAACATCGTAGGAACCAGTTGACGATTCCGGAATCAGTTCGCCCGCTTCAGGTGTTTGTCGGTCGCTGGGATCGGAAGTTGGAAACTGCTGCGGAAGTTCGTTAGTGCTATCGGGCAAGAACGCAAGTATTTGGTCAACACTGTCGCGTGCCGATTCAACGTCGCTAACAACAATTGATGCCACGCCACTTGCGCGTGCAAGCGTTCCTGCACCACCAAGCTCTTCGTTTCCAATGTCGATGCCGGTGAATTGCGTGACCATCGCGGGGCCAGAAACGAAGGCATATGCATCTTCTGTGAGAATCACGAAATCGGAGAGACCCAACATGAGTGCAGGTCCAGATACGGCTGGTCCTTCAACAATGAAAAAGATTGGCACGATGCCCGAACACTGGGTGACTGAGCGCGCTGCACGGCCCCAGCCATGCAGCGATGCGATGCCCTCGTCAATGTCTGCACCTGATGAGCCCATCTCAAGAACTAGCGGTCGTTTAGATGCGAGCGCTTGATGGGCGGCCCACTCAATTACTGATGATGCATCAGCGGTCAAAGCGCCTTTGCGTGCAGACGAATCAATATCGACCCAGATCACCTCGCGGCCGGATTCGAGCGTGCGAGCGGAAGCAGATGCTGCTCCCGGTACCCGAGACTGGAGCGCGAGCGTTTCGTTCACGCTTCAGAAACTACTTAGTTACCCAGGCGTATTAGCGCCCCCGTGCAAGCGATGAATACCGGGGCTGTCCTGTGGGCGAATATTGCGGAGAGTTTCGGTGGTCACATTGAAGATCGCTCGAGTTGCACTGTTGACCGCTGGGCGTCTGCGCTGCACCCAGCCAACGGTGCGTTGGGGTCGTTCGTCTATGGCAATGCGGGAGAAGGGTCCTTCGAGCCATTGTGGAATTGCCGACGACGGAACAATCGCAGCTCCGTATCCTTCAAAAGCGAGCGAAGCGAGAAGTCGCACACCGTCGATTTCGGCATGTGCTTTCAGCGTGACTTCCTTTGCTGCTGCAAGGCGGTCAAGTACTCGGCGAAATGCCGTGCCAGTGGGAGGCAACAGAAGTGCATGTGAAGCGAGTTCGTCGATGCCGATGTTGTTGCGACCTGAGAGTTGGTGACGTGTGTGCACAACAAGGACGAGATCTTCGGCAAAGAGTGGCTCGACGGTGACATCGGGTTCGGTCAGCGGTAAGTGCACGATGGCGGCATCAATCTGGCCATCAACGACTCGGGGTAGTAGCGAGGACGTGCTGCCCTCATGAGCTGTGACCCGAACCTCGGGATAGCGGTTGGCCATCGTGTTCAGAATTTGCGGCATGATCCACCTTGCGGTGGTGCTGAGCACACCGAGGCGAGTTACGCCCGTGATTTGGTCCTCAAGGGCCGTGAGATCACCGGGGATGTCCTCAATCTCGCGCAGAATCCGCCGTGCACGCTCCAAGACCACCTCGCCCTCGTCGGTGAGGGCACCCGAATTGCGGTCCACCAGAGTGGACCCGAGTTCGCGCTCCAACCGGGCGATATGGGCAGAAACGTTGGACTGCACCGTATAAAGCGCCTTGGCGGCTGCCGAGAATGAGCCGTTGTCGGCAATGGCCACGAGGCTCGAAAGATGCTTGATATCCACGATTCGAGCCTATCTGAAAAAACGATAGTAAGTATCTCTCATTTCGGGTTGAGTGTTCACACTTTCACGTGCATAATTGGAAGCAACATATCGCGACAACTTCCCCCAAGTTGTCCGACAGGTCCCGGTGATCGTTCCCCCCAACGATCGGGATCCAGGTTGAGAGGCCCGACTTCCCCCAAGTCGGGCCTTTCCCGTATCTGGGGTTCGGGTGCAAGAAGAGTGAATGGCACTCCTTCGCCAGCACGGTACTCGTAGCCTTCAAACCGTGCCTTCATCGATTGCGATATTTGATCTGGACCGTGTGCTCGTACGCGGAGGATCCGGGCGCGTCATTGCATCAATGGCAAGGCAGTCGGGTCTTGTGAGTCGTGAACTACCAAACAGCGACGTTTTCTACTCATTGATTGATGCCTTTGGCGACAACATTGTTGTGATGGCAGCGGCGCGTCAATTGCCGCTCGTGTTTAAAGGAAAGCAAAAAAGTGCAGTGCAGTTTGGTGCGTCGTTGGTGGCGCCCGATCTTTCGCAATGGGTTCAGGAATACGCGGCGAAAGAAATCGCTGATCACAAATCAGCTGGCCGTGGTCTAGTTCTCGCTACGGCGATGCCCGCTGAGATTGCGCGGCCGATTGCAAACAAACTCGGGTTCACCGCTGTTATCGCTACTGAGTTTGGTGTTGATGAAGACGGAAAATTTAGCGGTGAGATCAACGGCAACTTTGTTTGGGCTGATGGCAAGTGTGCTGCTATCGAAAAGTATGCCATTGAAAATGACGTAGATCTGAAGACAAGTTGGATGTATTCCGACTCACGCAATGACATCGCAGTCATGGAGCTAGTGGGAAATCCGATTGCAGTTAATCCCGACCAACGGCTTGAGCGTCACGCACGCGAGCAGAGCTGGACCATTGTGCGGTTTGAGGACGCAAATCTGGGCGATTCACTGATTCCCGATCGTGCTGAAGCTCAGCGAATTGCTTTTAAAGTGTTGCGTCCTGAAATGCTCCCATTCGCAGATTTTGAATTTGTTGGGCTTGACTCTGTGGAGCCAAACACGCCGGCGATTTTGGTCGTCGAAGCAAAAAACAGTTTTGATTACGTGGCTTTAGCGCTGACCGTGGCTGCGATTGGTCGCCCCGTTGGATTCGTGCGCAAAGAAGACCTAGTTGAAGATCTGGTCGGTTCGCTCGCAAGCGGGGAGATGCAGGTAGCAACTGGTGCACCGTGGGACACAGTGATCGCAGCAGCTAAATCCTCAGGCGCCGCCGTTTATGCAGTGCGAGTCACCGGCAGTGATGCAGTGTGGCCACGCGACAAACCGCTGCCGGCGATCTGGAATTTACGCAATCCACCCGCTGTGACCTGTGAGGTCACTGGGCCGTTGGATCTGAAATTCAGGAGCGCTTCAGCAGATGCCGCAAGGATTGAATCAGCGACGGCTTAGCTGAGCCTGACTTACTCTTTTCACTGGCAACCTTTGCGCGCACGATGTTGAGCGCCGAACCAGCTTTGAACCACTCAACCTGCTCGGGGCTGAAAGTGTGCTTGGCTTCAAACTCGACTACCGCACCATCGGCTTTGTTTATTAGGCACTTCACCGGACGATCTGGCACCGGGGGCAAATTCAACACACTGATCGTGTCGTCTTCGCCGATGAGTTCGTATGTTCCAGGATCGGCAAAGGTCAGTGGAACCAGCCCTTGCTTTTTCAGATTGGTTTCATGAATGCGGGCAAATGAGCGCGCAAAGATCACGACTCCGCCGCGGAAGCGAGGCTCCATTGCAGCGTGCTCGCGCGAAGAACCTTCGCCGTAGTTTTGGTCACCAATTGCGCACCAACGGATGCCTTTTTCTGAGTAGCGCTTGGCAATTTCTGGATAGGGGCGACGCTGACCATCGGTTGTGTCTTTGCCGATTCCAGCCACATCGTCGTAGGCATTAACCGCACTTTCAAACAGGTTGCCCGAGATGTTCTCCAGGTGTCCACGGAATTTGAGCCATTTGCCCGCAGCTGAAATGTGGTCGGTGGTGCACTTGCCTTTGGCCTTCATGAGAATTGGCAATTTCAGGTAGTCGTTACCATCCCAGGCCGGGAATGGTTCCAGTAACTGCAGGCGATCGCTGGTTGGGCTGACCTCAACTGTGATTCCTGATCCATCTGCAGGTGGGGCGATAAAAGTGTTTGCCCCAGGGTCGTAGCCCTTGGCGGGGAGTACATCACCTTGCGGTGCGTCGAGTTTTACCTGCGAGCCGTCGGGTGCTGTGAGGGTATCAACAGTTGGATCAAAGTCGAGTCGACCCGCGAGAGCAAGAGCGATCACGGTGTCGGGGCTTGTAACAAATGAGAGTGTGTTCGCCGAACCATCGTTGCGCTTGGGAAAGTTGCGGTTGAAAGAGTTCACGATTGTGTTGGGCTTTGAAGTGATCTCATTGGCGCGTTCCCACTGGCCGATACACGGGCCACATGCGTTGGCGAGCACGGTTGCGCCAATTGCTTCGAGGTCGGCCATCAAACCATCGCGCTCAATCGTGGCGCGAATCTGTTCCGAGCCTGGCGATACGAGAAGTTCAACCTTGGCTTTCAATCCTTTGGCAGCCGCTTGGCGTGCAACTGATGCAGCACGTGTGATGTCTTCGTATGACGAGTTGGTGCAGCTGCCAATCAGTGCTGATGAAATTTCCAAGGGCCAACTGTTTTCGCGTGCGGCTGCGCCAACGGCGGCACCAGCACGATGGGCACGGTCTGGTGAATGTGGGCCATTAATTAGGGGAGTGAGAGTGCTGAGGTTGATCTCAATGGTCTGGTCGTAACTTGCTCCGTCATCTGGGCGCAGATCCGATTTCACTTTGTCTGCTTCGGCTGCAATGTCGGCGCGGCCAGTGGCGCGAAGGTAAGCCGCCATGTTGTCGTCGTAGCCGAACACCGAACACGTGGCGCCAATCTCAGCACCCATGTTGCAGATCGTGGCCTTACCTGTTGCTGAAATTGAGTCTGCACCTGGCCCGAAGTATTCAACAATTGCGCCAGTGCCGCCTTCAACAGTGAGCACTCGGGCAACTTCAAGAATTACGTCTTTCGGGCTTGACCATCCAGACAAGGTGCCAGTGAGCTTCACGCCAATCACTTTTGGCCAGCGCACATTGAATGGAAAACCGGTCATCACATCAACTGCGTCAGCGCCGCCAACACCGATGGCAACCATGCCGAGGCCGCCGGCGTTTGGCGTGTGTGAATCGGTTCCGATCATCATTCCACCGGGAAATGCGTAGTGCTCAAGCACAACTTGGTGGATGATTCCGCTTCCTGGACCCCAAAAACCGATCCCGTATTTGGCAGAGACGGAGCGCAGAAAGTCGTACACCTCTTTGTTGGTATCAACGGCAACACCGAGGTCAATCTTGGCGCCAACTTTTGCCGAGATGAGATGGTCGCAGTGAACAGTTGATGGCACCGCGGTAGTTGGTAGCCCTGCAGTCATGAACTGCAACAACGCCATCTGCGCGGTTGCATCTTGCATCGCTACGCGGTCGGGATTGAAGTCCGCATATGAACGGCCGCGCTCGAGTTCTTGATTGTTCGGATCAACCAAATGATTGATGAGAATTTTTTCCGCCAATGTGAGTGGGCGACCGAGACGCTTGCGACCGATTTCGCAATTTGCGGCGAGAGATTTGTAAACACCTTGTACGAGTTCGATCGGTGTGCCAGCGGAAACGGCCATGTCAGCTCCTTGGTTTTGTTGATGCGATTCGATTCGGTGGGGAATTAGAGCCCCTTACCTATGTGTAGACAAGTATAATACAAGTGGCACTATGCGGAGAATCAGATACCAAGAAATCGCCGATGCACTCCGGGCTCGGATCTCGGCTGGCGAGTTTGCCGCCGGGCGAGTGCTGCCGTCTGAATCAGAACTCTCCACCACTTTTGATGCTTCACGCGTGACAATTCGCAAAGCGCTTGAAGTTTTGCGCGATGAGTCGCTCGTTGATGCGCGCCAAGGATTCGGTTGGTACGTGGCAACCGATCCGATTCGCCAGCCACTCGGGCGGCTCGCAACTATCGAAGAGCAGATGGCAAGTGACGGTATAAAGCCTGAGCGACAAATTCTTGAGTTTGCTTTCGAACGCGCCAAAGGGCGAGTCGCGAAAGTTCTTGGCAACATTCAGGTTTTGAGAGTGAAACGCCTCAATCTTGCTGATGGTGAACCCTTTGCTCTCGTAACCGTTTGGTGCCCTGCGAATCTGGCCGAACATTTGAGTCGAGCAGATGTTGAACGCTCGCCGTTCTACGAGTTGATGAACATTCCCCTCACCGGAGCAACACAAACAATCGGTGCCACTTTGGTTGACGGTGAAGATGCAGCCCTGCTTGGAGTTCCGATGGGTTCGCCGGTTTTGCGATGCGAACGCATTACAGAATCAGAAGGCGGAAAGGCAGTGCTGCTTTCACAACATGTATTTCCCGCACATCGCACGGAGTTCGTGGTTGATCTGCCGCATGCGGCACCCTCAATGGCGCCGAGTGGTTTGCGGTTGGTCGAATAAGCCTTCGCTTACCAGCTATTCCAGTGGCTCACCTGGCTCAATGGAAGCCGCTTGGCGGGCTTGAAGTCAGTACCAATTGTGTAGGCCACTGGGAACAAACCAACTTGTGAATGGGTCTCAAATGGAATGCCCAAGATATCGGCAGCCTCACGCTCACCTTCTCCGAGTAAGTGCAGAGTGGTCCACGCGGAACCAAGACCACGCTCGCGTAATGCGAGCATGAAACTCCAAGCTGCGGGAAGGATTGAGCCGTACAGTGACGCCGCCATCGCACCGCCGGCGTTCTCGGCGCGTCCCTGAATTACTGGGATCATCAGATATGGGGCGCGCTGCATGTTCTTTGCAAGGAACAGTGCGGAGTCGCCGACCTTGGGCATTGACTCACGGCGCACGTCACCTTCTGCGTATTCAGGCTTCGGGAGCGAGTAATAAAGCATGAATGCATCGTGGTAAATCTTTGCGATCGCATCCTTTTTCTTTTGCTCATCAATCATCACGAAGTGCCAACCCTGCATGTTGGACCCGGTTGGAGCTTGTAACGAGATTTCCAGACACTCGTCAATTAGCTCACGCTCAACTGGACGGTCGAAGTCGAGTCGTTTGCGGACACTTCGGGTGGTCAGGAGTACTTCATCGGCGGAAAGGTTCAAACGCATGGGAAAACTCTACGGCTCATTTGGGCCCGTGGATACACCGATAGGCTCGCACCATGGGCGTAATCAAGAATTTCCATGATCGGGTAGAGGTCGAGATCACCGAAGGTGTCGCCGATGTGCGGATGATCCGGGTGGATAAACGCAATGCACTGGACAACGAGATGTTTATGGGTCTTGATGAGGCAGGGCAGTATCTAAAGACGGCCGAAGGTGTGCGCGTCGCAGTTCTGCGCGGCGAAGGTAAGTCGTTCTGTGCGGGTCTTGATTTTTCGATCTTCAGCCAAATTGCCGAGGGCGATAAGGGAGCAGGACCCACTGTGATGGGTGACCGTGTTTCTGATCAGATCGCCAACCGTGCACAGCGCGTTGCTTGGACATGGCAAGAAGTTCCCGCACCCGTGATCGCCTCGGTTCATGGGCATGCAATGGGTGGCGGATTTCAGATTGCCATGGGTGCCGACATCCGCATTGCGCATCCAGACACGCAGTTCAGTGTGCGCGAAATGCATTGGGGATTGTTCCCTGATATGTCGGGCACGCTCACTCTTGGTGCACATGTAAGACCCGATGTAGCCAAAGAACTCATCTATTCGGCCCGGATTTTCGATGGCAACGAAGCACATGTCTTAGGAATAGTGACCAAGGTCTCAGCTGATCCACTGACGGATGCCTGGGAGCTCGCGGCGCAGATTGCCAGCGCCAACCCGTCGGCCATTCGGGCCGCCAAGCGACTCGTGAACCGTGCGGCGTATGGCGATGCGGCTGGGCAGCTTGAAGCTGAGCGCACCGAAATTGCCGAGGTGATCGGCAAACCCAACCAGATTGAGGCTGTAATGGCGAATCTTGCGGACCGAAAACCTATTTTCAAAGACCTCGACTGAGGCCGTAGCATTTAATTAATTGGTCGGGGCGTTCCGTCCCGCCGAACTCGGGTCAGCGTCGCCCCGATTTTCAACATAAGAAGTCGTTGAAAGTAGAGAGTCTGATGACGCCCAAGTTTTATCCCGAAGCCCATGGTCTGTACGACCCACGCTTTGAACACGACGCGTGTGGAGTGGGTTTTGTCGCACATATAAAAGGTGAGAAAAGCCATGCGATAGTTGCCAACGGCATCAGTTCGCTTTGCAACATGGAGCATCGCGGCGCAACCGGGGCCGAAGCGGACACCGGCGACGGTGCAGGAGTCTTGATTCAGATCCCTGACAAGTTCTTCCGTGCCGTAGTTGGCTTTGAACTCCCACCAGTCGGTGCGTACGGTGCGGGTCTCGCGTTTCTTCCATCAGAACTCGAAACCGCTGAGAAAGCTGTCGCATCAATCGAAGAAATAGTTCGCCAAGAGAGTCTCAAAGTTCTCGGCTGGCGTGAAGTGCCCTTTGATCCAAAGACCATCGGCAAGACGGCACGTGCGGTTATGCCGATGTTCCGCCAGCTTTTCATCGCTGACCCATCGGGAGCAACGGGTATCGACCTTGATCGGAAGCTTTTTGTTGTGCGTAAGCGCATTGAACATGAACTCACAGCCGATCAGTCCACATACTTTCCATCACTTTCTTCCCGCACATTCGTCTACAAGGGGATGTTCACAACGCCCCAGTTGCGCGAGTGCTTTCTCGATCTTGCCGACGAACGAGTTGAGTCAGCGATCGCTTTGTTCCACAGTCGCTTCTCCACAAACACGTTCCCCTCGTGGCCGTTGGCGCACCCGTACCGGTTTATTGCGCACAACGGTGAGATCAACACAGTGCAGGGCAACCGAAACTGGATGCGTACACGTGAGTCATTGCTGAAGTCTGATCTCATTCCAAACCTCGAGCGCGCGTATCCAATCTGCACCGCGGGCGGATCAGACTCAATGAGTTTTGATGAGGTGTTGGAGTTGTTGCATCTTGGTGGACGATCATTGCCACACGCAGTGCTGATGATGATTCCTGAAGCATGGGAAAACCACGCCACCATGAGTCCAGCTCTACGAGCTTTCTATCGTTTCCACGCAGCGATGATGGAGCCATGGGATGGCCCAGCGAGCGTTGCGTTCACTGACGGAACCTTGATTGGCGCTGTTCTTGACCGTAATGGTCTGCGTCCAAGCCGATTCTGGGTAACTGCAGACGATCTTGTGATCATGTCGTCTGAAGTTGGTGTGATGGACATCGACCCATCGCGCGTGGTTCGTAAAGGACGCCTGCAGCCCGGGCGCATGTTCCTTATTGACACCAATCAGGGTCGCATCATCGATGACACTGAGATCAAAAATGAGCTCGCAGCCGCAGAGCCTTATGGTGAGTGGCTTGATCGCGGGTTGATGCTGCTTGATGATCTGCCAGACCGCGAGCATGTGGTCTATAGCCGCAGCAGCGTTCTGCGGCGCCAGCAGGTTTTTGGATACACGCACGAAGAATTGCGCATCATCCTCGCACCAATGGCCAAGAGTGGTCAGGAACCACTTGGTTCAATGGGAACCGATACACCAATTGCGGTTCTGTCCAAGCGCCCACGCCTTCTTTTTGATTACTTCCAACAGCTTTTTGCTCAAGTGACAAACCCACCGTTGGATGCCATTCGTGAAGAGGTGGTTACTTCGGTTGGCTCGACCATTGGGCCAGAAGCGAACATGCTGCAGCCGGGTCCGGAGAATTGTCGACAATTGGCCCTGCCGTTTCCCGTTATTGATAACGACGAGCTCGCCAAGATCGTGCATATCAATGACGATGGAAAGCACGAGAGTCTTCGTAGTGCAGTTATATCGGGTTTGTATCGGGTGGCAGATGGCGGCAATGGCTTACGTAGTGCGCTTCGTGAAGTCTGTAGTCAGGCTTCACGCGCCATTGATGAAGGCGCGCGGATCATCATCCTTTCGGATCGCAATTCTGATGAGGTGATGGCCCCGATCCCATCGCTGCTGTTGACGAGCGCAGTTCATCACCATCTGATTCGTGAAAAGAAGCGCACCAAGACAGGCCTCATCGTGGAGTGTGGTGATGCACGCGAGGTCCATCACATGGCGCTGCTCATCGGTTATGGCGCAGGTGCTGTGAACCCGTACTTGGCTTTTGAGTCAATTGAGGACATGATTCTCGCCAACGACGGCGAAGGTGTGAACGACATGGGTGGACTTGATGTCCACACTGCACTTCATAAGTACATCAAGGCCGCAGGTAAGGGTGTACTCAAGGTGATGTCGAAGATGGGTGTGTCTACCGTTGCCTCATATACGGGGGCGCAAATCTTTGAAGCGATTGGTCTTGCCACCGACGTGGTCGATGAGTTTTTTGTTGGCACTGTAAGTCGCCTTGGTGGCATTGGTCTTGATGAGATCGCCGAAGAAACAGCACAGAGACATCGGGTGGCCTACATGGAGCGCGCGACCGAGCGCGCACACCGCAGCCTTGAAATTGGTGGTGAGTACCAGTGGCGCCGTGAAGGGGAGATTCACCTTTTCAACCCAGAAACGGTCTACCGCCTGCAGCACTCCACTCGTTCGGGTCGGTACGACGTCTTCAAGCAGTACACACAAGCCGTAGACGACCAGTCACGCAATCTCGCAACACTTCGCGGGTTGTTTGAACTGCAAAGTGATCGCCCTCCAGTGCCGATTGACGAAGTTGAGCCGGTAAGCGAGATTGTTAAGCGATTCTCCACCGGCGCGATGTCTTATGGATCGATCTCGGCGGAAGCACACGAGACTCTCGCTATTGCAATGAACCGCATCGGTGGCAAGAGCAACACAGGTGAAGGCGGGGAGGATCCAGAGCGTTTTGTTCCATTGCCGAATGGTGATTCAAAGCGCTCGGCGATCAAACAAGTTGCATCGGGACGCTTTGGTGTCACGAGTGAATACCTTGTCAACTCCGATGACATTCAAATCAAGATGGCCCAAGGTGCAAAGCCCGGTGAGGGTGGACAGTTGCCAGGGCACAAGGTGTACCCATGGGTGGCAAAGACTCGCCATTCCACGCCAGGAGTTGGACTCATCAGCCCACCGCCACACCATGACATCTATTCAATTGAAGACCTCAAGCAGTTGATTCACGATTTGAAGAACTCAAACCCAACTGCCCGGATCCACGTGAAACTGGTGGCTGAAGTGGGTGTTGGCACCGTCGCTGCTGGTGTATCAAAGGCCAAGGCCGATGTGGTTTTGATCTCGGGTCACGACGGTGGCACGGGTGCATCTCCTTTGACCTCGCTTAAGCACGCCGGCGGTCCTTGGGAACTCGGTCTTGCTGAGACACAACAGACTCTCATGCTGAACGGACTCCGCGACCGCATTGTGGTGCAGACCGACGGCCAGATGAAGACGGGCCGCGATGTGATCATTGCTGCGCTTCTGGGTGCCGAAGAATATGGATTCGCAACCGCACCACTCGTTGTCAGTGGTTGCATCATGATGCGTGTTTGCCACCTCGATACATGCCCAGTTGGGGTCGCTACTCAGAACCCAGAATTGCGTGCACGATTCAGTGGCAAGCCAGAGTTTGTAGTCAACTTCTTTGAATTCATCGCCGAAGAAGTGCGCGAATATCTCGCCGCACTTGGATTCAGAACACTCCAAGAAGCAATTGGCCATGTTGAAGTGATCGACACCAAAAAGGCAGTTGACCATTGGAAATTGTCGGGTCTCGACATTTCACCAATTCTCACGCCAGCACTAAACCCGTACTCACAGACTCCTTACAAGTCAGTGGCTCAAAACCACGAGCTGGATCAGGCTCTTGACAATGAACTGATTGCCAAATCGCAGTCTGCAATTCAGGATGCAAAGCCAGTGGTCATTGAGACCGCGGTGCACAACGTGAACCGAACCGTTGGCACGATGCTTGGATACGAAGTGACCAAGGCATGGGGCGGTAACGGTTTGCCAGACGGCACGATCAAGATTCATTTCAAAGGATCTGCAGGGCAGAGCTTTGGCGCATTCGTTCCAAAGGGAATCGAGATGCGCCTAGAGGGCGACACCAACGATTATCTCGGCAAGGGTTTGTCGGGTGGGCGCTTGATTGTGCATCCCGATAAGTCAGCGCGATTCGTAGCGCACGAGAACATCATCGCTGGCAACGTGATCGGATACGGCGCCACCAGCGGTGAAATTTTCATCTCTGGAATGGTCGGTGAGCGTTTTTGTGTTCGTAACTCAGGTGTGCTTGCAGTCGTCGAGGGCGTGGGTGACCATGGATGTGAATACATGACCGGCGGGCGAGTAGTGGTACTTGGTTCAACTGGGCGCAACTTTGGAGCCGGAATGTCTGGTGGAATTGCATATGTGCATGATGCCGATGGCTCATTCATCGACCGTGTGAACTACGAACTCGTTGACATCGAGGCACTGCAAGATGACGATGTGAAATTCTTGCTGGACACCATCGGCCGTCACGTTGAGTACACAGACTCGGTGCTTGGCAGCGAACTGATCAAGAACTGGTCAAATGAGTGGTCAAAGTTCCGCAAGGTGATGCCGCGCGACTACAAACGTGTCTTGCAAGTTCAAGCCGAAGCCGCCGCGAATGGTCTTGATGAAGACCAGACCAACCACATGATCATGGAGGTGGCCCGTGGGTGAGCCAACTGGGTTTCTTAAATGGAAACGTGAGAGTCCGATTCGTCGCTCGGTGCCGGTTCGGTTGCGCGACTGGAAAGAGGTCTATGAGGACTTCAGTCACGACACCTTGAAGCATCAAGCCGGGCGTTGCATGGACTGCGGTATTCCTTTTTGCAATAACGGTTGCCCGCTTGGAAACTTGATTCCTGATTGGAATGACCTTGTTTATAGGGGTAACTGGCGTGAAGCAATCGAGCGCCTTCATGCGACCAACAACTTTCCAGAGTTCACGGGTCGCCTGTGTCCGGCACCGTGTGAGTCAGCATGCGTGCTTGGAATCAACCAAGATCCCGTTTCGATCAAACAAGTTGAAGTCGAAATTATTGACTACGCGTGGGAGCAGGGCTGGGTCACTCCCGTCTTGCCAACGGTGAAAT
>CAZXAX010000015.1:3961-14579 GCA_964638795.1 uncultured Bifidobacterium sp. | reverse complement strand
ATTGACTACGCGTGGGAGCAGGGCTGGGTCACTCCCGTCTTGCCAACGGTGAAATCCGGCAAACGAGTGGCGGTCATTGGTTCTGGCCCGGCTGGTCTTGCCGTTGCGCAGCAACTCACTCGTGCTGGCCATGACGTCGTGGTTCTCGAACGCTCGGATCGAATCGGTGGGCTCCTGCGTTATGGAATTCCAGAATTCAAGATGGAAAAGCGGCACGTCGATCGCCGCATCGATCAGATGAAGGCTGAAGGCACCGAGTTCCGTGTTAACGCCGTTGTTGGTGACGAGGTTGACATCGATGTTCTGCGGGCGTCACATGACGCGGTAGTACTCGCATGTGGGGCAACAGCATGGCGTGATCTAGGTGTGCCAGGACGCGAACTCAACGGAATCCATCAAGCCATGGAGTACCTGCCAATTGCCAACCGTGTGCAAGAAGGCGACTTCTCGGATTTTGCCATTGATGCCCACGACAAACACGTGGTGATCATTGGTGGTGGTGACACTGGTGCTGACTGTCTCGGTACGGCTCATCGCCAGGGAGCGAAGTCCGTAACTCAGCTTGAGATCATGCCCCGCCCGCCTGAAGAGCGTTCGTCAAACAATCCATGGCCGCAATACTCAATGGTCTATCGAACTTCGTCGGCTCACGAAGAGGGCGGCGAGCGTGTCTACAGCGTTAATACGGAGCGTTTCCTAGACGACGGCAACGGTAACGTTCGCGCCTTACTCATTCACGAAGTGGAATTGGTCGATGGAAAATTCCAAAAAGTGGAGGGAACCGATCAAGAACTGCCAGCCGACCTGGTGTTCTTGGCGCTTGGCTTCGTTGGACCCGAGCGTGGCTCGTGGCTCGATCAACTAGGTGTGGATTTTGATGCGCGCGGCAATGTCGAGCGCGATGACAACTACATGTCAAGTGTGCCCGGAGTATTTGTTGCTGGCGACATGGGTCGTGGGCAGAGCTTGATCGTGTGGGCCATTGCCGAGGGACGTGCCTGTGCCGCTGGTGTTGACTCGTGGTTGATGGGTGTTACTGATTTACCAGCGCCAATTCCACCAACTGCGCGCCCGCTGGTTTAGTTATTGCCCGATTGGCAACCCGCCGTCGACACGAACTATCGCTCCACTGACAAAAGTGGACTGCGGACTCGCTAGAAACAACGCGGCGGGGATGATCTCAACGGGATTGCCCGGCCGGCCAATTGCTGAAGGCGTGGTGTTGCGCTGATCTTCAGGCCATGCATCTGAGATATCGGTGAGAAATGGCCCAGGCGAAAGCGTGTTCACCCTGACCTTGGGACCGTATTCAGCAGCTAGGGAACGTGTCATCGCATTGAGGGCGGCTTTTGCGCTGCCATAAGGAATGATCATTGGAGTAGGCATCAGCGATCCCGATGACGTGACGTTGATGATGATGCCACCGTCGGAGTCGGCCATTCGTTTGGCGACTCTGGATGCAAGACGAAATGGACCTTTGAAGTTGAGTCCGATTACCGAATCAAAGAGTTGTTCATTTACTTCGTGGCTTGGCATTGCCGGACTCATGCCGGCGTTGTTAACAAGAATGTCGATTCGCCCCCATTCGGCATAAACCTTTTCAATCATCGAATCGATGGAGTCCCACTTGGCTGCATGCAGCGAAATTGCCAATGCGCGGCGACCAAGCGCGCGAACCTCGTCGGCTACCTTCTCGCAGTTTTCAAGTTTGCGGCTTGCGATTATGCAGTCAGCGCCCCGTTCGGCAAATGCTTTAACCATCTGGTATCCCAGACCGCGGCTGCCACCAGTGACCAGTGCAATTTTGCCCGTGAGATCGAAGTACGGATCGAGCATTGTTCCCCCAAGTTGAGTATTGGAATTCAGTTACCCTGAAGCCCTTGCATCGAGACTATTCAGTAGAATTGCAGGGATGAAACGCGCCGAAAGAGTCTTGACTGCCGTGGCAGTGATGGCGCTTCTAGGGGCTTGCGGCTCCACTACAACCACGGTGCGCACAACGGTAGTTCCGATTGGGCCAACTGCATTTGCAACCATTCCGCCAGTGCAACCGACCAATCCTGCTGACGTGACAACCCTGCCGCCTGATGCATATGGCGAGGAACAGACCTACACAGTGAAGTCTGGGGACGCACCGATCAAAGTGGCAGAAGCGTATGGAGTTTCGCTCGCAGACTTGATCGCCTACAACGGCTGGATTAGCGCCAGTGAATTTCCACTTCCTGGTACCGAGATCAAGATTCCACCAAATGCCACCAAGGGTGGAGGGTCGACCCAAACAACCACTGCAACCGGCGAAACTCTGCCAGCAAACAGCGGATGTGGCAGTCGGCCCGCAGGTTTGTATGTGGTCTCAAGCGGCGACAGCCTCAGTCTGATTGCCACCAAATTCTGTGTGAAAATGTCGTCGTTGTTGGCAGCTAACGGATGGTCTGACACGAGCCAAGTGATCTATCCAGGGATGACCATCGCGATCCCGCCAGCAAATTCCTGAGTGACCTGATGCGCCAATCACCATTCCGCATGGGTGTTGCAACGCTTGCACTTGCCTTGGTGGCTTGCGGTTCATCAGGTGCGAGCGACAATGAATCAGCTTCCACCATGGCTGCTCCAACATCCACGATTGCAACCACCACAACAACCGAACCCAAGCCCACAGGGTTTTCAATGGCGTTCACTGGCGACGTGCTGATTCACTCCTATGTCTGGGAAGAAGCGCGAGATTACGCAGCCGGTAACGGGTATGACTTTGCTCCGATGTTTGCTGAAATCAAGCCGATTCTTCAGTCAGTCGACCTCGCGATCTGTCACCTTGAGGTTCCAATTGCCCCCGCAGGGGAGGAGCCCCAAACGTTTCCGTTTTATGCCGCCCCCATTGAGCTAGTTGCGGGTCTTAAGTGGGCTGGATACGAACGATGTTCAACAGCCAGCAACCACACAATCGACCAAGGCATCGCTGGCGTCGAGGCAACCATTGCAGCGTTCAAGGCGAACAAACTCGGCCAAAGTGGAATGGCAAATACTCCTGCTGAGATCGAACCCAAAGTTTTCAAAGTCAACGGATTTAAGGTCACTCACCTGTCTTACACATGGGGCTACAACGGCATTGACATGCCCAATGGCGAAGACTGGCGCTCTGCATTAATAAATGCTGACCGCATCATTGAAGACGCAGAAAAAGCGCGAGCGATGGGCGCACAGTTTGTTGTGGTCAGCATGCATTGGGGCTCAGAACCAGTTCATGAGATAACCCGCTATCAACGTGAGAATGCCGAGGCGATAACTGCCTCAGGCGCTGTTGACTTGATTGTTGGACACCACTCGCACGTGCTGCAGCCAATTGAGCAAGTCAATGGTGTGTGGACTGTGTTTGGCCTTGGAAACATTCTCAGCAGCCATCCAACTCGCGAGTTCTTTCCACCTGAGTCACAAGACGGTGCAGTCGTCACGGTCAATGTGGAATTTGGAATGAACGGTAAGCCAATCGTTGGACGCCCAGTGGTTTACCCGACATGGGTTGACAAAAACGATGGCTATGTGATCCGCGATGTGGGCTCTGGCCTATTCAACCCGAACACCTCGTCAAGCCTTCGACAGGCTCTCCAAGTTTCGCTTGATCGCTCACGTAAGTACGTGGGTGATTTCATACCTTGATTGTTCGCGATTAGTCGGCACGCGGTCTCAGCGTTGACAACAATTGTCGAACCACAGGTGTCAACCAATCCACGAATGTATTAGAGACGTGATGTGAGTCTCGGTAGACGAGGATGTCGCCGACCACGACTGGGCAAGTAGTTGGGGTACACAACCACTTGCGTGGCTCAATGAGTCCCACTTTGGCCTTGCGGGTGATTCTCCTTATAACTGAGTCAAATTCTCCGTAGTCAGGGTCATTTGGATCCGGTGCACACACTCCGATGTTGAGTCGGTTCGCTGATACACAAGAGGGAACAGAGTCGGGAGGATCTGGAGTGTCAGCGATCACTATGGGTTTTATGCCATCTGATTTGAGGCCAGTCAAAAGTGCTGGCAGTTTTTCTTGCCACTGAGCTGCAGTGATTGGTGCTTTGGTGGCTGATTCGAGAATTCCGTAGTACTGGCTCATGAAGACAATGGCCACATTCTGCTCGCGGAGGTATTCGCGGACTGATTCACGCCAAGGTTGGCAGTGCCTAAATATTGAATCGTCGGTTCGGTTGTAGGTCTCAACGTCAAGAAACGGGCAGCCACCTTGAGTCAAAGACAGCAGACGCCATTTACGTTGCTTTGCGATTGCGTCGAGCGCAACAAACCACTGAGCAGCGTGAGAATCCCCCCAAAGCGCAACAGTCACCGAGCCATTTGGGTCGCCAAACACGCAATCACGTCGCACTTCAGAGTCGTAGTACACATGGCAACCGTTTTCATAGATGACACTCGTGTCGGTCGTTGCATTGAGAAGTGGAGGGCGCACATTGTCTGGCACCACCGAATTTGGCTCGGCGGTAACGATCGCATCCAGTGGCTTGGTGTCAGCCATTGATATAAACGTTGGCTTCGGCTTCGGGGCAGCGGTGCTGGTTGTCGGCTCTGTGGTCGTGGTGGCAGGGAGCGTTGGCACGGTAGCAGTCACACCAGTTGATATGTCGGGTTCGTGATTGTGTAACGCAACGCCGGCTCCAATCCCGGTCAATACCAATGAGGCGCCGACTGCAAGCGACACGGCCGAGCGGCTGATCAACACTTTCGATCGGCGCACTGGATTCTCAATGAGTCGATATCCAAGCTCAGATAAACCAAGTACCACGAGCAAAACTCCAATGCGGGCGGTAACGCTGAGATCTTCACCGAGTTGACTCTGCGCGATGATCAATGCTGGCCAATGCCAAAGGTAAAGCGAATATGACCTGGCACCCACCCATTGCATGAAGCCGTTGCGCAAAATCAGTATCGGTCCAAAAACAGCTTGATCTCCGGCGATTAATGCGAGACCTGTCGCAATCACTGGCAGGGCTGCGATCGTGCCTGGAAATGCGACAACATCCGCAAAACTAAAAACCGAAACGATGATGCCACCGACGCCAAGCCAACCAAGTGTGGCGCGAACAGGTGGGCTCAATTTGGCGGTGTGAGCCGCGAGCGCAGCTAGCAATGCGCCAAGACCGAGTTCCCATGCGCGGGTGTGTAGACCAAAGTAAGCCCACGACGGCGTGGCACTCGTAAGTGTGGCGCTAAGTGCAAACGAGCTGATCACTATCAGTCCCATTGCAATTGCGATCTTGCGACGAATTCTCTTGCCACCCAATGTGACAAGAGCGATGAGGCCTGGCCACACCATATAGAACTGCTCTTCAACTGCAAGTGACCAATAATGCTGAATCGCCGATGGTTCCATTGCGGCCTGTAGGTAGTCGGTTCCGCGATGTGCAAACACAAAGTTCACTGAAAACGCCGCTGCCGCCATGATGTCGTTGGCAAGTGCTGACAATCGGGTCGGCTGGAGCCAGATTGCTGAGGCAAGAGCGGTGGCGGCCAGCACCGTTGCCGAAATAGGTAGCAGGCGCCGGGCTCGACGAGCGTAAAAGTCGCGGATCGAGATACGGCCGTTTGCCTCGCGTTCATGAATGAGGAGTGAGGTGATCAGATAGCCAGAAATCACGAAAAAGACATCGACACCTACATAACCGCCGCCGAAGCCCGGGACATCAAAATGAAAAAGTAGAACTGCAATGACCGCGAGTGCACGCAGTCCCTCGATGTCCTTACGGTGTTGCACTCAGTCGATTCTGCTACTTCTTGGGCGGAATGTCATTGAGCACTGATTCGACGCGACGCTTAACATCGCCAGCACCGGCTCCCGCAGGCATGACATGCACGCGTCCAGCCTCAATTGCTTCAATCGTGGCCACTGCCACGTCGCGGGGATTTAGTACCAGTCCAAATTCAGCGGCTGCATCATCCATTGATCTGGCGCCAGCGATCACTTCTGTGACTTCGGCGCCGGCGGGCTTCAGCATGGCTGAAGTTTCGCCCAATGCCGTGCGCACCAACCCCGGGCACAGAACACTCGCCCCAATCTCGGGATTGACTCCACGTAGTTCCACGTTCAGTGATTCAGTCATGCCGACCACAGCATGTTTGACTGCGTTGTAAGGGGTCAGATAGGGAAGCACGGTGAGGCCGCCTACTGATGCAGTGTTAACAAAATGACCCACGCCGCGTTCGAGAAAGTGCGGAGCGAATGCCCGTACACCGCTCACGATGCCCAACAATCCAACGTCCGTCAACCACTGCCACGTCTGATGAGTCTGCTCCCACATCGGCGCCATTTTGCACACGACGCCGGCATTGTTGCAGACGATGTCGACGTGTCCGAAGCGTGCGATTGAGGCTTCAGCCAATTGGTCTACCTGCACTGGGTCTGCAACGTCCGTGACGATGCCCATGCACTCCACGCCATTGTTTTGCAGGTTCGCAATTGCGGCATCAATGGCATCGGAGCGGATGTCGGAAACGACCACTTTTAGCCCACGTGATCCAAACTCTTCGGCGAGCCCTAAGCCAATTCCGCTTGCGCCACCAGTAATGACTGCTACTTGCCCCGCACTTACCTTCATTGAAGCCCCCGTTTTCTCTCACTGCAAAAGTAACCGAGAAAAGCAGTGGATTGGGAACCCCTAGTGCGAATCAGTCAAGAGGTTAAGAAGGTCCGTGATCCGCGCCGTAGCAAAGCCGATTGAATTGTCCGCAATGCCAAATGGGATCATCAACACATCACGGTGCTTGAGGCTCCCGCACGAGTAGACCACATTGGGAACATATCCCTCGCGCTCGGCAGGTATCGGTGCAAGCAGAGGTTGATTCAAAGTGCCAATTACACGCATGGGATCATTTAGATCAAGCAACATGGCGCTCAAGTAATAGGTGCGAAAAGGACCAACGGCATGTGTAACCACGAGCCAGCCAGCCTCAGTTTCGATGGGGGATCCACAGTTTCCGAGTTGGATCAGCTCCCAGGGGCGCGACGGAACCTGAACTGCAGTTGCTTCATCCCAGTGCTCTACTTGATCAGAAGTGCTGATGAAGTTTGATTCGTGATCCATACGGGTTAGTGCCATGTAGGCCCCGCCGACTTTGCGCGGGAAGACCGCGAGACCTTTTCCGCGGGCCGCACGACCCGAAACGGGAAACATCTCAAATCGTTTGAAGTCGGATGTGCGAAACATCTGCTGAGTTATGGAAGAGCCATCAAATGCCGTATAGGTGGCTAAATAGCTGGCGCTCCCATCGTCTTCGGCGAATCGCACTAGACGCGCATCCTCCATACCGCGCCATTCACTTGAAGCATGTGGCCACAACACGCGTTCTGAATAACTGCTGTCCTGAGGAAAATCAACTACGTAGGAGCGCTCCGCAATGGTGCGAAAATTCAATACCGTTTCCGCTGCATTGCGGTGTGTGTCGTGGCTATGAAGAAGAACAATTAGGCGCTCTTCGAGCTGTTCCAGAGTGAACTCATCGGGGAGTTTGCTGAGAACTGTTTGTGCATTCTCGCCAAAGTCTGAAAGGGACTCCAATGGACCGATAAAATTGTGTCTCGTAAATAGCGGATCGCTGTATGAACCAGGGTGCAATCTTGGTTGGGGCGCGTCAACTGAAATGCCGCCCCATTGATCGATGACCCCCGTTCTGAATCCAATCGACGATCGGTGTCCTTCACCGATTGCTCTCACGGTCATGATGAAGCGCGCCATCCCAGCACCTAGACCTGACTGGTCGGGGTGCAAGACGGCGGAAGGATTGCACAGCGCGGCACCTTCAACTGAAAATTCGTGGGTGAAGCAGGCTCCAAGGAGTTTCCAACGGTCGTTGGATAGCTCATGATCGGACACGATGCATTCACACGCCCTTAGAGCGTGGGCATGCAGAAGTGCATCAAAGTCATCGTGTCGATGGCTGAAATCCTTGGTGACAATCGCAAGCGCATTACCAACCTCATCGTCTGATAGCGCAAGAACTCTTTGCACCACAACATTGATTCTGCTTTCAGTGCTCCCAAAGTCTTCCTGTCCGGCGACGAAAATCTTGATGAGTACACGAGTTGGGTCGGGTAGCAGGCGGTGACTAGTGCGGATCGCAATTGATGAACTATTCGGTTCGCTAATTCTTTGCACCAGTTCTCCGCTCTGCAAGATGCTGCAATGTGGCGATCATCGCAAGTGTGGACTCAGCACCTTGATTGCGGTTGACGCCCGATCTAGTCAGGCCGTCAAAGCCACCACCGGAAATGGGGTCAATCATGATTTGGTTTGAATCGTTGTGGCCAAGAAACCAGAGAATTGAATGCTTGAGCCCACGACCCCAAACCGGATCATGGGTAATTCGATAAGCCCGAGCACAAGCCTCGGCGATTGCTGCGGCTTCGATGGGTTGCTGGTCAAAACCGGGTTTGTGCTCACCTACGCCACTGCCGTTCGTTGGCGTTAGCGAAAGGCGGTCCCCAGTTGTCTCATGTGCGATTAGCCAGTCCAGCAATGTGAGGCCGGTGTCTAGAGCTAAATGGTTGGCGGTGGCATAACCCGACGCAATCAGTGCTTCAGGGATCACCGCATTTGCATAAGTAAGGCGTTGCTCGGGCCAAATCCAATTGGAATCGGTTGAGATATCTGGAACTTGACTTGCAAAGTCACGCAGGAAAGCTAGGGCGACCTCGTGTTGCGGAAAAGTGCGCAGAACTTCTGCCGCGCCCAGTGCGGCGAAACTCTGGGAGCGCAACCAATTTGATTTCTGCTGAATAGCGCATTCAAAGCATGACAATGCGCGTTGTCGCACAGACTCGCTGTCTGCCTCCGCTACTGCCACGCCTGTTGCCCAAACGAGGCGCCCCCAACAGTCGTCTGTTGATGGCTCGTCGGTCCACTGCCCATGGTGGTTCATGCGGTTGTAGACACGACCCGAGGTAGTGACGGCTTTGCTGACGAATTTCAGAGCTAGTGATTCAAGTTTTTTGGAAGTCATTGACGGGGCTGCGGTTCGTGCTGCCACAATCAGGAGTCTTGCGTTGTCATCCGTGCAGTAACCGTGCTCGTAGTCGGGCTGTGAACCACGTGCGTGTTCGAAAATGCCGTGCTCGCCGGAAAGAGTGACCAAATGACGAAGAGAAACATGGCGAACCAATTGGTTTGTGCTCAACTTGCAACCCCAATCTTGGTGTCGAAGGTAACTCGTCGCGCAATCGCGCTGTATTGCCTCGCAACTGTTGACCACGTGTGAAGTGGTGCGAGCTGTGCGGCGCGATCTGCCATTTTGATTACAACTTCGGGGTGATGGAGCACGCGCTTAATCGCACGAGCTATTTCTTCAGGATTCTGTGGTGGTACGAGGATTCCTGCACCACCCGATAGCAGTTCTACTGCGTGCGAAAATTGGGTCGCCACTACCGGCTTGCTGGCGGCGATTGCATCAACCAGAACTCCAGAGGTGATCTGATCCATTGATTCATAGGGGAGAACCACACATGTTGCCGATCGGATTAACTCAAGTAGTGAGCCCAGCGGCTTATAAGAAGCGTCAAACTGCACGATTGAATCGATGCCATGCTCTTGCACCTTTGCCTGAAGCATTTCGCGATATGCCTCGCCCGAGTCGCGAACGATGTTTGGGTGAGTTTGGCCAGCAACGAGGTATCGAAAGTGCGGCACTTCGTCTTTGATTAGTGCAATCGCATCAAGGACCCACTCAATGCCCTTTCCGGGTCCGAGCAGACCCCACGTCAGTAACAGCGGGGGTTGTGCTGACGTGGGGCCCGCATTTGGGGGGATGGTTGCTCCGTGTGGAACGGTCACGATTTTTGATTCATTCACCTCGTAGAGACCAATGAGTCTCTGACGCGCTACTTCAGTCATCGTCACTACCGCAGCAGAATGACCAACAACTTCTTCCAGCACAATCTTTTGCCGCGCCGTTGGGCGCAGCGGCACTGAATGCAAAGTTGAGATGATCGGCACTTCGACCTGTGTCAAAAGATCGAGTGCCCCTTGGCCATCAGAGTGGCCAAATATTCCATACTCGTGCTGCAAAAAGACAACGCTGTATTGGTTCAACAACTTTGCGGCGTAGCCAACTGACGATTGAGAGTCGGGATGGAGCGTGCCTACAACCCTTGGGTCCAAGTGATCGTGTTGCCTTGGGGACACCGCCAAAACATGCGTGTCCCCAATGCCGACAGAACCCAAGCCATTTAAAAGTGCCGCGGAAAACGTGGCGAGGCCACAGGGTTTGGGCGGGAATGTGCTCACGATAATTGACGGTGAATCAAACACGTCTTTGACCCTTCTCAAACACTTCGCCGGCGACCGACGACCGTCAAAGCAAGTGCCAACCCGATTAGAACGAGCAAGATCGCTGCGATTTGATCGGTACGACTCCCTGTTTCAGCGAGCTCTGTGATGCCAGGACTCGTTGATGTGGTCGGTGGTTCAACCGTGGTCTTAGGTGTAATCGGGTTAGTGGTGGTTGAGGCCACCGGTGTTGTCGTGGTCGTGTCAACGATTGTTGTGGTCGTTGTGTCGACGATCGTGGTGGTTGTTGTCTCTGCAACAGTGGTTGTCGTTTCGGGAATCGTGCTTGTGGTTGTTGT
>CAZXAX010000015.1:0-3861 GCA_964638795.1 uncultured Bifidobacterium sp. | reverse complement strand
GTTGTCGTTTCGGGAATCGTGCTTGTGGTTGTTGTGGTTTCAGGAATCGTTGTAGTGGTGGTCGATGTAGTTGAAGTGGTGGTTGTTGCTGGGGGTACGAATGGCACCGACACCTGGTCTTCGTTTGAGGTCAAGCCGCCGCCCGAAGCGACTGCAGTGTTCAACACGCTTTCGGTCGTTATATCAGCACTCGTTACTTCATAGGATGCCTGGCAAGTCAATGTGGCATCAATCGCAAGGGTGGTATCTGCAGGTCCACAATTGAAAGCAGCACCTGATGCAATTCGATCATCAGAGATGGTGAACTGTGTTGGCCCAATTGGAGCGTCACCGGTATTGGTGATTGTGTAGCTGTAGTTCAGAGTGTCGCCAACCGAGTCGTAGCTTTCTTCAGTCACTGTTTTGTCTAGCGCTATCGATCGCAGCGGATCGAGCGTGTGATTGAAAGTGCAGGTAACGATTTCGCCTTCGCGGAGATCAATTGTTGCGGTATTTTGCAACACGGTTTGGCTCCCGCCGTTCGCCCCGATGACATCGCATGTGGCACCAGTAAATGTCCAGCCAGATTCAGATTGAACCAAGACCGTGTAGGTAGTGAAGGTGGTGATGCCAGTGAAGGTGCGGGTGTTGGCTACTGTGCCGTCATCCACCAAGGTGAAGTCGGAAAGTGGGGCTGGTGAACTCGTGTAATCAAACACAGTTGAACCCTCTGGCGTGGCCGACTCAATCACCGTGATTGATGCGGCATATGTGACGGCTTCTGAACTCAAGGATCGATCTTGATTGCCGACACCACAGTTGTCCGCATCAGAACAACTGAGGTCCTGAACACGCATGTGATATGGCGAGCCGCTGATGGAAACGGCTGAGTGGTTGTTGCCCCAATCTGCGCGAGAAGCGATGTGGCCACCCCATGCGATCACAGCTGACGTGGCATCGGCGGTGAACCACAACCGAATTGAGGTTGAACTACTTCCTGCGTAAGTTCCAGATAACGAGTAAGCCGAGGGGTTTGAGGAGATCAAGCAGGTGGCGTCAGCACAGAGGTTTCCTGTGTTTGGAACCGTTGAACCTGAGGACGGGAATGTTCCACCAGTGAGAGCAAAAGCCTGACCAGAAGTTTGGCCCACTCCTTCAGCGGTGATGTTTGGGTTGGAAGGAATTGCAAGGCTGCTCGTGCTGCCACTGCACGTGATACCTGCGCAGTAGTCGGCGGACCCGATGGTGCGGTTGTAGTTGGTCAATGTGTCAATGGCGTGTTTACCGCTTTGTGTTGTGTCCCAATCAAGCAAGAGCGAGTACGTCTCGCCAATTGTCAATCCTGAAAGCGTGGCGCGGTAAGGAACTGAGTCGCCCTCAAAGTAACTCGAGTTGGACTGCCCTAGGTTCCCGTTTTGCCATTGTGCAGAGTTGGATGTGCTGCAAGCGTTTGGCAGAGTCGCGCATTGATCAAGACCCACAGATGCTTTGGCTGCTGCGGGATAGATCGCAACAAATACAGATATCGCCAAGATGCCAATCGAAATTGCGGCAAAAGCGGAAACAAATTTGAGTCTCATGATTCTCCAAAACTGATGTGTGCGCCGTCGAGGTCTTGGAAAACGCAAAGGATGAACACCGGCAAGGTCCGAGCCGCAATGCGACCCTAATGAGCATTTGTCAACAAATGATTTTTGAATGACATTCGTTTGCGTGCTGGCTACAGACGTACCTTGCCCCACGTGTCTGCATCATCTTTGATGGGTGAAAAGGAGAAACGATGGAAATTGAAAAACCCGAATTAAAAATTGCACGAAGTTTTGTCAACTTGATTGACACCTTTAGTGCTGCGCTTCAATACGATGCTGTGTCGTGTCTATTGGCAAGTTGTCGCGATCTGATGCGCGCAGAATCGGCGCACCTTTACGAACCAGACCCAACTGGCGGCATGGTGTGCGCTGGTACAACATCGAAGGATTCGTTCAAGTCACAGCCGGCTATGAAAGCCTTAGCACAGCAGGTTCGACTGACATGTCAATCAAGCACTTCAGATTTTGATGATTGCACTTTGATTGCTTCGCCTATGTGTGTGGAGGGTCAAGACTGCAGAGTCGTTGTCCTGTACGCCAAGCCCGGTAGTGCGGCCGATCTGTGGGGCCGGATTCCATTAGTTCAGGCCTATTTGGGAGCAGCTGGACGATTACTTTCCCAAAGCAACCAGTTGGAACAAAGCCGACAGCTCGCATTGCAGTTGCAAGGAGCACTTGAGAGTCGAGTTGTTATTGAACAAGCAAAGGGCATATTGGCTGAGCGCAACAGGCAAGATCTTGCCGCAGCGTTTGAGGAGCTTCGACGCCAATCACGTAATGGTGGAGTGCCAATTAGCGAAGTCGCAAAAACAGTTACTCGATTCAGGGAAGCGTCGTAATGCTGAGAAAGTTGATTAAGAAAATAGTAAATAGACAATCGGAATCGGTACACATGACACCAATTAACTACTCACGACAAATGAGTCACACTGTTTTTACATTTGTAAGTAAGTTTCAGTTATCAATGTTCCCGAGGAAGGGAGATGCAAGTTGAAGATTGTGATGATTTGTTCAGATATGCAGCTGATTCTTGATGGATTACGCGATGGCATTAGGGCCGAAGACAAGGTTGATGATGTAATCGCCGTCAAGGATGGTCAAAGCGCTCTCCAGATGCTGGACCTTTATCGCCCGGATCTGTTGGTGCTGGCAATGACTGACCCGAGTCAATCCGTTCAGGTTGCGCGCACGTGTAGTGCCAAATGGCCCCAAGTGCGGACCCTCATTTTGTCACCTGATGTACGCCCAGCCTTCAGATACGTGGCGCATCAATATGGTGTGTCTGAGGTGATGTCAACTCGTGCCGGTCTTGACGAGATTCTTGATCATCTCGAATCGATTATGGCCGGTAAATCACAAGTTCGTAACACCGAAGTGCAGCTCGTTGAACGTGAACTGAAAGACAACGGGTATCTTCCTTTGATTCAAGCTCGTGAGGTAGATCGCGAAATTCTGTCTTATGTTTGCGATGGTCTGACGGACCGTGAGATTGCTGATCGGGTGTATCTGAGCCCTCAGACTGTGCGCAATCGCATCTCTGCAATGTTGCAGCGGTGCGGCAAATCGAACCGCACACAATTGGCGATCATGTACGCACCGATTTCGTCGATGTTCGACAAGACGGCATAAATCAGGCGAATGCCACGATTGCGTAGATCCAGTCGGTGGTAACGGGAGTTGCTTCCCAAGTTGGAAGTGACACTGGGCTACCGCTGCCCCCAACAACTCGAGTAGCAAACCCAAAAGTTTCACTGCCTCCACCAACCCCGTAGGTGTTGGAGTTCTCAAGGTTGAACCCATTTGCGCTGGATATAGACAATTCGTGTGCTCCAGCGGTAACAACGAAGGAAATCGCTGTTGCGTATGGCTTGTTTGGTGTCAAGGATCCTGGAATGAGTCCCTGTGGGGTGGCTATTCGACCAGCTACCGCTGCATTCACGGCAAGAACAGGTTCTGGGTTGGACATCGCCCACTTTGAAAACCTGATCACACGACCGGCAATTGTTGTGCCGCCACCCGTGCTGGTGATGGTTACGACCGATGAGGCGTCAGCGATTCGGTATGCGACAAGTAGGTGCGAGGCGGGGCCACCGCCAGAACCTGAAGAAGCGAGCTTGGTCCATCCTGACGGAATCGGTGGTTCTGCGTTCTTGGTCGATGTGATCACCAAGAGCAAAAGGTCTCCTTGAGAAGTACTTGCCGGAATCGTTACAGATGCAGAACCGTTTTTGGGTGTGACGGCCACAGGGCCAATACTTCGAAGATAAATAGTTGGAACAACAATTGGGGTGGT
>CAZXAX010000014.1:0-37518 GCA_964638795.1 uncultured Bifidobacterium sp. | reverse complement strand
GAAATCTTGTACCACGCGTGAAGTATCACGCCTTTGGCATCAATGAGGAACGCGGAGCGTTCCACGCCCATGTATTCACGCCCGTACATGCTCTTCTTTTTCCAGACTTTGTATGCCTTGCACATCTTTTGATCAACATCGGCAAGCAAGGGAAATCCGAGCTCGTACTTCTCGTCAAACTTGAGTTGCTTGGCAACCGTGTCTGGACTGACACCAACGATGGCGGTCTTTCCGATCTGATCTTTGATGTCACGCAGGTTGCATGACTGCTGCGTGCAACCAGGCGTATCCGCTTTGGGATAGAAGTAAATCAAGACCTTGCGGTTCTTAAATGATTCAAGAGTGCGTACTTTTCCGTGTTGGTCCTCTAGAGAGAAATCTGGAGCTTTTTCACCTGTCTTCAACATGGTGATGACGCTACCCGATTATTGCGATCAGCTTTGGGGAACAAACGCTGCATCAAGAGCGCGTCTGACTTCATCTACGTATTCACCGACCGCATCTGCCCCACCTTCAATGAGACGTCGCACAACTGACGCGCCTTGGATGACACCATCGGCTACTCGACAGGCCTCCACTGCCTGTTCTGCGTTGGACACCCCCACACCAATCAACACCGGTTTGTCTGTAATCGGCTTTAGCCGTGCTGCCATCGCTGTGGCGGTGGCAGCCAAAGCAGAACGCTCCCCGGTCACTCCAAGCAACCCGACGGCGTAGACAAATCCACGCGCCCGTTCAACAATCATCGGCAAACGCGAATCTGGCGCGGTTGGCGCAGCAAGCATCACGGTTTCGAGTCCAGCTTCATCGGCAGCCTTTGCCCATGGCCCGCACTCCTCGAGTGGCAGATCGGGAATGATCGCAGCACATACCCCCGCTGCCACGAGTTGTTTGGCGAAACGTTCATGCCCCGCATGGAACACCGTGTTGTAGTAGCACATCACTACAAGTGGTATTCCGACATCGAGATTTCGCACACCATCCAGAATGGAGACGGGCGTGGCGCCGAGTTCCAGCGCGCGCTGTGATGCCTCTTGAATAACCGGCCCATCCATCACAGGATCTGAAAATGGGAGACCAATCTCTATCGCATCTGCACCAGAAGCCGCCGCCGCTCGAACTGCGTCAATCCAGCCTGGAAAACCACCAGTGATATAGGGAACCAGAATCTTGCGACCACGATCACGCTTGGAGCGCAATTCGCTCTCAAGTGTCACTTGAGAATCTCCATCATTTGGCCGACATCTTTGTCACCGCGGCCCGACAAGTTCATGAGTACGGTCTGACCTTGCATCGATCCTGACTCCCTGATGATCCACGCCAACGCATGAGCGCACTCAAGTGCGGGAATGATGCCCTCAGAGCGCGCGAGCTCTTGGAACGCAGCGATGACTTCATCATCAGTCACATTCGGGTATTCGACACGTCCGATCGATGCCAGATACGAATGCTCGGGCCCAATCCCCGGGTAGTCAAGCCCCGCAGAGATCGAGTGCGCTTCTTGAACCTGTCCGTATTCGTCCTGCATCAAGTAGCTCTTCATGCCATGCACCACACCAGGCACTCCACGCTTGACTGCTGCGCCACCAGCGGGCTCGACACCAACGAGTCGGGACTTCAAGTCCACGAACCCAGAAAATATTCCGATCGCGTTTGATCCGCCACCAACACAAGCCACCACAACATCCGGTGCATCACCAACGAGCGCTTGAAATTGCTCACGCGCTTCATCGCCGATTACCCGATGGAATTGGCGAACCATCCACGGGTAAGGATGTGGACCCATCACCGAGCCGAGGCAATAATGCGTGGTCTCAACAGTTGCCACCCAGTCGCGCATCGCTTCGTTCACCGCATCTTTAAGCGTGCGACTTCCAGAGTGAACCGCCTCTACTTCAGCGCCGAGCAGATGCATTCGGAACACGTTCAGCGCTTGACGCTCGACGTCTACAGCACCCATGTAAACCTTGCACTCCAGGCCGAACAATGCTGCAGCGGTTGCTGTGGCAACTCCGTGTTGCCCCGCACCGGTCTCTGCAACAAGTCGCTTCTTGCCCATTCGCTTGGCTAACAGCGCTTGACCAAGCACGTTGTTGATCTTGTGAGAGCCGGTGTGGTTCAGGTCCTCGCGCTTCAAAATGAGGCGAATACCTAACTTGGAACCAAGGTTGTGACATTCAGTGAGAATCGAGGGGCGACCCGCATAGTCGCGCAACACTGCGTCGAGCTCACCACGAAAAACAGGATCCTGCCATGCATCTTTAAAGGCAATCTCAAGCTCTTGGCAGGCAGGTACGAGAGTCTCGGGAACAAAACGTCCACCGAACTCACCGAATCTGCCTTCGGTTGTTGGATCACTCATCAAAGACATGGCTCCATCTTTCCTGATCGTTTACTTGACTGCCGAATGCTGAGTCACAAGTCACCGTCATCGCGCCAGTCATAAGGCACAGAATCGGGACCTCGATATTCCTTGGGCGCTGCATCTTTGGCGTTTTTGATGAATGCCCGTAACTTGATCGGATCCTTTCGGCCTGGCTCAACTTCGACCCCGCTCGACACGTCAACACCCCAGGGTCGAACGGTCTCGATCGCCAAACCAACATTTTCCGGATTGAGGCCACCAGCCAGCATGAGGCGCGGAACTTCAGGCATGTCTGCGAGCAGTGACCAGTCAAACAACTTTCCACTACCTGGTTCGGATGCATCAACAAGCACCATGTCAGTGCCGAGATTGTCCGCGTTCATGGCAGCCACACTCCCAGCCTCTACCGATTTGATTACCCAATGAACGTATTTATTGACTTGCTCAACCTGATTGCGTGTCTCACGTCCATGCAATTGCGCAGCCTTTAATCCGGCGCGTTGGGTGATATCGATTACGCGATCAGGCAGTTCATCGCGAAACACTCCCACGGTCAGGATCTCGGGCGGAAGACGCCGTGTGATGTCGTATACGCGACTCGCGGTTACTTGGCGCGGAGACGGCGCAAAAACAAAGCCAAGAGCATCAGCACCCAATGCCACGGCGAGAAGGGCGTCATCCTCGCTGGTTATGCCACAGATCTTGACGAACACGTAAACAACGGTAACGGCAATCCAGCGTTATCAGCGGCCAAAGATCAGCTTCGTGGCACCAACAACGACTGGAGTTCAGCACCTGGATCTGGTGATTTGACTAGGGTTTCGCCAACCAAAATCGCATCGAAGCCTGCTCCCAGCAGTACTTCGGCGTCACCCCGGCTGCGAATACCAGACTCAGCCACTTTCACGATCCCATCGGGCATAGATGCAGCAACCCTCACAGCTCGTTCTGTATCGACGTTAAATGTGACCAAATCGCGCTGATTGACGCCAATCATTTCGGCCCCAATTGAGAGCGCAATCTCAAGTTCATTCTCGTCGTGAATTTCGACAAGCACATCGAGCCCGATGGAGATTGCGAGTCCATTGAGGTGCTCAATCTCGCCTTGGCTTAGTGCAGCAGCAATCAGTAATAAGCAATCTGCACCCATCAATCGAGCATCAAAAACATCCACTTCGGCCACCGTGAAGTCTTTGCGTAGAACGGGCAAAGAGACGGCCGCTCGTGCAGCTTGAAGGTCGGCAACTGATCCACCAAAGTGAGGCCCGTCGGTGAGCACTGAAATACAAGATGCACCAGCGTGTTCGTAGGTTGAAGCCAATGACGCAGGGTCAAGGTCAGGATTGAGGTCGCCTTTCGATGGCGAACGACGCTTGATCTCACTAATCACGGCCAGATGTTTGACACTGGCATTACGAATTGCAGCAACAAACCCCCGCGGCTTCGACAGCCGATCGACAGCATGAGCCAGGTCTGCAAGTGAGCGTGAGTCGTTCGCGGCGCGATCGCGGTGATGACGCACGATGGCGTCAAGGTAGGTCGATGTCACGACAGGGTCAGAGACCCTTTCCGACCCGGGGCGTTACGTTGTTGAACTCCGGAGCACCTGCCAATAGTTTTCCGATCTTCGGGAATGCTGCTTGAAAAACTGCACCACCCATATGGGCGTCAACCGCAGCCTGATCGGCGTACATCTCGTACATCCAAACCATGTCCGGATTGGCGTTGTCCTGCAGACAGACATATTGCAAGGTTCCGGGCTCACTTGCGGTAGCAGCAACTACTTCTGCCAGAACTGCCACTAGCTCTTCGCCTTTTCCTTCTTGTGCCGGCAACTTAATGATCATTGAAACAGCCATGTCTCCCCTTTGTTGTGCTCTAACACTAATGCGTTTCTGCTTAGCTCAAAATCCCAGACGCAAGGTCAACTCGGCAACGAGATTTTCAATCGGGACGCGTGTCTGCTCGGTGGTATCGCGCTCACGAATGGTCACTGCATTGTCCTCGAGGGTGTCGAAATCCACGGTCACGCAAAATGGAGTCCCGATTTCGTCCTGGCGTCGGTAGCGACGACCGATTGCTTGTGTCTCGTCATATTCGCACATGTAACGATCAGACAACATCGAGTAGATCTCACGGGCTTTCGGCGACAGCGTGTCCTTTTTTGACAACGGCAATACCGCCACTTTGTACGGTGCAAGACGAGGATGCAAACGCAACACGGTACGCGGCTCATCATTCACCACATCTTCGTCATAGGCGGCCAGCAAGAACGCCGCCATGGTTCGGTTGGCGCCGGCAGCTGGCTCAACCACATAAGGGACATAACGTTCATTTGTCGCTTGATCGAAGAAGTCAAGACGCTGACCCGAATGAGTTGAATGTTGGTTCAAGTCAAAGTTTGTGCGCTGTGCAATTCCTTCGAGTTCGCCCCAGCCCCAAGGGAACATGAACTCAACGTCAGCGGTGCCGGCGGAATAGTGCGACAGTTCGTCGGCCTCGTGGGGACGAATTCGGAGAAGTTCTCGCGGAATACCTAGATCTACATACCAATTGAGACGCTCGGTACACCAGTATTCGTACCACTTCGCACCCTCACTTGGTGGCACAAAAAACTCGAGTTCCATTTGCTCGAACTCGCGTGTGCGAAAAATGAAATTGCCAGGCGTGATCTCGTTGCGGAAACTCTTACCAACTTGAGCGATTCCAAATGGTGGTTTCTTGCGTGAGGTTTGGAGCACATTTGTGAAGTTGACGAACATGCCTTGTGCCGTCTCGGGTCGCAGGTAAACATCGGCGCCTGCATTCTCAACCGGACCTGCTGTGGTTTTGAACATCAGATTGAATGCGCGCGCCTCAGTGAACTGGCAGCCCTTCATTGACTGAGGACAGTCGCGGGTCTCCAGATGGTCTTCACGGAAACGGCGCTTACAGACAGTGCAGTCAACCAACGGATCCGAGAAGTTGGCGAGGTGACCGGAAGCTTCAAAGATCTGCGGGGGTCCGAGGATTGCTGCATCAATTAAGACGACATCATCACGTTGTTGGACCATCGTGCGCACCCATGCATCCTTGACATTGCGCAACATAAGCGACCCAAGCGGGCCGTAGTCATAGGAAGAGCGAAAGCCGCCATAGATCTCCGCACTTGGATAGACAAAACCACGACGTTTGCAGAGGTTGACAATTTGCTCTAAATCACTTGCTGGCACGTGACAAGGCTAGGCGATGGACACCGCACCAGACCGAGTAATACAGACTGAGCCTCCCTAGTGAATGTTGGTGTGCATTGTCTTTAGTCGCCGTTCGGTGTGGTGTTCCATCACCAAAGTTGCCAGTTCCGTGACCTCACGCGACGCTGCACCCGAGTCATGGTTGAGTGCTTCAATCATCCGACCTCCGAGTATGGCCCGCATTAAAAGCAGTGCATCCCCGGAAACTCGGCGGCCAAGAGAACACTTCCTACATTGAACGCCGCCGTTTTCGAGATTGAAGTAATACGAACCAGTGTCCACTTCACCGATTGCCTCACGACACGCCACACAGAAATCCAGTTCCGGTCGAGCCCCTTCAGAAGCAAGGAGCTTCAAAAAGAAAGCTCCAAGCACCAAGTCAGAGTCCGTGCTGTTCAGTGTTTCCAAGGCGCCAACGAGCATCTTGTAGAGATGAGGTGTTTCTTCGCGTTCCATCCCAAGCTGATCAACCACTTCGACCATGGACATTCCACGCGACAAGCGGTCCAGGTCATTTCGGGCCTTGTTTGTAGTTCCAATCAATTCAACTTGGCTCACGATGTCAAGTTCTCTACCAGTGGCAAAGAGAACATCGACATGGCTCATTGGCTCAAGGCGTCCGCCGAAACGCGAGCCCGACTTTCTGACACCTTTCGCTACGGCCCTCACTTTTCCGTGGTGCTCAGTCATGAACACGACAATTCGATCAGATTCTTTGAGTTTGTAAGTTCGTAGCACTACGGCGTTGTCGCGATATTGCGGCATCAGACGCCACCAAATCTTCGGTTGCGATTGTGGTAGTCGCGAATCGCATAATCAAGGTGAGCCGATGACAATTCGCGCCATGGAATATCCACGTAAACAATTTCGCTGTAAGCCAGTTCCCAAACCAGGGATGGGACGCTCTGAGATTGCGGGCCACATGCCACCACCAGGTCTGGCTCACCGATCTCGCCGAACATGAAATCGTCGATTGATTCCTCGTTGATGTCGGTTCGGGCTGCGGTGAGGCCTCGGCCCGTGGCAGCCAGCCGCTCTAGGCCCGATCCGATTAGATCAATTCGTACTGGAACGCCACGAAGTGATCCGGCAAGACACATCTCTGCATCTTTCGTACCGATTTGGTCCGCCAAGATTTGTCGTAGGTCGGTGGATGCAAAACCCAAAGCCGCGTATGGGGCAACTGTCAATGTGCTCGGGCGAGCCGAACGCACTCTGGCCGTTGGCACGAGCGGCTCAACCCAGCGATTCAAAAGTGTTGACCACTCGGCTTCCGAAACCGAATGCCACTCCTCCATCGAACCAACCGCAACCAGCACATGCACGGTGCAATTCTCCCACCAAGCGGCCGCCTAGGTGAGCAACCCATTAGTAGGGTTTTCGCAATGTCTGAGTTCACCTCCAGCCAGTCCGCCACCCGTGGCTGCCACATTGCCTGCATCATGGACGGCAATGGTCGCTGGGCCGAACGCCAGGGCCTTGAGCGCATAGCGGGTCACACTGCAGGCGAAGAAGCGCTAGCGGACATCGTGCGGGCGGCATCAGCTCGTGGTGTTGGTTGGCTTACTGTCTTTGGGTTCTCCACAGAAAATTGGATTCGCCCACGTCGCGAAGTGCGCCACATCCTGAACTTGCACAAAAAACTGTTTGGTCGTCTCGAAGAACTCAATGAGAACAATGTTCAAGTTCGCTGGATAGGGCGCCCATTTGATGAGCGCGGGTCACGCACGCCGCGTTACGTGCAACGACGAATCCGCCAGGCCATATCCGACACCGCAGGGAATACCGGCATGGTTCTTACGGTGGCGTTTGACTACGGTTCGCGAGCCGAGATCGCCCGCGCAATACGTAAGGCAGCTCAGGTTGGGGAAATCACGCCCGCGACAATTTCTGCGCACATGTACGCTCCCGATCTTCCGCCAGTAGACGTGCTGGTGCGCACTTCAGGTGAACTGAGGATTTCTAACTTTCTGCTCTGGCAGATTCAAGACGCGAAGGTTTATTTCACACCTAAGACCTGGCCCGAATTTGACGCCGACGAACTGGATGCCGCCATTGCCCTCATCTAAAGAGACAATCGAGGCTCTTCAACGCATCACTGCGCAACTCGCAGAACCCGAGGAGCGCCAGGGACAAATCGAAATGGCTTGTGCTGTGGCGGAAGCAATTGAACGCGATGCCAATCTTGTGGTTCAAGCGGGCACCGGTACCGGCAAGTCACTCGCCTACCTATTGCCTGCGGTGCTGGCTGGTAAAAAGACCGTAGTTGCAACTGCGACTAAAGCACTCCAGGACCAGCTCGCAATGCACGATCTCCCGATGCTCCAACGCCACTTGGGCCATGATTTTGAATTCTGCGTAGTCAAAGGTCGCGGCAACTACGTGTGTGTCCAACAATTGCAAGAACTCACAGAGGGCCAGATATCAATTGACCTTGCTGACACCAAGTCGGGGCTCGGGGCCGAAATTGAAAAGATTCGCCAGTGGTCACAATCCGATGAAATTGGTGACCTTGCTCTAATTGATTTTCCGATAAGTGATGCCGCCAAGGCTGCTGTATCAGTAGGTGCTGATGAATGTCCCGGGGCTTCTAAATGCGCATCTGGCGGTCGATGTTTTGCTGAGTTCGCACGTGCACGCGCTGAAGCCGCAGACATCGTGGTTGTTAACACGCACCTCTACGGACTCGATGTAGCCACCGAGGGCAAGGTTCTACCCGAGCACGAACTGGTGATATTTGATGAAGCGCATACGCTCGAAGGGACCATCAGCGACACCGTAAGTGTCAACATTGGCCCAGGTCGCATTAACCAGTTTGCGGGATCGCTACGGCGGTTGTTCATGGAAAGTCCCAACGATCTGAAGTTGGCCAACATCGCAGCTTCACTCAAATTGGTGCTAACGCCATTGCTTTCGCAGCGCTTGAGTCATCCACTTCCCAACTCGATTGCCGAACTCTTAGGCGAGTTGCGCATTGTGGTCAATGATGTGATTACTGAACTCAAGAAAATTGAGTCAGACAACACTGATGTGGTGCAACGCAAACTTCGTGCTCAAACCATGGCTGGCCACCTTGCGACCGATATTGATGTCGCTCTCGCAGGATTCACTGGCTCGGTTGCATTCGTGGAAGGAAAGCCTGATTGGCCTGTTTTGGTGATCTCGCCATTAGACGTGAGCGGCGTATTGAATCAATCCCTTTGGTCAGCGCGCAGTGCCATCCTCACGAGCGCAACCATTCCAGCCACTCTTCCCACCACTCTTGGCTTACCCGACGACAAAACACAGGTGCTCTCCGTAGAGAGTCCCTTTGACTATGAAAACAATGCGCTCATGTACTGCGCTGCACACCTTCCGAACCCAAATGACCCTTCACATGCCGATCATGTTGTTGACGAACTAGAAGAGTTGATCTTGGCAGCCGGTGGCCGCACCCTGGCACTGTTCACAAGTTACGCGCGACTGGACCATGCCGTTGCCGAACTACGCCAACGACTCCCATTCAAGATTCTCAGCCAGCGAGACATGTCAAAAATGGCATTAGTTGCAGAATTCGAAAAATCTGAAGAGACGTGTCTTTTCGCAACGTCAGGCTTCTTTCAAGGCATTGATATCCCTGGGCGCACATTGTCGTTAGTCACAATTGACCGCATCCCCTTCCCGAGCCCAAAGGATCCCTTACTAAGTGCGCGGAGTGATGCACACGGTGCTGATGGATTCAAACTTGTTTATGTGCCGATCGCGACCACATATCTCGCCCAAGCCATTGGCCGCCTAATACGTACACGTAATGATCGTGGAGTCGTGGCTGTGTTTGATCCCCGACTCACTAAAGCCAACTATGCATGGTCGATTGTCAATGGACTCCCACCGATGGGGCGCACCCGCAATCGCGACGAGGCCGAAAACTTTCTGCGATCTGTTTCAGCTAGTTAATTCGAAAGTTCATGCATTCAGGCGATAGCCAATGCCTCGTACGGTTACCACAATTGTTGGTTCGTCTGGGATGGTCTCAATTTTCACGCGCAATCTACGCACGTGCGCATCCACTAGACGACCATCGCCTAGATATTCATAACCCCAAACCCGTTCCAACAATTGTTGACGCGATAAGACCTGACCCGGATGATCAGCGAACTCACACAACAAGTTGTATTCGGTACGTGTTAGTGGGAGCTCGTTACCGTCTTTGGTCACTTTGAAAAGTTCACGATGAATCTCAATTCCAGCGAACTGATCTCTGGCGGGAGGCCGGTCATCAGTTGCCGCATTGGACACAGATGAGCGACGAAGGGCGGCGCGGATTCGCGCGGCGAGTTCTTTGGGAACTACCGGCTTGGTCACATAGTCGTCGGCTCCGGCTTCCAACCCGGCCACAACATCGTGTGTATCTGTCTGTGCCGTGACCATGATGATTGGAACATTGCTCAGTAGACGAATGCGTCTGCAAACTTCAAAACCCGAAATGTCTGGAAGTCGGAGATCCAGTAACACGACATCGGGCTGATTGGAACCAAATTGAGCAAGACCCGACTCGCCATCTGCTGCGGTCAACACGACGTATCCCTCATCTTCCAAAGCCAGACTGAGGGCAATTCGGATTTGATCATCATCTTCGATCAATAAGACGCCGTTCACAGCTTCTATCTTGCCCGTTCCCTGCGCTGTCACAGATTTGTCACAAAGAACGCACACTTTTCTGGCGCATTTGTCATATTGGGGCGAGACACTGGGATTCAGGACGCCGCCCGGCCCGCAGAACTCTCCCCCTTTGCGCGGTCCCGGGCGGCGGTTCCGCATCTGGGTGCAGGTGCGTAATGCTGTGAGGGTGAAGAGTCCTGGCCTTTGGTTGCGGAAAACGCCCCTGCGGCGGCGCACCGCGCTCTTTGGCGCCTTCACGGGCGCCCTGACCGCACTACTGCTGGCTGCGCTCACGTACTCACTCACTCGTTCCTACATGCTTGAGCAACGCGAGGAGGTAGCAGCCAACCAAGTGTTCGCTAATGCCCAGATCTTCCGTGGCGGCATTATTCAATCGCGGGCCAACGTTTCCACCCTTGTCTCCCAGGTGCGCACTGAGACTGACGGCTACGCAGTGGTTCATCTAGGAGCGGAAAACGCTTTTTACGCACAGGCGCCATTGCGATTCAACCAGCAAGATCTTCCGCGCGATTTTCGTGAGCGCGTGCTGAAAGGCGACTCCGGAAGTCAACGCTTCACTTTTGATGATCAGCCCTATGTGGTTTATGGAATCTCCATTGACGGTGCCGATGCGCACTACTTTGAAGCGCTCCCCCAACAAGAATTAGAAACCACGTTGCAGAACATCGCAACCACTCTCGCCATCGGCGTGGTCGCCACCGCAGCGCTCGCTGGACTCTTTGCGGCATGGAGCACACGCCGGTCACTTGCACCTCTTCGTCGGATGGTGGAAGCAGCCGAATCTCTTGCTTCTGGCGACATGGGCAAGCGACTGCCCGAAGAAACTGATCCCGACCTCGAGTCACTCGTGCGATCATTCAATGAGATGGCAGAAGCCGTGCAGGACCGCCTCATGCGCGAACAACGCTTCACAAGCGACGTCAGCCACGAACTTCGGTCGCCGATTACAGCATTGAGAGCCGCGGTGGATGTGCTGGAATCACGTCGCGACGAACTTCCAGAACGTTCCAGACAGGCCCTGGATGTTGTCATCGGCCAGATCCGGCGTTTTGATCAGATGGTCTTAGATCTTCTCGAACTCTCGCGTCTTGATGCAGGAGCAAGCGAGATGCGTATCGAGGACGTTCATCTCGTAGATACCGTGCGTCGCATCGCATCACGATATGGGTTCGGCTCAGTGCCAGTCACAAACCACTGCGAAAATGAAATTGTTGCAACGGATCCGCAGAGATTAGAACGCATCGTTTCCAATCTGCTGATTAACGCCCGTGATCACGCGGGTGGTCCAAACGAGATTCAAGTCTCTTTAAATCACAGCGGATATCGGATCTCAGTGTCGGATTCAGGTCCTGGTGTCACCGCTAGCGAAAGAGAGCGGATCTTCGAAAGATTTGCCAGAGGCAGTGCATCACGTAGCCGTGTTGGAACTGGTCTTGGTCTTGCACTGGTTGCCGAACACGCCCGCGCGCTAAGAGGTCGCGCCTGGGTGGAAGCACGTGACGAAGGTGGGGCGATTTTTATCGTTGAATTCCCGACAAAAGTGACTGAAACGTCATGAAGCTGCGTCACATCATTTTCGTCGCGATCATTCTGGTCACTGGTTGCGGCGTCCCGGACTCAGGTGAATTTCGTGAAATTCCAAAACGTGAACTGCCGTTTAATCTAGGACTGCCTCCAACCACCACCACAACTACTTCCCCCACAAGTACGACGCCCACAAACGGGCCAACGGTGAACTTGTTCTTAATTACTGCATCATCAATTGTTCGCAGCTCGCGCATATTTGACAGCGAACCCACACCAGAAAACGCAATTAGCCGACTTGCCGAAGAGTCAATGTTTTTGTCTGATTTTGGAGTCGTGCGATCAGCACTTCCAACCAATTTTGAATTCGACATCACTTTGGAAAAAGGAGTTGCGAGTTTCAACACCAATACAAGTTTCCTCACGGATGTGCCGCCATTTGACCAAACATTGGCAGTGGCCCAGATCGTTTTGACACTCACGTCACTACCTGGAATTGGTCAAGTGCGCTTCACAGTTAACGGTCGGCCACAGTCAGTGCCGCGAGGTGATGGAGCGCTAACTTCTCCTGGCGGCGAAGTTACATTCGATGATTACGCAGGATTACTGATCAACTAATTCAGTATCCGAGTCTTTCGACTCGACCAGCGTCGCGTTGCCAGTCCTTGTCAACTTTGACCAACAACTCAAGAAATGCCCCTGCCGGAAGCTGTTCTCGAACGCGGCTCCCCACTTGCTTCAGCACCTCACCTTTGTGTCCGATCACCAGGCCCTTTTGTGAATCACGCTCCACAATGATCTCCACCTTGATCCGCGGCCATTCCCATTCCGCCACGCGCGTGGCGATTGAATAGGGAACTTCATCGCGCATGATTGCAAGAAGTTGTTCACGCACGAGTTCAGCCACCCACTGCTCTTCGGATACATCTGAGAATGACTCCGGTGGAAAATACTGGGGCCCTTCAGGAAGTTGGCCCAGCAGATATTCAAGAAGAGCGTCAGTGCCTTCGCCTGTTTTGGCTGACACTGGGAAATATGCGGCCGCTTCCCAATGGCTGACTCGCTGCAATTGCTCCAACAACTGTTCGGGCTTCACCCGATCAATTTTGTTGATAATCACAACACTCTCTCTGAGCTTCAGGTGATTTGCCACCCACTGGTCTCCAGTGCCAACTGGCTTGGTCGCATCAACGACAATGCATTGCACATCGACATCATCAAGACTCTCAAGTGCGGTTGCATTCACTCGCTCGCCAAGGGCCGTGACCGGCTTGTGCAAACCAGGTGTGTCAACGAACACAATCTGTGCCTGATCCCGATTCAATACGCCCATGATTCGATGCCGCGTGGTCTGGGGTTTGTCAGAAACTATTGATATTTTGCGACCACAAAGGGCATTCATGAGTGTGGACTTGCCCACATTGGGGCGCCCGACCACTGCTACAAAACCCGACCTCATTGACCGCGACTCTACTTTGAATGATGCAAGACTCGTCGTGTGTCCAATCTCAACTTCCGCAAGTGGACGGATCGACTCCAGCCACAAACGCTGCAAATAGCGACCTTCTTGCTCTACATCAATGGCTTCTTTGCCTTTATTTCGGTTCTCGATAAGACCGACTATCTCGGTTACTTCAGGTACCGGTGGGGTCTTGGAATACTCGTTGGTCTTTTTGTAGTCGTAGCGAATATTTTCGGTGGCTTTCTAATGGCTAATGATCGCAAGTCTGGGTATTGGCTGGCAGTTGTCGCTGCATTCGCCCCTTTTGTATTGCGGTACTGGGCGATTTCAGACCTCGAGGGTCTCACGGGAGGCTCCGTTTCGCTGTGGGACAAATTCACTGGCGGAGACACGATTGGATTCATTTTCGAAGCGGCCCTGTGCGCCCTACTGCTGCATCCCCAAAGTCGGGAGCATCAGCGACTCTGGTTCCGTTGAACCAGCCGCATCCCGTAACCTCAAAGCATGGCTAACACGGTTATTGAAAGTATTGAGGCGTTACCTCAATATGTCGGCAAGCAGCTCGGTCACAGCGACTACGTAACAGTCACTCAGGAGATGGTGAACCTATTCGCTGACTCCACAGGTGACCATCAGTGGATCCACGTGGATGTTGAGAAAGCAAAGAGTGGACCCTTTGGAGGTCCGATTGCGCACGGTTATCTGACACTCTCACTAGCTCCAGTACTCATTCCACAGGTTGCAATTGTGAAGGGTGTGACTATGGCGTTGAACTACGGCGCCAACAAGGTCCGATTCCCTTCACCAGTTCCAGTCGGTGCAAAAGTGCGTGCTGGGGTCGCAATCGCAAATGTGGAAGCAGTCAATGGAGGCGCGCAGGTCACCTACGCAGTCACCTTCGAAGTTGAAGGTGCGCCAAAACCAGCTTGCGTAGCAGAGGTTGTCTACCGTTATCTCGGTTGATGCTCAGCGAAACTCTGGCATTACTTTTTCAGCCAGCAGAGTCATGGTCTCAGTGCTCGGATAATCAGGGCACCAAGGAATAAAGCCAGTGCATCCGAGTGACACATAAGTGGCGATCTTTTCGGCCACTTGTTCTGGCGTGCCAACCAAATTCCCATCGCGCCAGGAATCAAATGGTTCGCCCCACAGGTTGCGGCTTCCCGCTTCGCGTAACTCTGCTTCTGTTTCACGAATGAAGACTTCGGGGCTCCAAGTTTTACCGATGGTCTCTTCATCTCGACCAACGGCCTTGCAGTGCTCCTTCAAGATCTCGCGCTTTCGCGCCCACTCATCTGGCTTGCCGCCAAAGTTTGAGTAGTCGGCATACTCGGCAACAACACGAAGGGTTAATTGTTCCCCACCTCCGCCAATCCAGATTGGAGGATGGGGCTTTTGCAGTGGCTTCGGATCACAGTTCGCACGCGACATCGTGTAGTACTTGCCGTCGTAATTGGTTTCACGGTCCATCCACATTGAACGCACGATCTCCACACTTTCGCGCAGCATTCCGATTCGATCTTTAGGTTTAGGAAAATCAAAGCCGTAACCGCGGTATTCGTTTTCGTACCACCCAGCACCAATGCCCCAATCAAGGCGGCCACCGGAAATCACATCGACAGTCGAAGTGATCTTTGCCAGCAAGCCGGGTGAGCGGTAACTGTTACAGCCAACCATCTGACCGAGGCGAATTTTTGTTGTTAGTTGACTAATTGCAGAGATTGTGGTCCAGCACTCAAAGACTGCCTCGTGTGCGGGTCGTGGGACATTGTGGAAGTGGTCATAGACCCACAGGGAGTCGTATCCAAGTTTCTCCGCCAACTGGGCGATCTCCACCGATTTGCTCCACTTATCGACGTCGGACTCGATTTCGGCGAGTTCCATCTTCCAACCCTGGGGAATGAACATCCCAAAAATCACATCAGCCATGGCCTGAACCTTATTCCGTCATCAATCTCATCACGCGTTAAAGCGGCAGATCACCGGTTGCGCGCTTGGTGGTTCCGTGATCCTTATAGGCGGCAATGGTTCTCTGAGCGATTCGCATCTGGTGAATCTCATCGGCACCATCAGCAAAACGGCTCCAACGCGCCTGCTGAAGCATTCCTGCAAGCGGCGTGTCGGTGCTGTAGCCGAGCGCTCCATGTACCTGGATTGCGCGGTCGATGATGCGCCAGAGGCTGTTCGCTACAAAGTGTTTAGCCATCGAGACTTCGCTGATGAAATCCATCTTGTTTTCAACTTTGAATGCCGCATGCAGAACCATCAACTTGCACTGATACAGCTCCATTGCCGAATCGGCAATCATCCATTGGATTCCTTGCTTCTCCGCAAGTATCGATCCGTGTGAGTACCGCTCAAGTGATCGCTTCACCATCATGTCCAACGCAGTCTCTGCCTGACCGATCCACCGCATGCAATGAGCGAGTCGGGCGGGGCCGAGCCTGTACTGACCGAGCAAGTGACCTTGCCCGCGACCCCCAAGCATGTTCGCGTTAGGAACACGAAGATCTTCAATCAAGATTTCACAATGGTTGTGTCCTCCCGACATGGTCTCGACATCACGGACAACATTCCAACCTTCGCTGGGTAGATCAACAATGAAGCATGAGTTCGCTGCCTGGGGCTGATCGGGGTTTTCTTCTGTGCGCGCTACTAAAAGTGCGAACTTTGCTCCACGTGCGCCTGAGATGAACCATTTGTGACCATTGATAACCCACTCATCACCATCTTTGTAAGCAAACGTTTTGATTAGCGTTGGATCACTGCCTGCTACTTCAGGCTCGGTCATCGCAAAACAACTGCGCGCGGTACCTTCGCACAACGGCTTCAGATATTTCTCTTTTTGTTCCGGAGTTGCCCAGTGCAAGAGTGTGTGCTGATTCCCTTCGTCAGGCGCTTGAGCATTCAGCACAAAAGGACCGATACCGACCTTTGCCGCTTCAGCACTCACAGCCGCCATAGCGGTTGGCCCGAGCCCCATTCCACCCCACTCCGGTGGCATGTGTGGCAGCCAGAGATTCCACTCCTCACGAGCCTTTTTGCGCAATGTGACAATTGCCTTAACAACCTGCGCTCGATCGCTCTGGTCAATTGCATCCCATGCTGGACGCACTTCCACATCCATGAATTCGCGCACTTTCATGCGCACACTTTCAACATCGGGTTCAAAGGTGAAGTCGATCATGTTTCCCCAGTCAGTCTTTGACCGCAACGCTATAGGCTCATGATGTGCAGGAGCCGAGCCGCCCGTCATGGGACACCGACCAGTTGCCCCAAGGTGCCGAAAAGGCCAAGGCAGTGCAGCAAATGTTCGATGCGATCGCTCCCCGCTATGACCTCGTAAACCGCATAATGACCTTTCGCCTCGACGTCCGCTGGCGCCGTAAGGCAATCCGCTCTCTCAATCTTGCTACCGGTTCTCTTGTGCTGGACCTGGCAGGTGGCACTGGCGACCTGTGCATCGATCTGAAGAAGTTGGGAATGCATCCGATCTCGGTGGATCTCTCTTTTGGCATGCTGTCAGCTGATCGAAGCGGTGCTCAACGAATGCAATCCGACATCTTGCGACTTCCCGTTCAGGATGCCTCAGTTGATGGAATCACTTGTGGTTTCGCGCTTCGCAATCTGGTCGACCTCCCGCAATTCTTTAACGAGCTTTCACGGGTGGTGCGCCCCGGCGGGCGAATAGCGCTCTTGGATGTTGGGGTTCCCACCAACCCAATAATTCGATTCGGCAACAACATCTACTTCGGGAAGATCGTCCCCAAAATCGGTGCGTTGCTCTCTGACAAAGCTGCGTATCGCTACTTGCCAAAGAGTGTGGCGTATCTACCCGCGCCAGCAAAGATGCTTGGTGATCTAAGAAATGCTGGCTTTGCTGATGCCACACATCGTCTATTGAGTGGTGGGCTTACGCAACTAATGGTCGCCACAAGAGATCACTGATTCATGCGTCTCGTAACGAGCCCGCTAAAGGACCACATCGATCTGAATGATTTTGCAGGCGACGAAGGAATGCTTTTTGTGCGAGATGGTGTTGGCATCGCAGGACGCGGAACACTTGTCACTGGCACGGCCAAAGATATTGAAGCAGCACTTCGGGCAATTGAATGCGACAACCATGTAGGTGGCCCAGGCACTGGTGCGGTCGCATTCGGCGCTATTCCTTTCCTCTCGGATCGTGAGCCCACTTTCATCGTCCCCGAGGTGCTGATTGGCAAGCGAGAAGACGGAACCGCTTACATCACCCGCCTAGAGGGCGACACATCGCAAATTCAAGTAGCGGAAATCGCACCGAGTTCGCCGACAAAGTACAGCCTGCAATCCGGACACGTTTCCCCCGATGATTACAAGCGCATAGTGAGTCTTGCCACCGATGCGATCAGGCAAGGCGAATTCCAAAAAGTTGTGCTAGCTCGCGACCTGTTTATAGATGCCGACCACCCGATGAGTATTGGCATGATTTTGAAACGTTTGAAAGCTTCTTACGGTTCAAGCTATCGGTATTCATTTGATGGTCTAGTCGGTGCATCACCTGAGCTTTTAGTGGAGGTACTTGATGGAGTTGTACGCAGTCACCCGCTTGCTGGCACCGCTCCACGCACCGGCAATACGCAAGAGGATGACCGTCTTGCCGATCAGCTATTGCGTTCGGATAAGAATCAGGCAGAACACAAGATCGTCATTGACATGGTGCGTGAGACACTCTTGCCGTATTGCTCCTACCTCGACTGGGAGCCAGAGCCGTCGATAGTTCAGGTTGCAAATGTGCAGCACTTGGGCTCTGCGGCAGAAGGGGTGCTTACACGCCCGCACACTTCAGTTCTTCAACTTGCACGCGAGTTGTGCCCTACTCCGGCGTTAGGCGGATCCCCGCGTGAAGCAGCCATCAAGTGGATCGGGCAACACGAGGGGTTGGATCGCGGGCGTTATGGTGGCGCGATTGGTTGGCTCGATGCGCACGGCAATGGCACGTGGGCGGTAACGATTCGCTGCGCTGAATTCGACGAGTCGCGTCGACGCGCACATTTATTCGCGGGTTGTGGAATCGTGGCTGACAGTGAGCCTGACTCTGAGCTCTCTGAGACTCAGACCAAATTCAAAGCAATGCTCTCCGCGATCACTGATTCGACAGGCGTTGACTCACTGCAGCGTTAATACGGTTGTGTTCCTCAAGATTTGAGTCACGATTTGTCTTGACAACAATGACCTTCACTCCGCGTCCAGCTAGGGCACGCTTGAGTGCTTCGCGAGTTGAGACCGCAACCGCCTTCAGACCGTGTGCTTTGGCCAACTTGATGAGGTCCGTGCCATGTGGGGTGCCGAACAATTGCTCATAGCGCTCAGATGTAAGTGTTTGCTTCTGCGCAAGGAATGAGAAAATCGCTCCACCATCGTTGTCCGTAACGACGATCCGCATGTTGACATCCCTCATCTTGAGCGCGGTCAATGACGACGAGTCATGCAAAAACGCCACATCACCGATCAGGACATGGACGGTCTTAGTTGTTGTGCTGGCTGCGCCTATTGCGGTTGCTAAGACGCCATCGATTCCGTTGGCCCCCCTGTTCGACAGGACCGTGATCCCCTTGCCCATACGCGAGTACCACTCCAGGTCACGTATTGGCATTGACGACGAGGCAACAATCATCTGCCCAGCTCTCGCTGCATCCGCCACAGTGTTTGCCACAGCTGGCTCAGTTAGGGATCGACTTAGACACTCAGCGATGACTCCGGCGGCTACACGGTCTGTTGAAATCCAAGCATCTTTAAATTGCATGGCGACTGGACTCAGCTTCTGGACTTCTCGTAGTAGCGCCACAACGATCTTTTTGAGATCACCATTCAACGCAATCGCAACATCACGGAATGGATCCCGATTCTCGGGCCGATCGCTGATCTGAATTATCTTCGCTTTCCCATCATGAAGATATTGACCGAGCACTTTCGACGCCGGGCCTTCACCCAGCTGCAAAACCACCTCGGGCTTCAGTCGTTGAGCAGTGTTCGTTTCACGCAAGAACGCATCCGCGTGCGTGATCACTCCGTCATGATGCTGGAGACCGCTTCGCGAATCGGCAATTACGGGCCAGTTGAGGTGATCTGCGAGTTCAATCACCTGCTTCATGCCTCTGCAACCGTGCCCCGCAACGATCACTCCACGCAGTCCCGAAATGTGGCCCACCAGCATCGCTACGTCACTTTTTGTGGGACGCACTTCGTTGCGCACAAAGGCCGAATCTTCAATCGAATGCGGTTCCATCACGGGCGTTCCCACCAGGGGTTCGCGGAAAGGCAAATTCACATGCACAGGCCCACGCCCGAAACCAGTCGCGGAAACAAAAGCCTGACGAGCAAAGTTTCGCCATTGACTGCGTTCATCCCATTCGGGTACACCGGGATCGATGAATGCCCGCACTGAATCGCCATACAAGTTCTTTTGGTTGATCGTTTGCGGGGCGCGAATGCCTTGCAATTCTGGTGGGCGATCTGCGGTGCATGCAATCAGTGGCACGCCACTCAGATCGGCTTCAACTACAGCGGCATGAAAGTGCGTGGCCGCAGTTCCACTCGTGCAAAGCGCTATTGCGGGAGCACCAGTAGCAAGACCCGCACCGAGAGCCATGAATGCTGCTGAGCGTTCGTCATGAACAATCTCCACTCGGATTCGCTGCTCCTCGGCCAAAGCCAGGGCCAAAGGCGTGGACCGGGAGCCGGGTGACACGAAAGCGTGTGTAACTCCATCAGTTGCCCATTGATCAACAATGACCGCACAGAAAGAAGCCTGAACATCTTCAGGGCGAGGAAGGTTGGCGGTCATGGCTCTATCGTTGCATTCGTGTTGATTGAAATTTGGTCTGATGTCATTTGCCCCTGGTGCTACATCGGCAAGACCCGATTTGAGGCAGCACTTGAGCGCGTGAAAGCTGACCTTCCAAGTCTGCCAGTGGAAGTCGTATATCGCCCCTACCAGTTAGATCCTTCAACCGCAGCCGGGGAAGCGAGGCCCGTCAGTGAGGGTTACGCCAGGAAGTTTGGAGGTCCTGAACGCGCGCAGCAGATCATCGGTCACGTCACACGAGTTGCCGCGGCCGATGGAATTACCTTTCGGATGGATCGCGCACTACGAGCCAACACCTTTGACGCCCACCGACTACTCGAGTGGGCACTTTCGGCACACGGCTCCGAAGCTCAAGCAACACTCAATCTGCGTTTGATGCGTGCCTACTTTGAGGAAGGAAAGAACATCGGCGACCCGGACACGCTGGTCAGTCTCGCCGAAGATGCCGGTTTCGATTCGGCTCAGGCACGCGAAGTCCTCGCAACGGACGCTTTCGCAGATCAAGTGAAGGCTGGAATTGCGCGTGCAAAAGATTTTGACATTCACGCAGTGCCGACATTTGTGGTCAATGGCGCGTGGCAAATCCCTGGAGCTCAAGAGGTTGAGGTATTTGAAACTGCATTGCGTCGCATGGCGGAGCGGGACTGATGTTCCTTCCATATATTGAGAAGGGAGCGGGACCACACATTGCGCTCCTACACGGCTTCACCCAAACCAAGAGTGCATGGAACCCAGTCATATCTGAATTGGGCGGTGATTTTCATACCATCAGTTTTGATGCCCCAGGGCACGGCGACGCGGCGATGCTTCCCTTCAACTGCTCAGAAGCAGCCGAAGCAATTAACAACATTGCGGGAGAAGCCACTTATGTTGGATATTCATTGGGCGGACGCATCATGCTCCATGCGGCTCTGCAGTTTCCTGAAGAAGTTGAACGACTCGTACTTATAAGTGCATCACCAGGCATACAAGACCACGCCGAACGTGAATCGCGAATTGCAGCGGATTCAAACCTGGCAGAAAGAATTAGGGCCGTTGGTGTCGAGGCATTTGTAGATGAATGGATGGCGATGCCCATGTTCGCTGGACTCAATTCTTCCAATAATCAACGCGCCGAACGATTGACCAACACCGCCGACGGCCTCATTCGATCCCTGAAGCTTTGTGGTACCGGCGCGCAGGAATCGTTCTGGCATCGCTTGGACGAACTCAAGATGCCGGTGTTGCTAATTGTTGGCGAGCGTGACCAAAAGTTTGTTGGCTTGAATCAGGAAATGAAAGCGGCGATCGGATCCAATGCCCAGTTGGCAGTAGTTCCAGGCGTAGGTCACTCGGTGCCGTTAGAAGACCCAGAAGCAGTTGCGCGCTTAATTGCTGAGTTCGCTGCCTGATCAGGAACCAACAGCAAGGCCGAGGGCGAGCAAAGAACCCACCCAGAGCTGCAGGCGGCCAGTCATGCCGAGCACTGCGATCAATGCCTGACCGGTCGCACCACTTCGAATAGAGCGAATCGGCCCGACAGCAAATACGAACCCAACAACGCCAATTAGTGCACTCTGCCGTATTGCTGCGCATAGAACTACACCAATTAACGCCACGACAGCGAGCAAGGTATAAAGATTTCGTGTGCGCGAATCTCCAATCCGTACCGCAAGAGTGCGCTTACCCGAGACCGTGTCGGTCGGGATATCGCGCAGGTTATTAACCACGAGCAAAGCACACGCCAAACATCCCGTGGTGGCACCCGCGAGCAGTGAAAGGCCAGTGACTTCCTCTGACAACACAAAAGTTGTTCCGGCAGTTGCAAGCAACCCAAAGAATGTAAAGACAAATATCTCGCCAAGGCCCGCATACCCATATGGGCTTGGCCCCCCGGTGTAGAACCAACCGGCTGCAATGCAGGCGACACCAACTGGAATTAGCCACAGTGTTGTGGTCAACGCCAGGACAAGACCCGCCATTGCGGCCACAGCAAAGGCAACTATCGCCGCACTTTTGACTTCGCGCGGAGTTGCGAGTCCCGAAGCCACGAGTCGAACGGGACCGACACGATTCTCGTCGGTGCCCTTAACGCCGTCTGAATAGTCATTTGAATAGTTGACTGCCACTTGCAGCGCCAGGCTCACAATCAAGGCAGGCACCCCACGCCACCAACTCACTTGACCCAGCCCGACGGCACAGCCCGCTCCGATAACTACAGGCACAATTGACGCCGGCAGGGTGCGTGGTCGTGAGCCAAGCCACCAGCGATTAGCAAATAGTTTCACCTGACGATTCTCCCATCTTGTGTTCCATCAATGTGCGAATCAGCAAATAGCGTGAAGGGAGTGCAACGCCTGATCGCCGTAGATCTCCCACTCAACGAAGTATTCGTTGACGTTGTCCGTTCGGCGTGGGACTCCGGCGATGCGGTATTTCCGCTCGATCCAAGGTGGCCTAATGCCATGCGTGATCGAATCCTTGCTTCAATTCGTCCGACACACGTCCAAACCTCACTAGCCGAACTTGTCCAACTTGAAGATGGCTTGCCGGCCGATGTGGGTGATGCACTCGTAATTGCAACTTCTGGCTCCACAGGGGAACCCAAAGGTGTGGTCCATACCTTGGACTCGCTCAAAGCATCCGCGGATGCTTGCCACGACCGCATCGGAGTTAGCAACGCCCACTGGCTTGCTTGTCTTCCTGTCGCACACATTGGTGGTTTCGCCGTAGTGGCACGAAGTCTGCTGCTCGAGATACCACTCACAATCGCCAAGGACGCCAGTGCTTCCGCAATTGCGTCTGCAAGAGAGGGCGGCGCGAATCTCATCTCGGTTGTGCCCACGATGCTTGATCGAATCAAAAGCGAAGCATTCGAGTGCGTCTTAATCGGTGGAGCAAAGCCACCAAGCCAACGCCCATCAAATGCAATTACGACCTACGGCTCAACTGAGACCGGGAGCGGAATCGCCTACAACGGTCATGCTCTGAGAGATGTTGAAATTCAAATTGCGGACGAAGGTGCGATTTTCGTAAGGGGTCCAATGCTCATGCGCGCCTATCGCAATGCCTCCAGCCCCATAAACAGCGACGGATGGCTTGACACTGGCGATGCAGGTGAACTCTTGAGCAACGGAAGCCTTAACGTCTTTGGTCGGCGCACGGAAATGATTATCACCGGTGGGGAAAATGTTTGGCCCGATGCCGTTGAGCGAGCACTTCTCACATATCCAGGTATCAGCGACTGTGCGGTATTTGGTCAGCCAGATCCGAAATGGGGCGACATTGTTTGCGCCACAGTCGAGACATCCACACCAATTGACGACAAGGCACTAAAAGAATTCCTCGGTGCAATACTTCCTGGATATTCAATTCCAAAAAAGTTCAAACAAGTCGCGAATCTTCCCCGCACCCCGAGTGGGAAAATTGACCGTCGGTCGCTCTCGCTCTAGACGACTCCAGCGCCACCATCGATCACAAAGGTTTCACCCGTGATCCATGACGCTGAATCTGAAACCAAAAATGTGGCCAGCTTGGCAATGTCTTCAGGCAATCCCAAGCGCTTGGTCGGCAGTTCCGCGGCGAGTCGCTCACCGAAACTATTGACGAGAACTTCGGCGAAATCGGTTTGCACAAGCCCGGGCGCAATTCCGATCACTCGCGATGTGCCGAGTTCACTTGCCAGTTGACGCGTGAGATGAATTAACGCAGCCTTCGTGAGGTTGTAGGGCCCAAGACCAATTTCGGCGCGAAGCCCACCAACCGACGCGATATTTAAAATCACACCAGGGTGTTGCTTCATTGACGCTTCCCAAGCGGCCTGTATCCAGAACAGCGGACCCCGCAAGTTCACTTGGAAAGTCTTGTCGTACTGGCTCTCAGAAACTCCAAGCGTCGGCCCGAAGTAAGGATTGGTCGCGGCGTTATTTACGAGAATGTCAATAGGACCAAAAGTCTTCACAGTGTGCTCAACGCACGCGCGACCTGCGTCAGTGTCTCCTGCATTTGCTGCATAAACACTTGCCACACCACCAGCGGCTTCAATTTCAGCCTTGACGACCTCGAGGTCAGCCTGCTTGCGCGATGACAGAACGACTTTGGCTCCACTTGCTGCAAACTCGTTAGCAATCGCGCGGCCAATGCCCCGTGACGCACCTGTGACGAGCGCAACTTTTCCATCGAGACGAACTTCCATCTTCCCTACCTTTCAATCATTTCGGCAACGATCCGAACCTTACGGATTCGCCGGCCATCAACTTCATGGGCAACAAACTTCCAGCCGTCGAGAAGAACAGACTCTCCCACCTCGGGCACATGCTCAAGTGTGCCAAAAATGAAGCCGCCAACGGTGTCCCACTCCTCATCAGGAATGTTCACAGCCAACAGTTCATTGATATCTGCCACACTCACCGAACCCTCGACGAGATATTCACCGTTTGCAAGGTGTTCGATCTCGGCATCTTCGGTGTCATGTTCGTCAACGATCTCACCAACCAACTCTTCAAGACAATCTTCAAGAGTCACCATTCCCGCGATACTCCCGTATTCGTCGGCAACGATTGCGAGGTGAAATTTCTCAGCCTGCATTTCGCGCATAAGCCGTGCAACTGGTTTGTTTTCAGGAATTACCCGGACCTGCCGCACCAGAGTCATCACGGTTTGCACGCCCAGACCTTGGCGTTCTGCACGCATTAGATCTTTCGCATAGAGAACTCCAACGACATCATCCTGGTCGTTTTCGGCATTCAGCACGGGCATGCGGCTGAATCCCTCATTGATGGCCACATCAAGCGCGCTGCTGACCGTGGCGTCGCTACTCACAGTGACCATGTCCGGGCTTGGCACCATGATCTCGCGAACAACAGTGTCACCAAATTCAATAATTGACTCAATCAGTTGTCGCTCTTCTTGCTCAATCACCTCATCATCAGCAGCCACTTCAACAATGCCGAGCAACTCCTGTTCGCTCACGAACGGGCCCTCTTGAAGCCCTTTGCCGCGGACGATCACGTTCGTGAGCTTGATTAACCCAGTTGCGATTACACGAAGTGGCGGAAATGCAACAAGTGCAAGTGTGGGACGTGCAGTCAACAGTGACGCGCGCTCGGGGTATAGCACTGCATAAGTTTTTGGCACCGCTTCGGCGAGAACATAGAAGACGAGCACGTTTAAAACGACACCGATGATTACACCAGTAGCCCCAAAGAGACGCCCCGCCACTACGCCAGTCAAAGTGGCTTGAACCGTTTGGCAGATGTTCACCGACAGCAATAAAGGATTAACCCAATGTGCGGGATCCGACACCAAACGCAAAAGTGCTGGGCCACCTTTGGCTCCACGCTCGGCGATTGCCGAAGCCTTTGGTTTGGAAATTCGCGATAATCCCATCTCGGCAACCGACATGAAGATGAGGAGTACGAGCAACACCAAGATCGTGATGATCATTGCGATGTCGCCCGAAGTTGGGCCAGCAGCAAACATCAATTAATCGGTGTCCTCGGGGTGGTCTTGACGAAAGTCTGATGGTGGGTCGCCCAGCCAGTGACTGGCGACGAGGATCTCGCGTTCACGCCTTTGCATAATTTCACGCTGATCCTGCTCCATGTGGTCGTGCCCCATGACGTGGAGAACCCCATGCACCAACAGTAATGCGATTTCATCATCCAAGGTGCCTGCATGAGAGGAAAACTGCCTTTGTGCAACTGCCGGGCAGACGATGACGTCGCCAAGCAGCAAAGGCAAGTCAGAGAAATCGGTTTCCGGCCGATCAGGACCTCTGGAAAATGAACCCGGACCATTGTTTGGTTCAGCCTCCACAGCATCAATTGGGAACGCCAACACATCTGTGGGGCCAGTTTTGCCCATGTAACGCGAGTTGAGTTCAGACATGTGATCTTCATCAACAAAGACCACAGTGAGTTCCGCTTGGCCCGACACACCCTCGGCCCGCAATGAAGCTAAAGCGAGTTTGCGCCAGCGCTCAAGGTCAAGCGCCACATCAACTTGTTCATCGACACAAAAGACCTCGACATCACCGTCTCCACCTTTGCGGCGTCGCCTACCAAGACCAGGCATTCGGTTAGCCATCGGTTGCCTCTGCTGCTGGTCGTGCCGGCTGTGAGTTGCGATCATATGCAGCGACAATGTCGGCGACTATGCGGTGTCGCACCACATCACCCGCGCCTAAGTGAACAAAGGTCAGGCCTTCGATTCCTGTTAGTACGCGTTCGAGACCACGCAGCGCGCTTCGTGCACCTGGCACATCAACTTGAGTGGTGTCGCCGGTGACAACACACCGTGATCCAAACCCAATTCTTGTGAGGAACATCTTCATTTGTTCAGGCGACGCATTCTGTGCCTCATCCAAGATGATGAACGAATTATTCAAAGTGCGTCCACGCATAAAAGCCAACGGCGCCACTTCAATAACCCCGCGCTCAATGTATTTCTGGATTACTTCAGGATCGATCATGTCCTGCAAGGCGTCAAATAATGGACGTAGATACGGATCCACTTTGGCCATCAAGTCGCCCGGCAAAAATCCCAGCCGCTCACCGGCTTCGACTGCGGGTCGCGTGAGGATGATTCTTTGTACCTGCTTTGATTGCAACGCTTGAACTGCGCATGCGACTGCAAGCCAACTCTTACCAGTGCCCGCGGGCCCGAGCCCGAAAGTAATCACGTTTTCGCGAATCGCATCTACGTATCGCTTCTGCCCCGCGGTCTTGGGCCGCACCGCGCGACCTTTACTCGGCCTCACGATGTCATCAGTGAGAACCGCGCTGGGTCGCTGATCGGAATTGACCATGTCGATTGCGCGTTGCACCACCACTGCATCAAGTGGAGCTCCCCGCTGAAGCAACGCAACGAGTTCTTCAAAAAGCCCTGCGACTTTTCCAACTTCCGCACCATTGATTGACACTTCGTTTCCACGAACGTGAATGTTGGTATTGGGAAACGTGCGCTCGATCTGGCGCACATATTCATCTCGGGGGCCAAGCAGTGTTGGCATCAGATGAGTTCCGGGAACGACGACTACCGCCGTGGCAGAGTCAGGCATTTAGGGAGTGCGTTCTAGCGACGCGCGTCGACGTTGAGAGCGTCCGGTGCTCGTTCATCGACCTCAACGCTAGTCGGCGCGGCTGAAATCGCACCTGAAAAATCGACCGCAAAGTATCTCTGTGTACTCAGGGGAACCAGATCCGCTTCTGCGACCGAGCGTGCGAGGCGGATCATCAGCTCAGCAGCCCCGCCCTCGTCATTGGGCTGGTTAATTTCGGGAACGTCAAACACCAGCAAGGCGCCGTCTGCGGCCTCAACAGCAAGTGCCTGTTTGGCCAGAGTGCCGATTGCCGCTGAAGCCACATAAGAGGGGTCAATGGTCACCCAGACCACATAATGGACCTGCCCGGCGGCGTAGCGCTCCGGAAAATGGGTCTTGAAATAGCGCTCAGAGAGCCACCTGGTTCGGTTCACATCGGTTGAAATTAGTGACACTCCAACTGGGCGGTCTTCGTCCCACACGACCCATACGCGGTTGGTGTGGTCGGCGAGTTGGTCAGCGAATTCAAGCCGGTCGAGCATCTCGTGGGTCACCGTGGCTTCGGCGGTGCGAATGTAGGCGCGCTCATAGACAGACCACAGGGAATCAACAAGTTGCTTGTCAACAATGTGTGAGTGTCGGGTGACGTACATAGGCGGCTTTCTACACGTGAAGTGGCACTCCGCTCACCTTCAAGGCTAACGGGTCACACACCGCAAAAGGTGTCATCTAGTACCGTAAAAACGTGTCGCAGCAAGGGTTTTCGCGTGTCTCTTGGCTGATGGTTCTGTCGGGTGCAACTTTTGCCGGCGTACACATGTTGATTCCTTCCGCAACCGTGAGTGATGCGCTTTACCTGGCGAGCACTGTTTTCTTTGGTGTCGCGTTGCTTGCTTCGGCAACAATTCACAAACCCGATCGACGCATTTGGCCCGTGGTTTTGGTTGTCGCGTTGTGCTCAGTCGCGGGACAGGTAGCAGGCAATAACACCGCACCAAATGAATCGATGCGTGCTGTGTCAGAGCTGCTCTTTTTTGCCACACAACTTGCGTTGGTCATCGGTCTCCTCGTGGTCGTAAACCGACGCGGCACGCATGAAGTCTCAAGTGTTCTTGGCGACTCCGTGATCGTGGCAATTGGCGTTTGGCTGACTGTTTGGATTTCATTGCTACAGCCGTCCCTTGACGTCACGGGTGAAACAACCACGGTCACAATCATTCGCGGTGTCACCACGGGAGCATCCGCGGTAGTCGTCCTACTCCTTGCATATCTCCTCTTTGCCGACGCAGTTCGCACACCTGCGGTGACGCTGCTCTCAGCCGCGATCGGGCTTTCATTATTGGGCGATCTTCTGTATGCGATTGACACATCGGGGCATGTTGAGATAGCCCAACACTTTGCGTATGCCCCTTACGTCATGTGCTATTTCGTGGGAGCTGCCGCTTTCATGCATCCATCAATCAGCCAGCTGACCGACCATGGCGCGATTCGTAGTTCGCGCAACCTCTTAGGAAGACTCGTCGTTACAACTTCGGCATTGGTCGTGCCAGTTATTTTCCTCTCAGTAACAAATCCTGAGTCCACCGCAGACAGAGTTGTCCGCACAATTTCCATCGCAGTTCTGGCCACCACCGTGATGTTCCGCGTAGTACAGGCGGTGCGGTCAAATGCGGCATCGCAGGCCGCCCTGGTACGCACCGCTAAAACCGATGCCTTAACTGGGCTCCCAAATCGACCGTTGGTAATTGAGTATTTGGCGGATGCGCTTCAAAGTGCATGGAAATCCAGTCGACGCCCAACTGTGCTGTTCATCGACGTGGATCGGTTCAAAGCCATCAATGACAGTCTCGGCCACGCAACTGGTGACGACGTTTTGATGAGTGTTGCTTCGCGACTGAGCAATGCGGTTCCAGATCGCGCAATTGTCGGACGCATCGCAGGAGATGAATTCGTAGTACTGGATCCGGGCACGCACAGCGTGGCTGATGCGATGATGCTTGCCGATCACGTTCTCAACGCATTCAAAGAACCGCTTGCGGTCGATCAGGGTGATGTTTTTGTTTCGGCGTCCATTGGAGTTGCGGTTGCAAGCAAGGGACAAATGATTACCCCCGACGAATTACTGCGCAATGCAGATACAGCGATGTACAGGGCTAAGCATGCGGGACGTAATTGTGTGGCCCTGTTTGACGAATCAATGCTTGAACGTGTCACCCAACGCCTCGCTGTAGAAACTGCCCTCTATCGAGCTCTCGAACGCGAAGAACTCGAGCTCTTCCATCAGCCGATTATTGATATCACTCTCGGCGATGTCGTGGGTTTCGAGGCCCTAATGCGCTGGGAACGCGAGGACGGCACGATGGTCTCCCCTGCCGAGTTCATTCCAATTGCTGAAGAGACCGGCACCATTGTCCCAATAGGCGCATGGGCGCTACTCGAGGCGCTCTCACACTTGCGTGGGTGGATTGATGAAGGCGTTTGCAGCAAGGACGCAACCATGAGTGTAAATGTCTCCCCGAAGCAACTTCATGATCCAAACTTTTTTGCAATTGTTAATGAGGCACTGATGCGGTCGCGTGTGCGGGCGGATCAGCTATGGCTCGAAGTAACAGAGAGTGTCATGATCACGGAGCCTGAAATTGCACTCGCATCGCTTACCAAACTGAGCGAGATTGGCGTGCGTGTGGCAATTGACGACTTTGGCACTGGATATTCATCGTTATCGCTCTTGCAAAAATTTCCGATTCATCGAATCAAGATTGATCGCTCATTTGTTAGCGGTGTCGCCGACGATTCAAGCGCACGTTCACTGGCGCGCACGATTCTTGCGATGAGTAGTTCCTTGGGGATGGACACCGTTGCCGAAGGCGTAGAGAGTCTTCGCCAACTCCAAACCTTGAGTGCCCTCGGATGCGCAAAAGCGCAAGGATTCTTGATCAGCCATCCAGTACCGGTTCACGCAATGCGTGCGACAATTACCGCGCTGAACGACATCTCAAATTGGCCACAAATTCGCCGGTAGATAAGACCGATTATCGTCTCAACAATCGTCGAAGTCGTCTATTGATACCGCTTTGGATGGTTCTCAAACTTCCGCGGAATGAGCGCAGCCTGTCGTTCAGGGCCTGAGCTGTCGCTACTTCCACTTCGAGGTCGCGCAAGATCTGCTTACGGGCTTGACGCTCAGCGGCCATGGCAAGTCTGAAACTGTCACGTTCCCGAAGCAATCCAAGCGCACCGAAGAGCCCGGCGTGTAGCACCTGCCAGTCTTCTGGCTCCTTGAAGTCAGGTACCACCTCAAGCTTTGACTGCAACGACTGCAAATCGCCTACAACGTGATAATCGGCTTCTCTAATTTTTTGGATCATCGCAGATGATTGTTTTACGAACCATGGTTGAGACTCAGTTGGACAACCTATGGGTTGGTCCTGATAGTTCACGAGGACCCGCAAAACCAATCTTCGACGCAAACCCTGTCGGCGAAGTTCCTGTTTTTCCACAGTTCCAAGATCACTCGCAGCAATGATTCGACGCACAAGTTCAGTAGCCGCATTACCAATTGATTCATTGACTACTGCCTGCGAACCCAGGTAAGTGCTCGGATCAATGCCGACCACTGAGGCAAATCGACGCCACAGTTCGTCTGGCCCCGCTTCACGATTAGGTACCGTCACGATATGCACTTGACTCGGGTCGGAATACTTCCCCCACCGCCGCGCAATCGCTGCCACATTATGTCGTTGCCAAAAGAACCCTTGATTCCGATCGACACTCGCTAAAGCGACAAATTCTCGAAAGCGCCTGGCATTGCCGTTCTTGACACCTTCATGCCATTCTGACGGCACCTGGCGAAGAGTGTCCCTGGCGGTAACGATGATGTGTTTCTCTTCGGCTTTTACCTGCGACCAGAACTTTTCGATCTGTTTTGGTGTTGCGGGACCGAAAAGCTCACTGCTCACAATCACATCACCAGGCCACGAATTAACCTCAGCAACCAATTTCTTGAGCGCACCGTGCCTGTTACCAGGGTCGTAAGCCTTCTGATTCCGCAACTCCATGGCCGCTGTCCAGTGGTCGGCCATTCCATTCAAAGGCAACAGGATTCCGGCGTCCCTTAGAGATTTCTGATGTTCCCAAAGCGTGTTCTGCAGGTATGTAGTACCTGATTTGGGCGTGCCCACATGCATGAAAAGACGCCGCGCCATTACTTCGCTCTCCGTTTGCTGCGAACAAAGCTCAACACTTTTCTTTTTACGGCCATACGTAGCGCATATACGCCGCCGCGAATGGACTGGAGCATCGCGTTCTCGCGTTTTAATCGGCGCTTGGTTGCACGCGCCTTACGGATTGCAACGTTCACATCCCTTATCTCTTGTTTTAGGCGTTTTTCGTATTCGGCGCGTTCCTCAATCAAACCAATAATCCCCGTTATCCCAGCATCAACCACCTGAGCCGCAGTCGGAGTCACATGATCAGGCAACTGCTCCGGCCGAGAAATCAACGAATCCAAATCACCAACAACATGAAAATTATGTCGCTTGATGTAATCAACATAACTAACCGATTTTTCAATAAACCAATCCCTATGAGCTGCCTGCAACCCAATCGGAACATCATCATGCTGAGCAATAATCGTCTGAGCCAAAAGAATCTTGATCAAAGGATGACGAAACTCCGGCGTAATCGGCGGGCCCTCACCAACAAACTCAGGAATCTGCCGAATGAACTCGGTTCCAGCAACACCCATAGAAGTATTCATTGGACGCTCAGCACCACGAAACACATCCGGATCAATACCAAGCACCGAACAAAAACGACGCCACAACTCATCAGGAGCCGCCCCCGAACCCGGAACAGTAATCACATGCACACGCTCAGGTGGCACCCCACGACACCAACGATCCCCAATCGACGGAATGTCCTGCATCTGCCAAAAAAACGTGCTTGGATCATCACGAACAAGATCATCCACATACTTGCCGTAATCAAACCGATAACCATTCTTCACAGTCTCTTGCCAATCAGCAGGAACCTGACGCGCAACATCACGAGCAGTAATCACAATGTGCAACTCACCAACCCGCAAACGTGCAAACAAAGCATCAATCTGCTCCGCAGAAGCCATCGTGAAAAGCTCATGCGAAACAATCGCATCACCATCCCACTCATTAAGACGCGCAACAAGCCGATCCAACACACCAGCAAACTTCTCTAAATGCGCCGGCAACACACCCCGCATCTCCAACGCAGCCGCATAATGCATATAACCACTACGCAAAGGCACCAAAAACCCCGCACGCCGCAACTGACCCTTACGCGCCCACAGAGAATCCTGCAAGTACGTAGTACCAGTCTTCGGAAGACCAATATGAAAAAAGAGACGATTAGTCACGCATCAAACAATGTGACGATTAGCGGATTCAACTTTTCAAGATTAGCCGTCGCACTCGGCGCTTTATGCCACTTGAAACGGTTTTCGCGCCACCACGAACGGAACGTAGGCGCCGATTCTCATCCAAAACTGCTGCCAGTTTGGCCTTGCTTTCGACAAGACACTTCTGCCTGGTCTTAACTTCGGTGTTCATAGCTTTCCGAAATGAATCGCGCTCACGCATTAAACCCAAGGCCCCGACAAGAGCTGTATGCAATACCTGCCAATCTTCGGGTTGCTTATGGTCGGGAACATCGAGTAGCGATGAACGCATCTCGCCTAGGTCGCCGACAATGTGATAACCGTTCTTCTCAATGGCGGCTGTAATTAACTCTGACTGCTCGACAAACCACGGCTGGACTTCAATTGGACAACCAATTGGTTCGTCATGAAATTGTACCAAAATTTCCATCGCCAAGTTCCGAACCACGCCATCACGACGCAACTGACTGTTTGCAGGTGATGCCATTGCGCTTTTCGAAAGTATCTTTCGAATTAGTTCGGTAGATGCAACTCCCAAAGTTGGGTTACGCGAAACCGATAATCCGGAAAACTTCTGTGAATCTATGTTCGTCACGCTGCAAAACCGCCGCCACAACTCATCGGGCGCCGCACCACGACCCGGCGCTACAACTATGTGCACATTCCGGGGAGAAAGATTTGGGCTCCATCGACGAGCGATCCTCTCCGTGTTATGACTACGCCAAAATGATTTCTTTTCACGATCCTCCATTGCTGACGCAAGGAATTCCCCGTAGGTGATCGGATTCCCATTCTTGACACCTTGTTGCCAAGCAGAAGGCACCTGTAACAGCAACTTGCGTGCCGTGATAATCACATGGATCTCGTCGCAATTCAGCTGCGAGAAAAACTCGGCCACCTTCTCCCGAGTTGCATTGAGGAAAAACTCACTCGAGACAATTACATCGCCTTCCCATTTGTTAGTTGCAGAAATCAATCGCTGCAACGCTCCCGTTCGAGTCCCGAGATCCAGTTCGCGATCACCCATCTCAATTGCCGCTGCCCAGTGCCATAGTGGGCCCTTAAGCGGCACCAGGACTCCTTCTGAACTCAGACCAGACTTATGACTCCACAACGTGTCTTGCAGGTAAGTAGTACCTGATTTGGGCGTGCCCACATGCATGAAAAGACGTCGCGCCATTATTTCTCAACCGGAGTTCTACTAACAGCAGATCGGATTCTCTTTGGCAGAGCTTTACGCACGGCATAAATGCCTCCGCGTATCGAGCCCAAAATCTGATTCTCATTAGCTACGCGTCTTGTCTCTTCATCTACCGAGTGAATCTCTTTATTAATCTTCTCCAGCTCTTGTTTTAGGCGTTTTTCGTATTCGGCGCGTTCCTCAATCAAACCAATAATCCCCGTTATCCCAGCATCAACCACCTGAGCCGCAGTCGGAGTCACATGATCAGGCAACTGCTCCGGCCGAGAAATCAACGAATCCAAATCACCAACAACATGAAAATTATGTCGCTTGATGTAATCAACATAACTAACCGATTTTTCAATAAACCAATCCCTATGAGCTGCCTGCAACCCAATCGGAACATCATCATGCTGAGCAATAATCGTCTGAGCCAAAAGAATCTTGATCAAAGGATGACGAAACTCCGGCGTAATCGGCGGGCCCTCACCAACAAACTCAGGAATCTGCCGAATGAACTCGGTTCCAGCAACACCCATAGAAGTATTCATTGGACGCTCAGCACCACGAAACACATCCGGATCAATACCAAGCACCGAACAAAAACGACGCCACAACTCATCAGGAGCCGCCCCCGAACCCGGAACAGTAATCACATGCACACGCTCAGGTGGCACCCCACGACACCAACGATCCCCAATCGACGGAATGTCCTGCATCTGCCAAAAAAACGTGCTTGGATCATCACGAACAAGATCATCCACATACTTGCCGTAATCAAACCGATAACCATTCTTCACAGTCTCTTGCCAATCAGCAGGAACCTGACGCGCAACATCACGAGCAGTAATCACAATGTGCAACTCACCAACCCGCAAACGTGCAAACAAAGCATCAATCTGCTCCGCAGAAGCCATCGTGAAAAGCTCATGCGAAACAATCGCATCACCATCCCACTCATTAAGACGCGCAACAAGCCGATCCAACACACCAGCAAACTTCTCTAAATGCGCCGGCAACACACCCCGCATCTCCAACGCAGCCGCATAATGCATATAACCACTACGCAAAGGCACCAAAAACCCCGCACGCCGCAACTGACCCTTACGCGCCCACAGAGAATCCTGCAAGTACGTAGTACCAGTCTTCGGAAGACCAATATGAAAAAAGAGACGATTAGTCACGTTCTATACAAGTTCGTGTTTGTGATCCTCAAACCAATCCCGCGCAATAGCGAGGATTTCAGGCTCCGTCAATGCTGGCAGATTTGCGTCTATGGCCCCGACCACCTTCTTGGCTGTCGCGACATGGTGGCGCTCCAGATGCTGAATGAACCTGATCATGGCATTGGATTTGCCTTTGCCGTGGCCCACAACGAGAACATCAGCAGCGCCCGCTATTGCTATTGATATCTGCTCTAGGTACTCGCGCTCACCGTGATTTGAATTGTGACCATGGTTTGCCTGTGCTTCTCGAACGTGTCGATGCGCCTCGTCATGTTTGGGACGGGTGATTACTTCGGGGGCGGTTCCGCGCGAGGCATCCGAGAGCCAAATTCGTGTTTCATCGCGAGTGATTGCAACAACGATGAACTTTCCATTCAGATCTGTCAGCATGCTCGACCCCATTTCTAGTGACCTCACCTTCCACCCTAGGTCCACAGCACTAAGGTCAGAGATCGAGGAAAGGAGCCTGGTGAGCGATTACAAATCTCCCGAAACACGGATCCTGCCTGAAATCACCGATGAATCTCGGGCGTTCTGGACTGGTGGTGAGCGTGGTGAGTTGCTGATCTACAAATGTCTCGATTGTGCAGGCTTAATTCATCCGCCTGCGCCAGCTTGCTACCACTGCCAAAGTGTCAATGTTGAGCCCCGACCGGTGTCAGGCAAGGCGACTGTTGCTGCCAAGACCATCAATGTTCATTCTTTCAACCCCGCCATGCCGTCTCCGTTTTCGGTGGCAATTGTTGAACTCGAAGAAGATCCATCCACGCGTTTGACCACAAATGTGATTGGTTGTCCGCCTGAAGCCGTGCACATCGGCATGAAAGTTCAAGTCGAATTTGAACATTACGAAGATGTTTGGGTTCCAGTGTTCAGACCGGTGTCATCATGAGCGGCGATCTGCAGGGCCGTGCGGTAATTACCGGCATCGGGCAATCTCAAACGGGGCGCCGATTGGGCAGAACAGGCTTTGACCTCACCATTGAGGCGTGCAAGAAAGCAATTGCAGATGCAGGTCTCAGCGTGGAGGACATCGATGGTGTTGCTTCCTATCCAGGCCCTGGTCTTGGCGCAACAGGAATGTCAGGTGCGAGCACTACCCAACTCCACGCCGCACTTGGAATCAAAGCAAAGTGGTATCTCGGGGCTAGTGAAGTTGCAGGTCAACTCGGGCCACTCATGGAAGCCTGCATGGCAGTTTCACTGGGATTCGCCAACCATGTGGTCTGCTTCCGTTCGGTTTGGGAGTCAACCGCGCAAGGCTCTGGTGGTTTTGGTGGTTCGTTCCGTGGCCCATACCGCGCAAGTGGATTCATGGAATGGACAGCTCCTTACGGTGCTATTTCAGCCGCCAACTGGATCGCAATGCTTTGCGATGCCTACATGCATCGCAACGGTATGACTCGTGAGCAACTAGCCATGATCGCACTCAACGCGCGTCGTAACGCTGGCCTTAACCCCGCAGGCATCTACCGCGATCCGCTAACTCTTGACGATTACATGTCGGCGCGCATCATCAGCACACCATTCTGTCTATACGACTGCGACATTCCCGCCGATGGTGCGATCGCGATCATCGTGTCGCGGCGTGATGCAGCCAAAGGTCTTCCCCGCACGCCAATCAAAGTTGAGGCTTTTGGTGGCGGTCTATATGAGCGGTTCACCTGGGATCAACGTGCCGATCTGACCACAATGGCGGCCCATGATGCTGCTGCATCAATGTGGGAAAACACAAAAATCAAACCTGCCGATGTGGATGTAGCGGAACTGTACGACGGATTCAGTTACTTGACCGTTCAGTGGATTGAAGCTCTTGGTTTTTGCCCACAGGGTGAAGTTGGAAAGTTCATTGAAGGTGGTGGGCGCATATCGCTCGAAGGTGAACTACCTGTCAACACTCACGGCGGCCAGCTGTCGGCGGGTCGCTTGCATGGTTATGGATTCATTCACGAGGCGTGCACACAACTCTGGCGCGAAGGCGGCGAACGCCAAGCCAAAAAAGATGTAAACGTTGCGGTGGCAGCTGCCGGCGGGGGCCCAATTGCAGGCTGCATCCTGCTGTCGATCTGAGTTCAGGAGCCAATCGTGAGGCGAATTGAATTCGGAGCTTGGGTCTTTTTCGAACTCTCTGATCCGGAGTCCCACATTCCCTTCAACTCATGGCATCAGTTGGAATACCTTCCCACCGTGAAGACCATCGAATCTGTTTCCTCTTCGGCAATGTGGGTTGTGAGTCCTGACTGTCGGGACTATTCGCTCATTCGTGACGCAAAGTTCGCAGATGTTCATTACATCTGGGGTGCACTGATTGATGATGATGCTGACTCGTTCGAAAACGATCTTGATCGGATTGACACAAACAGTCTTGATCAGATCAAGTTGAAGCTCAGCGTGACTGAACGCCTTCGGGTGATCGGGCGACACCGTGAATCTTCTGCATCAACGCGAACTCGAGTCTCCGACAAAGCGATTAGTTATCGCCCCCATCTCGGCGTGTTCGTGATTGTCGAAACGGGTGCGCCAGCACACGCAGCCCTGATTGGACTACCTGGGGTTGCAGGCAGTTCACAATTTGGTCCGAACGA